>VBWD01000030.1 GCA_006218055.1 Gallionellaceae bacterium
AGCCGACGCAGACGTTGAGGTCAATAACAAGCGCAAGTTGGGTCATTTCGCACCGCCCTTCTTCTTGCCACCACCGAAGTAGGCAAGCCACTTCGGATGTTCTTTCATGCCGGGGTATTTCTTCATGGGTTCGAATTGTGGCGAGGTCTGTTCGGGCTCGCCCTCTTCCGCCTTGTAGATGCGCACACGCACGTCATACCACGCAGCCTGTCCGGTGATAGGGTCGGAGTTGGAGAAACGCTTGCCATCCGCTTGTGGCGGCAATTCTTCCGAGATCACATGATTGAGCAGGAAACCCTGCTGTGATTCGTTGGCGTCGGGTGACAGATTCCATGCACCGGCCGCTTTGCCGATAGCGTTCCAAGTCCACACCGTACCCGGCTCCACCGATTCGCTGTAGCGTGCCATGCAACGCACTTTGCCCCACTGCGATTCGCACCATATCCAATCGCCGTCGGCGATGCCCGCATCCTTCGCGGTCTTCGCATTCACGTACAGATAATTGTGCGCATGGATCTGGCGCAACCAGGCGTTCTGCGAATCCCATGAGTGATACATCGCCATCGGGCGTTGCGTCAGAGCGGACAGTGGATACTTGGCCTTGTCGGTGGTCTGCGTCTCCAGCGGCTCGTAGTAGAACGGCAGCGGATCGAAGAAGGTCTCGATGCGCTTCGCCAGATGCGCGGGCGGTTGGCGTGTGATGCTCTTGCCCTGTGCAGCGAGACGGAACTTCTGCAACACCTCGGAGTACAAATGGATCAGGATAGGTTCGGAATAGCGCGTGATACCGCTACGCTGCGACCATTCCAGATAACCCTTGTTCCAGTTGCGCATGAACTGGTAAGAGCGCGGCAGCTTGTAGTGATGCATGCAATCGTTCTTGGCGTACATCTCCCACTGGTTCGGGTTCGGTTCGCCGCGCAGCGTCTTCTCACCGCCCTTGCCGCGCCAGCCGGACAGGAATCCGATGCCGGAACCCGGTGCGGTCTCCCAGTTGACGATGAAGTCTGGGTAGTCCCGGTACTTGCGTTCGCCTTCTTTGGTCACGAAAGCGGGCAGCTTCAAGCGCGTACCCAGTTCGATCAGCACTTCCTGGAACGGCTTGCATTCGCCCGTCGGCGGCACGACCGGGATGCGCACCGAATCGATTGGGCCATCGAATTCAGAGATAGGACGATCCAGCATGGACATCACGTCATGGCGCTCGAGATATGTCGTGTCCGGCAAAATCAAATCGGCGAACGCGGTGGTCTCCGAATGGAAGGCGTCGCACACCACCAGGAACGGGATCTTGTATTCGCCGTTCTCCTCCTTGTCGGTGAGCATCTTGCGCACCTCGGTGGTGTTCATGGTCGAGTTCCATGCCATGTTGGCCATGAACAGCAGCAGTGTGTCGATCTTGTAGGGATCGCCGCGCCACGCATTGGTGATGGCGTTGTGCATCAGACCGTGCACCGACAACGGATACTCCCACGAGAACGCTTTGTCGAGTCGCACCGGACTGCCGTCGGCATTGACGAACAGGTCGTCCGGATCAGACGGCCAACCCAATGCCATCCCATCCAGCGGCGTGTTCGGTTGCACGGCACGCGGATCGTTCGGCGTACGTGCGCAAGGCGGGATAGGACGCGGGAACGGCGGCTTGTGACGGAAGCCACCGGGACGGTCGATGGTGCCCAACAACGTCATCAGAATGGATAAAGCGCGTATGGTCTGGAAACCATTGGAGTGCGCAGCCAGTCCGCGCATGGCGTGGAACGACACCGGGTTGCCGGTGACACTGGTGTGCTCTTTACCCCACGAATCCGTCCACGCGATCGGTAGTTCGATCTTCTGGTCGCGCGCCGTGATACCCATCTCGTGCGCTAGGCGCTTGATGGTATCGGCTGGAATACCGGTGATCTGCTCCGCCCACTCCGGCGTGTAATCCTTGACACGGTCTTGCAATAACTGAAACGCGGGTTTGACCGCGACACCGTCTGGCAATTTGAATTCGCCCAACAAGAACGGATCGGCACCTTCGGTATGTGTCACCACCGGCTTGTTGGTATTGCGATCCCACCACAGCTTGTTCTGCGGGTCGTAGCAACCCTCTTCTGCCGGCACCTCGGTACGCACGAACATACCAAATTCGTCATGCGCGGCGTCGAGGTTCACCAGTTGCCCCGAGTTGGTGTAGCGCACCAAGAAGTCGCGGTCATACAGTCCGAGCGCGATGATCTCGTGGATGATGGCGAGGAACAATGCGCCGTCGGTACCCGGACGGATGGGCACCCACTCATCCGCGATGGCGGAATAACCGGTACGCACCGGATTGATGGAGATGAAACGTCCGCCCTCGCGCTTGAACTTGGAGATGGCGATCTTCATCGGATTGGAGTGATGGTCTTCCGCCGTGCCGATCATGATGAACAGCTTGGAGCGTTCGAGGTCGGGACCACCGAATTCCCAGAACGAACCGCCGATGGTGTAGATCATGCCTGCGGCCATGTTCACCGAGCAGAAACCGCCATGTGCCGCGTAGTTGGGTGCACCGAACTGGCGCGCGAACAGACCGGTCAATGCCTGCATCTGATCGCGTCCGGTGAACAGCGCGAACTTCTTCGGATCGGTCGCGCGTATCTTGCCCAAGCGCTCGGACAGGAGGCTGAAAGTCTCTTCCCAGCTGATCTCTTCGAACTCGCTGCTGCCGCGCTCGGCACCCGGCTTGCGGCGCAATGGTTTGGTCAATCGCGCGGGCGAATACTGCTTCATGATGCCGGAGGAACCCTTGGCGCAGATCACACCGTTGTTCAGCGGGTGATTCGGGTTGCCGTCGATGTAACGCACCTCTCCGTCGCGCAGATGCACGCGAATGCCGCAGCGGCAAGCGCACATATAGCAGGTGGTGTTCTTGATCTCAGTCTTGGCATCCGCGACAGGCGGAGCGAAAGGGTCGTGCAAAGGGGTGGATGACATAGTGGCTATATTGTATTTATCGAGACACGTCCGACCTACGAATTCGGTCGGATTTTGTGGGGTGCAAGTATGCGTATCACACGCCAGCCCTGCCATAGCTGTGATGAGTGATTGAGGCATAACCCGTAAGGGGGGGTGTGCCCCTTAACCCATGAGGGGTATCGCAGAGTCATGAGTGATGCTCTAGTGTGCGGAACTTGAAAAACCATGAGTATACGAAAGTATTCGGGGAGACAAGTATGGCATTGGTAAACCCGCACGGCGGGGGCAATCTTAAGCCTTTGTTACTAGAGGGCGAAGATCTGATCGCTGAAGTACAACGTGCCCGCACCTATCCAAAAGTGAAGGTAAGTTCGCGCGAAAAAGGCGACATCATCATGCTCGGCATCGGTGGCTTCACACCACTCGATGGGTTCATGAACCATGCCGACTGGCAAGGTGTGTGCGACAGCATGACCCTAACCAACGGCCTGTTCTGGCCCATCCCCATCACCCTCTCCACCGACAAGCCCTCTTCCGACTCCATTTCGCTTGGCAGCCACATCGCACTGATCGACCCTGACGATGGCAGCATCTTGGCGACCATGCAGGTCAGCGAAAAATACAGCATCGACAAAGCGCATGAATGCGCCAGCGTGTTCGGCACCAACGACCTTGCCCACCCCGGCGTGAAAATGGTGATGGCGCAGGGTGAAGTGAATCTCTCCGGCACGGTGAAAGTTCTGTCGCAAGGCGGTTTCCCACAGAAATACGGCGCCATGTTCAAAACGCCGAAACAGACACGCGAACTTTTCAAAGAACTAGGTTGGAGCAAAGTCGCCGCCTTCCAAACGCGCAACCCGATGCACCGCTCGCACGAATATCTGGCTAAGGTCGCTATCGAAGTATGCGATGGTGTACTCATCCACTCGTTGCTCGGCAATCTCAAACCAGGCGACATCCCGGCCGAGGTGCGCACGCACGCCATCATCGCACTGACCAAGAATTACTTCGTCGCCAAGACTGTGGTTCAAGCAGGCTATCCGCTCGATATGCGTTACGCTGGGCCACGCGAAGCTTTGTTGCATGCATTGTTCCGTCAGAACTATGGCTGCTCACACCAGATCGTGGGACGCGATCATGCGGGAGTCGGTAGCTACTACGGTCCGTTCGATGCGCATCACATCTTTGACAAGATACCCAAGGGTGCACTTGAGACGGAAGCGATGAAGATCGACATCTCGTTCTGGTGCTACAAATGCGGCGGCATGGCCTCGGGCCGCACCTGTCCACATACCGATGCGGATCGCTTGCAAGTATCCGGTACTCAGTTGCGCAAGATGCTGTCGGAAGGTGCGGAAGTTCCCGCCGAATTCAGCCGCCCCGAGGTGCTGGAGATATTGCGCAAGTACTACGCGGGGTTAGACAACGATGAAAAAGGGAAGTGAATTTCGACGGGCGATAGATTGACTGATATCGGGTGATTAATATTTTATTTTTGAGGAGAAATTAATGTTTTCGAGCAACCCATTTGTCACACTTTCAGAAGTTATATCGCCCGCGATGATGCAGGGATATATCGTTCTTATGGTCCTGCTGGTCGTGGGCGGGACGATACTGGACATGCTTCACAAGAAGAGCGCGAAGTACTTTTTCGAAAATGCGAAAAAAGCGCAGAAGAGCGCAAAACGCTCAGTGAGTAGTGGAGAGAAAATGTCGATTGCAGCTTCAGTGCTGGTGAACGAAGTCTTAACTTCTGGCGAATTCAGTAATCCAAGACGCAGGCTCTCTCATCTGTTGACCATGTACGGAACTATTATTTTTATAGTGACCACCGCGATCATGGTCTTCTCGCCTGAATCCACCTCTACCTTGCTGCCACAACTATGGCACATCGGCGCACTGATGTTAGCTGTGGGTGGATACTGGTTCTGGTTGTTTATCCGCGTTGATGTATCGGCAGAAGGCCTTCCCTGGTTTCGCTTCGAACGTGCGGACTTGTTCATTCTCTCGCTGCTTGCCACCTCGACTTTCGCATTGATCTGGTCATTTACCGGCGGTGGATTAAGCGTATTCTTTGCCTTGTTCATCCTGTCCAGCACCGTTCTCTTTGGTGGAGTTTATTGGTCCAAATTTGCTCACATGTTCTTCAAGCCCGCTGCAGCCCACCAGAAAAAAATCACCGTGGCCGATGGCTCTCGCGAGAATTTGCCTCCTGACTATGACTTGACGGATCCTGAAGTACAGCGAAAGTTTCCGGATATCCCAACGTATATGGGCAAGAACCCGCCCAATATGGGGCTTTGCATCAAAGCTGAAAGACCGAACCACTATTAACACCGACTTGACTAATTATCTATAAAAAATAGAGGAACAAATTATGCCAACCTTTGTATATATGACACGTTGTGATGGTTGTGGAGAATGCGTTGACATCTGCCCATCCGACATCATGCACATCGATAAAAAGCTGCGTCGTGCTTACAACATCGAACCGAGTATGTGCTGGGAGTGCTATTCCTGTGTAAAAGCCTGCCCGCACCACGCCATTGATGTACGCGGTTATGCCGACTTTGCACCACTTGGACACAGCGTTCGAGTGATTCGTGATGAAAATAAAGGCACGATCGCGTGGCGCATCAAGTTCCGTAACGGCAAAAAAGACATGGAGCTACTGGCGCCTATCACGACCAAGCCTTGGGGCTCGGCGACACCGAAACTCGCAGACGTGCCTGCTCCAAGCAAGGAGATGCGCGACAGCCAACTGTTGTTCAATGAGCCTAAATATATCCGTATGGATGACGGTGGATTGCACACACTGCAATCCAATGGCCTGGAAATCAAAGAGGGAGTGCAATACTGATGAGCTACTCGACAATTATTGAAGACAATATCGACATCCTGGTTGTCGGTGCGGGTCTGGGCGGTACGGGTGCAGCATTCGAGGCACGATATTGGGGGCAGGACAAGAAGATCGTCGTCGCCGAAAAAGCAAACATCATGCGTTCGGGTGCGGTAGCCCAGGGCCTGTATGCGATCAACTGTTACATGGGTACACGCTTTGGCGAGAACAATCCCGAAGATCATGTGCGCTATGCGCGTATCGACCTGATGGGGATGGTGCGTGAAGACTTGCTGTTTGACATGGCGCGCCACGTAGACTCCACCGTGCATAACTTTGAAGAGTGGGGCCTCCCCATCATGCGCAACGAGAAGAAGGGTTCGTATCTGCGTGAAGGACGTTGGCAGATCATGATTCATGGTGAATCTTATAAGCCTATCGTTGCTGAAGCGGCGAAGAAATCGGCAGACAAGATATTCAACCGTGTCTGCGTAACCCATCTGCTAATGGATGATTCCAAAGAGAACCGCGTCGCGGGTGCAGTAGGCTTCAATGTACGCACAGGCAACTACCACGTATTCAAGTCCAAGACGGTTATCTGCGGCGCCGGCGGCGCTTCCAACATCTTCAAGCCGCGCTCCGTCGGTGAAGGTGCGGGTCGCGTCTGGTACGCACCGTGGTCTTCGGGTTCTGCATATGGCCTGATGATCGAAGCCGGTGCAAAGATGACCCAAATGGAAAACCGCATCGTGCTGGCTCGCTTCAAGGATGGTTACGGTCCGGTCGGCGCCTACTTCCTGCATCTCAAGACCTACACACAGAATGGCTACGGTGAAGAGTACGAGTCCAAGTGGTTCCCGGCACTGCAGCAGATGGTGGGCAAGGAATACCTGGATCCGGAAGTCTCGCACCGCACGCATCGTCCCATCCCGACCTGCCTGCGCAACCATGCAATCATCAACGAGGTGAACGCCGGTCGCGGCCCGATCCACATGGTGACTATGGAAGCCTTCCAGGACCCGCATCTGGAAGAGATCGGCTGGCACAACTTCCTGGGCATGACCGTCGGTCAGGCCGTGCTGTGGGCAGCAACAGACGTGGATCCCAAGTACGAGAATCCCGAGCTGACCACCTCCGAGCCTTATGTGATGGGTTCGCATGCCACCGGTTGCGGCGCCTGGTGTTCCGGTCCGGAAGATCTGTCTCCGCCGGAATACTTCTGGGGCTATAACCGCATGACGACCATCGAAGGTCTGTTCGGCGCAGGCGATGCGGTAGGCGGTACACCTCACGCTTTCTCGTCGGGCTCCTTCACCGAAGGTCGTCTGGCTGCCAAGGCTGCCTGCAAATACATCGATGACGGCAAAGCAGAAGGCATCCGTGTCTCTGACGCTCAGATCGCTCGCCGTAGGGAACAGATCTACAAGCCTCTGGAAACTTACCGTGTCTACAGCAATGAAGTGGTTGCCGGTACCGTCAATCCTAACTTCATCAATCCGAGACAAGGCCTTGATCGTTTGCAGAAGATGATGGATGAGTACTGTGGCGGTTTTGGTGTCAACTACATGACCAACGACAAGCTCCTGAACATCGGTCTGAAGAAGATGGCGATTCTGGGTGAAGATCTGGAAAAGGTTGCTGCGTCAGATATCCATGAACTGCTGCGTGCATGGGAGCTGAAGCATCGTTTCCTGACTTCTGAAAGTGTGTTCCAGCATACGCTGTTCCGTAAGGAGACACGTTGGCCGGGTTACTATTACCGTGGTGATGTAATGAAGCTGGATGACAAGAACTGGCACGTGCTGACAGTTTCTCGTCGTGACCCCAAGACGGGTGAGTACACGATGGAAAAAGCACCGCTCTACCACTTGGTAGGTGATGTAGAGAAAACGGCGCCAGTCGACCACCACTAAGCAGATGCGGGCTTGATTTACGCGTTTTGAAAAATCAAGCCCGCAAAAATGTATTTGCTATCACTGGTTAGTCTGTTAGAAAGGACCGGCATATTTTGTTGGTCCTTTTTTTATCCATGTAGGTGAACTATTTTATGAACATCATTGAAAAAACAGATGAAGAGATCTTAGCGTTGGCTCACCCGATGTGGGCCGATCTGATCAAGTACTCAAATGAAGGGAACTACGGTGCTTTCACGCGTAATTTCTCGAGCTCTTTCATTGCGGGTGCTAACGAGGTTGAAATGGGTAAGCAATTCGCGAGAAGCGACCTTGCAAAGAACCTATCAGAAGATTATTCGTACCTAGGCATGATTCGCCGCGGAGAATATGTCACTGTTCTATACAAAGTAATAAACAAGAAAAATAATAGTGAATGGCTGGGCAGACTGGTGCTGGGTTATGAAAAGGACAAAGTCAGGATCTTCGGCGCTACGCTGTTCTAAATATAGCTTTATCACTATCAGGATGCTCTAGTCATGGCAGATACGATTGAAGACGAGAAATTCATCGAACTGAATTACAAGGTTATCGATAACAAAACCGGTGACATATTGGTCACAGTGGATTATCCGCTGGCATATGTTCATGGTGTGAATGATGTGATGTCGGAAGAAGTGACCAAGGAACTGTACGGCAAAAAAGTCGGGGACGTCATCGAGGTACCCATAGACACTGCCAAGTTATACGGAGAGAGAGATGAATCACTGGTATTCACCGATCACATCGAAAACGTCCCAGAAGAATATCGTGAGATCGGCATGACCATCACCATGGAAAATGAAAAAGGTGAGCCCAGAAACTTTATCGTTACCCGATTCGATGACAAGACACTCACGATCGACGGCAATAACCCACTCTGCGGCAGAGCAGTCACTTTCATGCTGGAAGTCTTGTCTATACGTGAAGCGACCGAGGAAGAGATCGAGCTTGGGGGAGCGGTCGGCGCCGATCCAGACATCAATGAAATTCTCGGCAAAGCATAAATGAAGCTCTCGCAGACTTACCTACTTTACCCTCGCAACAAGGCGTTAGAACGAGCGTTAGCTGATTCTTTATGCAAGCTGGGTGATGAGTGGCTTGAGGCCGCTACGCCCAACACCCAGGTGGCTGTCGCGGATAACTTTCTTTACACGCGGGGAAATTTTGAACAGCATCGTTTCAATTCCAATATTCTTGAGCGTGTGCGTGAGGCACTTGAGGGATCGCTGACAGACGAATATCGCACTCAGGAGCCACTGGCTTGGGCAGAGACTCAGAACAATCTCGGCAACATTCTGGCGGCACTGGGACAGCAGCGGAGAGATGCAGCTTTATTTGAACTGGCCATCCAGTGTTTTAACCGAGCCTTAGATGAGTTCAATCAGGAAAAATCCCCCTTGGAATGGGCCACTACGCAATATAACTTGGGGACGGTGAACCAAGCACTTGGTCGGCTACTTGATGCTACCAAGCCGTTAAATGTTGCTGTAGATGCTTATACCAATGCAATGCTGGTTTGGACGCGAGACAAGTATTCGGAAGAGTGGATGTACACGATGCATCAGCTTGGAGATACTTTTCATGCGTACGGAAAACTGCTTAACGGCAACCGTCAATTCCAAAAGTCTGTTGTTGCCTATAAAAATGCGCTAGCCGTTCTCGACGCAGATGAATACGCATTAGAGCTGACTGCCACACATAACAATAGAGGCGTCACTCTGCATCATCTCGGCGAATCGGAAGGAAACCCTGATCGCTTAAAAGAAGCGATCAATTCATACGAAAAGGCATTGACGGTCAGCATGGAGCAACAGTTGCCTATCCATGTGGCAGTCATCTGCCGGGTGAACAAAGCGACAGCACAAAATGTGCTGGCTCAATTGACAAATGACGCTGCACTCGCGGAGATCGCGGATGAATTCGAGGTGATCGTGGAATGTTTTCCGCACGCGCTACAGCCACTCTGTTTAAAGCATTGCGAGGAACAGAAGAAAATGGCGCAAGCACAACTACAAATGATGAGCACCTAGGCTGGTTGAGAGCGGACTGAAATCAAATCCGCTCGGAAAGTTTATATTCGACGTCGATGAATGAGCCTGTATCCGCCAGGAAGCGGATGGTTCTGGCACCGAACCCCACTTCCGGACTGGATTCAGTTTTATCGATAGATAAAGTCAGCGACACGCACAACCTTGGAGACAGATTGTGACTTTTACAGACTTCAACGATTTTTTCTTTAATGGGTTTGGTCTCCGTTGATAACTCCCATGAACTGATCACGGGTTTATCCAGGCCGCTGTATGCGCCGGCAGCATTGACGGAGGTGGGTTCTATCCCAAGCAGACGTGTGATGTCGTCGGGGTTGAAATGATAGCCAAGCAGTGCAAAGTAAGCGCGTCCTTTATTCGATGCCAAAATAGTTTCCTCGTTAACAAGATGCTGTGTCGAAGTATGAAGTATAGATTGAACAGGAGGTGTTCTGTTGTCGTCTGAAGCCACACAAGAAAAGAAAAGAGACCCCAATGATCCATGCCTGTTCTGCAAAGATCCGCGTGGGGTATCGATACAGCATGAACTTGCTTTCAGTGCGCGCGACTCCTACCCGGCGAGTCCTGGGCACACCTTGGTCATCCCGCGTCGGCATGTATCCAGCTTTTTCGACCTGACACCGGAAGAAGTCGCTGCATGCATGGGCCTCATAAAAGAGGAAAAAAAATGCCTCGACGAAGAGTTTCATCCGGACGGCTACAACATCGGCATCAATGTGGGACTGGCGGCCGGGCAAAGTATCTTCCATGTCCATATTCACGTCATCCCCCGCTACAAAGGGGACGTTGAGAACCCCCAAGGGGGGGTGCGGCATGTGATTCCAAAGAAGGCACATTACACGCGCAAATAGTATAGTTGTATCGGCTAAATGGGAGGGGCCGACATACTTGGATGGATACATACCTCCCGTTTTCTACAATCTAAGGAGATAGGATCATGAGTGATGAAAAGAAGCCTTTTACCCGCCCCAAGATTCCGGATGGCCACGCATTCCACGTAACTACCCGTCAAAAAGAAATCGTACCGGGGCAGTTTTTTGTTGGCTATGAAACCACGTGGGAACCGCACCAGAAAGAAGTGCCCTACACCACCCCCAAGAAGCCCTAGAGAAATCAACCAGCCGCGCGAGCCTGAACGGTCGTGCGGCTACTAAATTTAGATTTATTTATTTCTTTGTATGCACGCTTTGCATAGCGTGCTTTTTTCGAGTCTGTAAGTAACGCTTAAATCAGACCTCATTCTTTGTCCCAATAAGCCGTCGCTATCGCCTCACCCAGATCAGCCTCAATCAGGCGACGGCGCACCTCCAGTAAACGGGCTATCAACGCGGGTTCATGCTTGGCGTAAGAATCGGCATCCGCAATGCGATTCACCACGACGCCAAGCAGTTCGGTGATGGCATTGCCGATAGAGTTCTGGCTAATGGTGACGATGAGTTTGCCTGCATCGTTGCGGTAGATGAGTTGCTTGAAAGCGGGTTGCCAACGGATGGCGTTGGCGTATTTCGCATCCACGATGCAATGGTCGCGCACTTTCTTGGCGGTCTTCATGAAGTCGTTGTTGAACAGCAGCGCGCTTTCCACCTGCTCGGGGAAATACACATCCGGCAGCATGGGGGCGTTGTGCGTGGAGACTTGCGAGAAAAAAGTGCGGTAGAAGTCGATGAATCCTTTCAATACCTCGTCGTACTCTTTCCAAAAATGTACGTCTTTGAGTGCTGTTGCACCGCCCTGCACTTCCCAGCTAGGCAAGCCCTGCGGATAGCCGGTGAGTGCGATGCGGGCGTCGTCTTCGCTGGCGGGTTTGAGTATTTTCAAATCCAAGGCTTTGTCGAAGAACTCGCGATACACGTCGCGCATATAGGCTTGGAACAGGCTGTGTTGCCCGCCGTCGGTCAGGTTGGGATTGGCTGCATCGGCCAATTTTGCATTGCGCAAGGTCTCTTTCGGAAACACCACGAAATGGTTGTGCAGCATGCGGATGCTGGGCACGCCGGGCGAGGTCAGCGGCCAGGTCGCGTCCAGGCTCGCTTCGCCCGCCAGGATCAGCGCCTGGTCCGGGTCGGGATACTGCTCCAGCATGTAGTCGATGATGATCTGATTCATCCGGTTCCATACATGCTTCACATTGTCTGCCACCTGCGTGCGGCGCACGGGGCGCCCCAGCGGGTTAAGGATGGTCTTGGAGGTGTTGTAGATGATGGAGCAATCGAACTCGGTGCTGTGCCCCAATGCCTTGCGATACAGCAGCAGGTTCTCCGAGTTCACCAACAGACCGTTGTTGTTCACCAAATCGTTGAGGTTCTCGGTGCTATTGAAGAATTCGTTGTGCTTCAGCCCCTCGGGAACTTCCAGCGGGATGGAACGGAAGGGGGTGACGATCTCGCGCGGGCCGGATTGCATCTAACTCAAATCCGCCTGATCGCCGCCGAGTTGCAGTCCGCTATCGAAAACTGGACAGGCACGATTTTGCAGTAACGCTCGAACAAGGTGGTGGCGATGCGCTTCTGTTCTGTGTCGGTGAAGTCAGGAATGGTGGTCATGTTGTCTTTCGTGCATCCGCCATGCCGAGTTTGAACTGGCATCCAGTTTATTGAAAACCGGATTCCCGCCTGCGCGGGAATGCCGAAAACTATTCAAGGATCAAGTCTGCGCCCAAGGCAGTCCGTCGAAGCGCCAACCGTTGTGCGAGTTGCGATGGTGCGTATCGTCGAGATCACCTTCGAAGCCGTGTGCGACGTTGTACACATCCTTCAAGCCTGCCTTCTCCAAAGCCTCGCCTGCATCGGCAGAACGACGCCCGGAACGGCAGATGAGCACAACAGGACGGTTGACGCTAGAGGCTTTTCGCACATGCGCGACGAACATGGGGTCGATCTCCCAATCCGGACCATCCACCCAAGGAATATGAATCGAGCCGCGCGGATGACCGACGAACATGTACTCCATCTCGCTACGCACGTCGATGAATACCGCTTCAGGGTTGGCTTGCAGGAAGTCAAACGCTTCTTTGGGGGTAAGGTGCTGCATGGTCGCTCTCCTAATGGTCTATGTCAGGTTGCAGGATTATATCCCCACACCCGCGCCGCTGGTGTCAGACAGACCTTCTTATTTCTTGTCGGCGATATCCTGTCATTTCTTGGGCTGGATGATGTGGCCATTCAAACCAGACTGCTTGGCACCACCGCCATAAGCCACACTCATCAGCTCGGAGTAATACACGACTGGCAAGGCGTGACGAGTATGGTCTGTTGGGTAGCGATGGGAGCGTTCAGCGAACTTCCGGTAGTTTGCGTATCTCGAAATCCATCTTGTCCAAGTCGGCCAATATCCAAGTGGGAATGGCTTTCACACCCAGTGTGTCGATGCCCGCGACCGAACCGGGATTGACCAGCCAGCATTCACCGTCCCGCACGTGCTTTTGTTTGCCGATATGCGCAGTATGACTGTGGCCGTGACACACCAAGTCATAGTCCCCAGTACATGCAAAAGCCTGGCCGTGATGCGGCATATGTGTCACAAATATCTTGCGCCCACCCAGATCGAGTGCAACATCTTCGCCATAGTAGGTGAACAAACCATTGGTCTTCGCCATCATGCGATAGAGCGCAGCGACATCGCCAATGTTGTTGCCGTGAACTGCGTGGATGGGAATATTGAATTTGAGAGACGCGCGTAGCGTATTGACGCCGATGAGATCACCGCAATGGATGACCGCTTGCGCACCACAGGCCTGCGCTTCTACGATGGCCTCCACAAGTGGATCGGAGCGGTCATGACTATCGGAGACGATGCAGATCTTCATACCCTGCTTATATCATGGAGATTGGGGAGCATTAGGCAGAATCCATGCGCCCAGTGTCTATAGCCATATCGGGGGAGTAAGGGTATAACCCCGAAGGGATGTGCGCCGAACTTCTCGTTTCCTTTGTTGATATTTTAGGCATTTCGACTAAACTTAAAGAAGGATAAATCGTTTAGTGATTGCCCACTAGAAACACCGCAAATCGATGCCTATCACAATAACCCCTCATTCCGGATTCTCTTGGGTTCGCGAGCCAGAGTTCACACCGCCAGACAGCGACGGCGGAGTGACTGCTTGTCTAGAACAAGAATTTACGGAAACCCGCTCTGGTGAGTTGAAGCTCCTACTGGGCACCTTCCTTGAGATCATCATTGGCACAGTCAATGCGACTGCTGGCGTCGTGCGCTTACTCTCTCCAGATGGCCAGTCACTCACGATCATCAGCTCCGCTGCGATCTCGGATGAACTGCAAGCTGAGGCCGAGAATTTTGTCGGCCTAGATTGCGAGGTCAGTGGCAAAGCCGCACTAAATCATGTCGTCCACGCCTCCGATCTCAGCGAATGTAGCTCACGTCAAAACTGTCCCTATTCAAGTTGCCGTTTCCAATCACGCGTAGTCGCCCCCTTGGAATCATCAAGTTCACCCGGTACTGCATTTGGCATCTTGACCGTATTTTTTGATATCCCGCACGACAGTGCCAGCTGCATGATGAATACGGTCGCATCCTTTGCAGACGTGATGTGCGCCACCATAGAACATGCGCGAAGCAATCGAGAAGCTAACCGTCTAGAGCGATTGGCCGCAAGGCAAGAGATCGCCAACAACATCCATGATTCTCTGGCGCAGACGCTGACCTATGCTCGGATGCGGACGAGCTTACTGGGTGAAGCGGTCCATTCTGGGAATGAGTTGATGTCCACCAAATATGTACGCGACATCGACGAGGCGTTGGAGATCGGCCAAAAGAATATTCGCGAACTGATTGCCGACTTTCGTTGCGACCTTAACCACGAAGGCATCTCTATCGCTTTGCAGGAGATGGTTAGCGACTTTAGCGAACAGCATGACATCACGCTCGAATATCACAACAAGTTGGTCGATCTTGAATTGCCACTCGAATATGAGATCCAAGTGTTTCACATCGTGCACGAAGCGCTGAACAACATAGCCCGCCATTCAGGAGCAAGCCACGCGCGCGTGTTTGTTGAGGCGCGCTTCGGTTATTACATCTTCACCATCGAAGATAATGGGGTCGGCGCTACTACCTTTACGCCTGTTGAAGGCCATTACGGAATGATGATCATGCGCGAACGGGCACAGCGCATCGGTGGAGAGATCAAAGTCAAAAGTGCTGCGGGGTTGGGAACACAGGTACAATTGTTCTTTCCCGAACCACCGTTGGACTGGAGAGCAATAAATGAGTGACAAACTGAAAGTAGTCTTGGTTGATGACCAAAGCCTATGTCGGCGCGGGTTGAGCGAGTTACTGTCCAATTGCTACGATTTCACCGTTCTGGGCACAACGGGCAACATTGAAGAGTTACGTACCTTGCTGCAAGGTAAACCCGATCTACTCATCGTCGATCTGCGCATGAAACCGTTGGATGGCATCTCCTTGCTTCAGTTGCTTCGTAGCGAAGGCATAACCACCCCGGCTGTGATGCTGACCATGAGCGATTCCGAAACCGATCTGACGAACGCCATTCGGGCGGGTGTGCGCGGGTATCTACTTAAAGACATGGCACCGGATGATGTGGTAGATGCGATCCGTCGTGTCGCGGGAGGCGAATTGGTCGTTGCCCCTACTATGACCTTGAAGCTGATCGAGATGTTGCGCGGCGACCAACCCGAGCAAGAACCCAAGAATTCACTGAAGCTGCTCACCGAACGCGAGCGGGAAATCTTGCAATTGCTATCACGCGGCGAAAGTAACAAGGCGATCGCCCAGACCCTCAAGATCAGCTACGACACGGTCAAGCAACACGTGCGCCATATCCTGAACAAGCTGAATCTATCCTCGCGCGTGAAAGCTGCCGTATTGTTTACCAAAGAACAAGAATCCCCCAACGGTAACGATAACAACTCTCGCTGACCCCCCCATCGGGGTTATATCCACACTCCCCGATATGGCTATAGACCTCTCAGCCGCTATTCCGCTTAATAGCGCCTCCGAAACAGGCACATTTTGTGCGGCCTTGTTTCCAAGATAGCATCAAGGTCGGCAAAGTTTTTGGGTAACCGATCAAGTCCGACAGAAGTTCTTCGAACAATCAAAATTAAGGGGAAAGCATGGCACACATCGTCATCATGGGAGCGGGGATCGGCGGCATGCCTGCCGCTTACGAAATGCGCGACAAGCTGGATAAGCAGCACAAAGTCACTGTCGTATCGAATAGCGAGAACTTCCAGTTCACCCCATCCAACCCCTGGGTCGGCGTGAAGTGGCGCGAGCGAAAACAGATCGAGTTCCCGGTACGCAGCTACCTGGAGCGCAAAGGCATCGATTTCATCTCTACTGGCGTGAAGCGAGTCCATCCCGAGCAGAACAAACTCGAATTGAACGATGGCAAGGAACTCAACTACGATTATCTGGTGATCGCCACTGGTCCAAAATTGGCCTTTGATGAAGTCGAAGGTTTAGGACCACATGGCGGGCACACCTATTCCGTGTGCCATGTAGACCATGCCATGAAGTCGCACGATGAGTGGGAAAACTTCTGCAAGAATCCGGGGCCTATCGTGGTCGGTGCGGTACAAGGCGCATCCTGTTTCGGCCCTGCTTATGAATATGCCTTCATCATGGATACCGATCTGCGCAGGCGCAAACAGCGCAGCAAAGTTCCAATGACATTCGTGACTTCAGAGCCCTACATCGGGCATTTGGGTCTGGGCGGCGTTGGTGATTCCAAGGGCATCCTTGAATCCGGTATGCGTGACAAAGGTATCAAATGGATCTGCAACGCCAAGGTAACCAAGGTGGAGGCAGGCAAGATGTTCGTCACGGAACATGACGACATGGGCGTCGAAAAAAGAAAGCATGAATTGCCTTTCAACTACAGCATGATGTTGCCAGCCTTCAAGGGGGTTGATGCTGTATTTGGTATCGATGGCCTGGTCCAAGCACGCGGCTTCGTCACTGTGGACAAGCATCAACGCAATCAGAAATACAAAAACATCTTTGCGGTAGGCGTGTGTGTTGCGATTCCTCCGGTGGAAGCCACACCGATTCCCGTCGGCACACCCAAAACGGGTTACATGATCGAATCGATGGTCACCGCCACCGTGTACAACATCCATGCCGACCTCACCGGCCAACCTGCTGACCGTGAAGCCACATGGAATGCGGTCTGCCTGGCTGATTTCGGTGAAAGCGGTGTCGCATTCGTAGCAATCCCGCAGATACCGCCACGCAACGTGAACTGGTTCTCAGAAGGCAAATGGGTACATCTCGCCAAGGTCGCGTTCGAGAAGTATTTCATCCGCAAGATGAAAAAAGGAAGCTCCGAACCTTTCTATGAGGGCAGCATCATGAAGATGCTGGGCATTGAAAAGTTGAAGTGATCTGCATCATCACTAGGAAGCCTCCGCACTGTTGGGCGGAGGCTTTTTCATTTATAAATGAGATATGAAGAAAGCTTGAATTCGGTTTAACTCAACAAACCATAGGACGACACTATGCAACTCGACGATCGCAGTCTAGACCTCCTCTTTCGCAACGCTCGCACTCACAACGGATGGCAGGAAAAACCCGTAAGCGATGAGCTAATCAAACAGTTGTATGATCTGATGAAATGGGCACCTACCAGCGCGAATGCTAGCCCTGCTCGTCTAGTTTTCATCAAAAGTGCTTCCGCCAAGCAACGCTTGCTACCCGCCATGATTTCCGGCAATGAAGAAAAGACACGCACAGCCCCCGTCACCGTCATCGTCGCGCAAGATCACGAGTTCTATGAAAAACTCCCCCAGCTGTTTCCGCATACTGATGCCCGCGCTTGGTTCGCAGGTAACCAAGCTCTGATCGACACCACAGCCTTTCGCAATGCCACCTTGCAAGGTGCTTATCTCATCATAGCCGCGCGGGCACTGGGGCTTGATGTTGGTCCGATGTCGGGTTTTGATAATACGAAAGTGGATGCCGAGTTTTTCAGCGGAACCAAGATCAGATCCAACTTCCTGATCAACCTTGGTTATGGCGATGCAACAAAACTATTCCCACGCGGACCACGACTGACTTTCGACGAGTCCTCCAGGATTTTATAAGCGTCGTCGGGGAAAGATTCATCCAAGCGAATTTGGAGCGCGTTGTTCTTTTCTCAGATGCGGGGCCAGCAAGTCATCCCCCTGATCAGGATTCAACGGTTTGCCGTCACCATCTTGGATCGGGAATTCTGAATCATTCCAACCTTTCACACCCAATTTAAGCGATATCACTTTAGTAAAACCCATCTTTAACATGACATCGGCAGCCAATACAGAGCGTTTGCCAGAACGGCATATCACCACGATATCCTGTTCTCGACTGCGCGCAAGTTCAGGTAGGGTATCGTCGTAATTCCATTCACATGATTGCTCCAAGATACCCCGCGGTACATTGATTGAGTTCGGGATATGCAATGCAGCGAATTCACTGCGCTCTCTAACATCAATCAAAAACACCTCGTTTTGAGAGTTCAATCGGTCATGCAAATCCCACGGGAATATTTCACGCACACGGGATAGCGCTTCGCTTATCAAATCATCATAACTTTGAGACATCGTATTATTGCTCCCCGTAGGTCAATAGTTGTCAGTGGAGTGATCTACCAATACTTACTCGTGGTCGGCGTATCAGCTTACAGCGGTGAAATGAACACACTCTCACGCAGCCTCTTCAACTGGTCACGCAGTTGCGCAGCCTTCTCGAATTCCAAGTTTTTAGCAGCCTGCAGCATCTCTTTTTCCAAGCGCGTGATTTCTTTCGAGACATCTTTCGCGCTCATCGACAGGTACTTCGCTTCCGTCTGCGCAGCTTTCAGCGATTTACGTTCCGCATCCACATCGTATGCGCCGTCGATGATGTCTTTGATGCGCTTCACCACAGATTGTGGGGTGATGCCATTGGCTTCGTTATGCGCGATTTGTTTGGTGCGACGACGATCCGTTTCATCAATCGCCTTACGCATGGAGTTGGTAATACGGTCTGCGTACAAGATTGCGGTGCCGTGCAGATGGCGCGCAGCACGGCCGATGGTCTGGATGAGTGAGCGTTCGGAACGCAAGAAACCTTCCTTGTCCGCATCCAGGATCGCGACCAGCGACACCTCAGGAATATCCAACCCCTCGCGCAACAAGTTGATACCGACCAGCACATCGAACATGCCGAGGCGCAGATCGCGAATGATCTCCACACGCTCCACCGTCTCGATGTCAGAGTGCAAATAGCGCACCTTGATACCGTGCTCGGAGAAATACTCGGTGAGATCTTCTGCCATACGTTTGGTCAGTGTGGTGACCAGCACCCGCTCACCCACTGAGGTGCGCAGGTTCACTTCCGACATTAGATCGTCCACCTGATTGGCAGCTGGCCGCACTTCGATCATCGGGTCGATCAATCCGGTCGGCCGCACCAACTGCTCCACCACTTGCCCCGTATGCTCGGCTTCATACACCGAGGGTGTGGCGGAAACGAAGATGCATTGACGCATGATCTTCTCGAACTCGTCGAAACGTAACGGACGATTATCCAGTGCGGATGGGAGACGGAAACCGTAGTTGACCAGATTCTCCTTGCGCGCCCTGTCGCCCTTGTACATGGCGCCGATCTGCGGAATGGTGACGTGGCTTTCGTCGAGGATCATCAGTGCATTGGGTGGCAGATAGTCCAACAGCGTTGGTGGCGCGGCGCCGTCCGGGCGACCCGACAGATGTCGCGAGTAGTTCTCGATGCCTTTGGTGAAGCCGATCTCGGCCAACATCTCCAGATCGTGGCGTGTACGCTGTTCGATGCGTTGCGCTTCCACCAACTTATTTTCTTTGATGTAGAAGGCGATGCGCTCTGCCAGCTCCACCTTGATGGTCTCGATGGCGTGCAAAGTCGTCTCACGCGGTGTGACGTAATGGCTCGCAGGGTAGACGGTGTAACGCGGCACGCGCGTCTGGATGTGTCCCGTGAGTGGATCGAACAACGCAATGGACTCCACCTCGTCATCGAACAAGGTGACGCGCACCGCGTTCTCGCTACTTTCCGCCGGGAAGATGTCGACCACATCGCCGCGCACGCGGAAGTTACCACGCGCAAAATCCACATCGTTGCGCTCGTATTGCATCGCCACTAGGCGCTGGATAACGTCGCGTTGCGCCATCTTCTCGTTCTGACGCAGATGCAAGATCATGCCGTGGTAATCCACCGGATCACCGATACCGTAGATAGCCGACACGGTGGCTACGATGATGCAATCCTGCCGCTCCAGCATGGATTTGGTGGCAGACAAACGCATCTGCTCGATCTGCTCATTGATGCTGGAATCCTTCTCGATATACACATCGCGCGACGGCACGTAAGCCTCCGGCTGGTAGTAATCGTAGTAAGAAACGAAATACTCCACCGCGTTGTCGGGAAAGAAATCGCGCAGCTCTGAATACAACTGCGCCGCCAGCGTCTTGTTCGGCGCCATCACGATGGCCGGCCGCCCGGTGCGCGCGATGACGTTGGCGATGGTGAAAGTCTTGCCGGAGCCGGTCACACCAAGCAAGGTCTGATAGGCAAGACCATCCTCGATGCCCTCCACCAACTGTGCGATCGCCGTGGGCTGATCCCCCGCCGGATCGAACGGCAGGTGCAGCAGATAGGGACTGTCGGGAAAGGTGATGGTCTTCATAGCGGTCGTGCATTGTACGGGCAACAGCAAGATTGCAAAATCTTCTTATGTGGTCAAAGATATTGACATCAACAATCTCTCATTTTCTTGAATTTACATATACCCAATGACGCTCATATCTGCCAAATACAAAATGCTAAACCCACGAGAGTTGAGAATAAAGCTAGAACAGATGGAATCTGAAAATCTTCAACTTCGAAATGAAGTTGCATTCTTGCGTAGCAACCCAACCATTGCAAAAGGAATGAAGGGTGAATCATTGATAGCCAAGCTTACAAAGGCAAAGCGCTCCAAAAATGGCGCAGGCCATGACCTTGAATCATACGCAGGTCAATTGCTTTTCGAAGTAAAGTATTCATCTCTCCTTAGCAACATTAAAAATCGCCCTATAAGGACTTGGGTTTGGACCAAGGTCTTTGGGGAGCTAGGGAGAAAACGCTACCACCGCCTTCTACTGATTGGTGATGTCGACCCAAGGTTCTCCGCTAGCTATGCTGATCCAGCCTCGCCATACGTAATTTTTGATCTTTCATATGAAGAAGCAACGGAAATCGTAGGTGGGATAAAGGCAGGTAGATTGGGGCGCATTCAACTAACTACAAACCCTCTGACAGTACGCTCAAAAAACGCTGTTTCGTTATTTTATGACTATCAGATAAGCATTGAGGAACTACGTAATCGCTATCCATATTTTGAAACAATCACAAACTTATAATGAAATTAACAAGTAAACGCTTCTTCCAAATAGAAAGAGCCGCTTGCGCGGCTCTTCTGTGACTTGCGTCGAGTTGCTTTACGCTTTCAGTGCAGTTAACACCTCATCCAGCATCTTCTTGGCATCGCCGAACAACATGCGGTTGTTCTCTTTGTAGAACAGTGGATTATCGACACCCGCATAGCCGGTCGCCATGCTGCGTTTCATCATGATAGAAGTCTTGGCCTTCCACACTTCCAGCACAGGCATACCCGCGATCGGGCTATCAGGTACTTCCTGCGCAGCCGGATTCACGATGTCGTTAGCGCCGATGACGATGGCCACATCGGTATCAGGAAAGTCCGCATTGAGTTCATCCATCTCCATCACGATGTCGTAAGGCACTTTGGCTTCAGCCAGCAACACGTTCATGTGACCGGGCGAAGCGTACGTTGACGCCCTTCTCACGTAGAACCTGGGTGATCTCAAACACCGTGTGTTGCGCCTGCGCCACGGCCATGCCGTATCCAGGAACGATGATCACGCTCTTGGCTTCGCGCAACAGCTCGGCCGTATCGACTGCACTGATAGATACGACTTCTCCAGCGGGTTGTGCGTCACCGTCCGCCTTCTGTGCTGGTTTGCCGCCGCCGGTACCGAACCCACCCGCAATGACGCTGATGAAGTTGCGGTTCATCGCACGACACATGATGTAGGAAAGGATAGCGCCGCTCGATCCCACTAGCGCACCAACGACGATCAACAGATCGTTGTTCAACATGAAGCCTGTCGCCGCCGCTGCCCAGCCGGAGTAGCTGTTCAGCATGGACACCACCACCGGCATATCGGCACCGCCGATGGCCAGCACCATGTGCATCCCGAATAGCAGAGCGATCACCGTCATCACGGTCAAGGCGAACATGCCTGCGCTGATGGTTTCAGCATGCAGGAATTGCCAGCCAAAAACGATGACGATCAACAGGCCGATCAGGTTCAAGAAGTGACGGCCTGGTAGCAACAGTGGCTTACCGCCGATCTTTCCTGCCAGCTTGCCGAAGGCGATGAGGGAGCCGGAGAAGGTCACTGCACCGATCAAGATACCCAGATAGACTTCGATCTCGTGAATGGCTTTTTCAGCACTGGACAGATTCAATGTCGCCATCGGGTCGATGTAATTGGCGAAACCGACCAGACATGCGGCCAGACCGACCAAACTGTGCATCATCGCGACCAGTTCCGGCATCTGCGTCATCTGCACTTTGCGTGCGGCATACAGACCGATGCTACCGCCCACCACCATCGCACCGATGATCCAAGGGATACCCGCCATAGCGACGCGCGGGCCGAACACGGTGGCCAGCACGGCGATGGTCATACCGATCATGCCGTAGAGATTGCCACGACGCGAAGACTCAGGATTGGACAGCCCCCCCAAGCTCAGGATGAAGAGAATGATCGCGCCAATATAAGAAACAGTTGCCAAGCTTTCAGACATATTCATTTATCCTTATTTGCGGAACATCGACAGCATGCGTCGAGTAACGGCGAAACCGCCGAACATCGACAGCATGCGTCGAGTAACGGCGAAACCGCCGAACATATTGACCGCAGTCAGCGCGATACCCACCACCGCCAACCAACGTATCCAAGCATCTGGACGATCAAGCCCAAATGCCAGCGGAGGTGCGATTTGCACCAGCGCACCGATGGCGATGATGCTGCTGATCGCATTGGTGACACTCATCAATGGCGTATGCAATGCCGGCGTGACATTCCACACCACCATGTAACCGACGAAACACGCGAGCACGAACACGGTGAAGTGCCCTAGGAACGCAGCGGGCGCGTAAGCGCCAATGAGCAGGAACAACAATGCGGCGAAGCCGAATATGGCCGCCGTTTTGCCTGCCGAAGCGGGGGCACCACCTGCACCGCGACCATGCGCTGCGGGTGCCGCGACGGGCTTAGCTACTGCAGGTTTAGCAGCGGGCATTTTGATAGGAGGAGCTGGCCAAGTGACTTCGCCATTCTTGATCACCGTCAAACCACGGATCGCATCGTCTTCCATATTGACGTTGATGATGCCGTCCTTGGTCTTGCACAATTCCTCAGTCAGGCGGAACAGATTGGTGCCATACAGGGTGGAAGATTGTTTAGCCAAACGACTATTCAAATCGCTGTAGCCAACGATGGTCACGCCGTGTTTCACCACCGCTTTACCTGCATCGGTCAGTTCACAGTTGCCGCCGCGCTCCGCCGCCATATCCACGATGACACTACCCGGCTTCATGCTCTTCACCATCTCGGCGGTAATTAGCCTCGGCGCGGGCTTGCCCGGGATCAATGCGGTCGTGATGATGATGTC
>VBWD01000001.1 GCA_006218055.1 Gallionellaceae bacterium
CCGTACTCCTTGACCACATCCGCCTTGTACTTGATCTCGTTGTTGACGATGTTCAGCGTGCTGTCGATGCCGTTGTGCAGGTCGGAGAAATGCCACTCGTCGCTGCTATCCACATGCGAGAAATCCTTCAGGTTCTGCACGATCTTCTTGACCCGCGTGATGCCGTCCTTCGATTCTTCCATCAGCGCGCCTAGGTCTTCTTTCAGGAAGGCGATGTCCAGCTTGTCTCTGGCCGCCTTGAGTTGCGCCCGCACTTCGCTATCGCCAATCGCCCCTTCCGCTTGCTCATACAAGTCGAGCAGGCCGAAAGTGTCCTGCACATATTTCTCCAGCGTGCCCAGATTGGAATAGACGTAGCCGACGCCGCCAACTGGCCGATGGAAGCCATCTTCTCGGATTGCATCAGTTGGTTCTGTGCTTCTTCCAACTGGGTGTTCAACTGTTGCAACTCCACCAGTCGCCGCTTCTGCTCGATATGCAATTGGATGTTGCTCAAAGCCAGACTCACCATATCCAGCAGCACCGATCCCTGTTCCACATCGGCTTCCTGAAATGGGGAACGTCCTTCCCGGCCACTGACGCTGACGGCACCGTCGATCGAACGATTGACGGAGATGCCACCGACAGTATTCTCTTCGATTCGTAGCGGCCAACAGATCGCCGAATTGGCCGATGCATTGCCGCGCTTCTCCCGGTGACGCTGAAAACGCGGATCACTGGAGGCATCGCCATTCAGCAATAGTGGCGTTCCTTCCTGTGCCACCCAGCCCAGCACGCCTTCGCCCATATTGACCCGCTTGCCGATGACGCCGTTCGGCAGGTCGATACCCGCAACGATGGTCAGACAGTTCTCGCGATGATCCAATAGCGCGAGCGAACCGCTCTCAGCCTCGAACCCGTCCACGATATGTTGCAGGATGCGCTGATACACGGATGAGGTATCTTCCGCTGCCACGGCTTGCTGACCCAGACGATTCAGGTCATAGATCCAGGTCAGTTGTTTCAGGCGATCCAGTGGCATACATGCCTCCTCGGCTTTTCATCCTGCGGGGTTGCTGTCATATCTGCTAACTGTTCTGAGTCAGACTGGCAGATGCTTCCATCTGGTCGGGACTCGGCAGGCACGCTTCGATGCGTTCCCATGTCATTTGCATGCGGCCGCACCATGTCTGCGACAGCCTTGCCATCAGTTCCTTACCACTTACGCCGCTTTCCAATAATGTCGCTGCGTGCACCACGCATACCAACGGGTCGTAATTCGTCTGTAGTTCCGGTTGCTGCCAATAGCGCGCGACCTGTTCGATCTCTGGCGGGAAATTCCATAGCCGAATCAGTTCCGCGCCGATGTCTGCATGATCGAAACCCAGCTCGGATCGTTCGAGTTCGGCCAGACTCAATCCTGAGGTCGTTTGCCGTTGCAACAACTCGGCGAATTGTTGCGGGATACACAGATCCAGCACCAACTGACCGATGTCGTAGAACATGCCTGCGGTGAATGCCAGTTGTTGTACCTGCCGCAATTCTTTTGCCAACGCCTTGGACAGGGCGGCCACGCGGAAGCAGCGTTGCCAATAGGCTTGGCGGTCGAACAAGCTGTCGGGGGAGGGGGGGAAAGCGCGGACCATGCCTGCCGACAGAACTAAAGAGCGCACGGTGTCGAACCCCAGCACCATGACCGCATCCTGGACGGAGCCGACCTTGCGCGGCAGTCCATAAAATGTGGAGTTCGCCACGCGCAACACTTTGGCACTCAGTCCCTGGTCTTGCGCGATCTTGTGGGCCAGCGTCACGGTGTCCAAATCGGCATCGTTAAAACTGGCGATCACTTCCTGCACGATCAACGGCAGGGAGGGGAGCTGGTGCAGTTTGGCGACGATGTTCTTTTGGCTGAGGGTCATGATTTTCCTCCCTGCGATACAGCCAGCCAGTTTTCAAAGAGCTCGGTCTGCATGCCTGCTTCAATGATCAGCAGCACCCCGTTGGAGCGCGAGAATTCGCCCATAGAGCGGCATCTGCACGCGATCTCGTGCCCGTCCACGAAGAACGGTTTTGCTCCCTCGTTTTCGGGATGGACACCCGACAATGCCCAGTTCAGCAAGTCTGGCGGGAGAACATCACGAACTGCTTCGCCGATCAATGCTTTGCTACCCCCGGCCGAGAACACATGGTGGGCGGTTCGATTGGCGATAGCGATCCAGCCATCCTCGCCGATACCGATGACAGCGACAGGCAGGTGTTCAAGTATCTCCTGCGAGATCTGCAGCACTTTCATGTTGCGCATGATCTCACTGGTTTTGAATTCGACCCGTTGCTCAAGCTCCTGATTGACGGAGCGCAGTTCACTGATCGCTTTCTGTAGCTCTTGGGTCAGTCTCGCGTTCTCGATTTTCATCTCGTGCCGCTGGAAGGCTTCCTGCACATTGGCCAGCAGAAGATCGTCTTCCCACGGTTTGGTGAGGAACTTATAAACGGCACCGCGATTGATGGCATCGGTCACCGAATTCAGTTCGGTATAACCGCTGAGCACGATACGCACGGTATCCGGATGGAGTTCGCGCACCTTGGTCAGGAACTCCGTTCCGGTCATTCCCGGCATGCGCTGGTCGGCAATGATCACTCCGACCTGGTTTTGCGCGAGTAAGGCCAAGCCTTCCTGGCCGCTGTTCGCGCGTAGGATATTGTAACCATCCCGCCGCAGCAGTCTGGTCAAGGCAGCGGTGATGTTCTCTTCGTCGTCAACTAACAATATGGTGCGTTCCATTGCGTTTTCCCGATCAGGCTCTCTGCCGCAACGAAGTTGCGGCATGGTTATCCCTGACAAATCTCAAGAACTCGTTCTCCGGCAGCGGGGGGGCATAAAAATAACCCTGCATCTCGTCGCAGCCCAGTCTTTTCAAAAAATCCAGCTGTTCGCGTGTCTCGATACCTTCGGCGATGACGCTCAAATTAAAATGTCGCGCCAGAGCAATGATCGAACGCACGATGGCTTCGTCATTCTGATCGGCATGGATGTCGCGAATGAACGATTGGTCTATCTTGAGTTTGTGTACGGGCATTTTCTTGAGATAACTCAGGCTGGAATAGCCGGTGCCGAAATCGTCGATGGACAAACGCACCCCCAGCTTGCGCATGCTTGTCATGAAATCCAAGGCGATGGATGCTTCGCTCAGCAGGATACTTTCGGTGAATTCCAACTCCAGCTCATTGGGCAGCAGCCCGTATCTTTCTAGCATGGCGGCAACCAGTTGCGCGAAATCGGGTTGCAGCAGTTGACGCAGTGAGAGGTTGACCGCTACCGGGAAAGGCCGGATTCCCTGTTGACGCCATTCTGCGATCTTCCCGCATGCCGTGCGCAACACCCATTCGCCGATGGCGATGATCTGCCCGGTTTCTTCCGCTACCGGAATGAACTCGGCAGGGGAGATCCTGCCTTTTTCCGGATGGTCCCAGCGGATCAGTGCCTCCGCGCCGCATATCTTCCCGCTGGTCATATCCATTTGCGGTTGGAAGAACAGGGAGAACTCCTTGCGCTCCGTTGCGAGGCGCAAGTCTTTTTCCATGGAGAATATTCGATTGATGCGGGTATTCATCTCGTCCGTGAAGAAGCGGAAATTGTTGCGTCCTTCCTCCTTGGCACGATACATCGCCGCATCGGCCTGTTTTAACAGGGTGCCGATATCCGAACCATTGTCCGGAAAAAGGCTGATGCCGATAGTCGCGTGGACCGGGAAGGGGATGCCGTTCAGATCACAGGGGAGGGACAGTTCATCCAGCAGAATTTGTGCAACGTGCGCCGCGCCCTCCGCATCCGTGTCGCGCAACAGGATCACGAATTCATCACCGCCGATGCGCGACACCGTATCACCTTCGCGTACTTTCTCAAGCAGGCGTGATGCAACGACCTGGAGCAATTGATCCCCCACGGCATGTCCCATCGAATCGTTCACATATTTGAAACGATCCAGATCCAGGAACATCACCGCGAATTTTTGTTTGTCGCGGTGTGCGGCAGATATCTGCTGTTTGATGCGGTCATGCAGCAAGGTACGGTTGGGAAGCCCGGTCAATACATCGTAGTAAGCGAGAAATTCGATGCTCTCCTCGGCTTCCTTGCGTGCGCTGATGTCGGTGGCAATGGAGATGTAATGAGTCACCCGGTCTGCATCATCCTTGAGCGCGATGATCTTCATCCATTTCGGATACAGATGACCTTCCTTGTGCCTATCCAGGATCTCACCGGCCCACGACCCGGAAGTTGTTATAGACGACCACATCTGATGGTAGAACTCTGCATCATGTTTCCCTGACGAGAGCATCTTTGGATTCTTGCCGTATACCTCATCCAAAACATAGCCGCTGGCACGGGTGAAAGCAGGATTGACCGAGATGATGCGCGCATCGGCATCCGCGATGATGATGGCCTCATCGCTGTGCTTGTACAATATCTCCAACAGGCGCGGCGTATTGGCCACGGCCGGTGGAAATGGGACAGCGGACTGGAATGTCAGTGATGAACTCACTTGCGTATCCTTTGTCGAGCGGGGCACATGTCTCAGTACTGCTCCTTATCTTTGCGCATCTCTTCAACGAACAGGACAGACTGGTCACGCCCGTGTTCTTTTGCATGGTAAAGCGCGATATCGGAATACTTCACACATTCCCAGAAACCATTGCCATCTTTGGGGAAGACGGAGATGCCGATAGAGAGGGTCTTCTTGAGCGGTCCTTGCGGAGTCTGGAAGACGTTCTCCTTGAGCGCCAAACGGATGCGTTCAGCCAGAATCATGCAGCCTTCGCTGTCGGTATCCGGCAGCAAGACTAGGAACTCTTCGCCGCCGAAGCGGATCGCCAGATCCGAAGTGCGCACCGCCTTCTTGAGGATCTCTGCCAGGCCTTTGATGACCTGATCGCCCACATCGTGTCCATGGATGTCATTCACCTGTTTGAAGAAGTCCACATCACACATCAATATGCCCAGATTGGTCTTCTGGCGCAGGATGCCGGCCGTCAGGTTTTCGATGTAATCCTCGATGAAGCGGCGGTTATACAGTCCGGTCATGGGGTCGCGCATCGCGGTGTTCTTCAGCGATTGCATCAATTGGCGCGCTTCGATCACGGGGGCGGCCTGGTTCAGATAGAGTTGCGCCGTCTGCTCGATGTCCGTGTATTGATCCACCTCGTCCTCGCTCAGGACAATCTGCAAGATGCCGCCGACATGTCCGGAAAGCATCATGGGGATGCACATGTGCACCATCTCACCCAAGCCTTTGGCATTGCCGCAGAAACGGTTGCAGATAAGCGGATTATCCACGCTGGAAACACAGGCGGCGACCCGTTTGCAGCGGCACACTTCAGGATTGATCAGTATCTCCGGATCGCACCAAAGTTCGCTTTCCTGAAGCAGTCCCTCGACGAATACCGGCTTCAGATGTTTGCCGTTATTGTCCACCTGATAATAGGAAAAATTCTTGAGTCCGAAATGCTGCTGCAATACCAGGCGCAGACGCCCGTATATCTCGTCCAGATCCAAATCGTTTTCCACGGCCAGTTTGAAGCGGGTCGCGCCGACCATCTCGTCGACGATGCGCACGGTGTGCGCCAGCAGATTGTTTTTGTCACCCTCGCGCCGGCCATGTTCGCCCAGCGACTGGATGCGGCTGGAGATCTTGCCTATGCTTTGCTCCAGAGCCTCCATCAGCATATTGGTATGGGTGGAGATTTCGCCGATCTCATCCGTGCTGGTGGCAGTGATCCTGCCGCTGAAGTCGCCGGTCTCGGCGTTCTCGACCACGGTTTTCAGCTGTTCGGCGGTGGTGACCATGGGCTGGAACAACTTCTTGAGGAAGTAACCTAGGCACACACCAAACACCAGCAGCAAAAGGATCAGCGGAGCAATCGCGAACAGTTCGGTGCGCTGCATGCTGTCCAGCGAGAAGCCCAGGGTGACCACGCCGTTGATGGAACCCTCCGGCACGTTATGGCATTGCAGGCAATTGGGGGTGCCGGTACTGGTGGCGATGTAAGGGATGGTGATGCGATAGATCGTATGATCTTTTTCCTGAACGAACGCCTCTTCCCATTGGCCGGTCGCCATGACGCGTTTCTCCATGTCGAGTTTGGTTTGCTCGCCCTCGGTGCCCACGCCGTACTGATGGATCACAGGCTCACCGCGCATGACACGGACATCCACCAATCCGGGGATGGTGCGCAAGCGCTTGAACAGAGTCTCCCGTTCAGAGATCACGCCGGTACGCATCTGTTCCGTCAAGGAGACACGCAGCATTTCAGCCGTCATACGCGCCTGTTCGCGAATGGTGTTTTGGCTGAAATAGTTGAATGACTGGATCGTGATGATGGAGAACAACACGATCATCACTACCGACGTGATCATGGTGAACCAGAAGCGTTTTTTTCTAAGTGTCATACATCCTCCAATTGACTCCATCACCGTTTTTTTAGTCCGGCATATGGGTGAAACAAAACAGAATCAGCTTATCGTTGCCCAATCAGCGTGTTTTTTGATCCTGCGTGTGGGTGAAATAAAACAGGATCAAGCCATCGTTCTGGCTGACGTTCTCGAATTTAATGCCTACATGGAAGCCTGAGCCATCCGGTTTTTTGCTGCTGTTGTGAATGATTGTGGGCAAGTTCAGATCCATCGTGCGACCCTCGAAATCAACGGCGAACTCAATATTAGGGTGAGCTCCAACCGCACCCAGTTCTACGGGGGAGTCGAGCATGGCGCCGGAAACACTCAAGTCCAACATCGTGACGGCCACTGGCGAGACGTCAGATAGAGTCACCTTGGCAGGCAGCGAGACAGCCACCCGCAAGGAGTGGCGCACAACCTGGCATTCGACTTTGACGGGCCATGAAAAGTGTATGTAGGGGAAAGGATGCGAGCGTGCACGGATCACCTGCGTGGTGATGGCGTAAGCATAGATACCGTTGAATCCGCGCACAACAAAGGTTTGCCCTTCTTGCATCCACAGTCCTTTGCCTTCCAGAAAAGGAAGGGTGACGAGCAGGCTCTTGTCTTTGACGAAACCGATATATCTCACCTCGTGACGTGCATGTGCACCATCAGTCAGGGCTTGGAGCTGCATCACAGCGCCGGGATAGAGTTTGAGCGTATCGAGCCCCATCGAAAGGGGCTGGTCATTTGCGGAGCGGGCCGACATCGTCATCCCCTTCCCGTAACAAACAGAACAGCAATTTCGTGCGCGGGAATGCCGCGCAAGCGCAGGCAAGGTGCGAGTGATTCGAGAGACATTATTGAAAGGATGGAACAAATCGCGTACACAAAACCCCCTGACGAGAAAGACTAAAGCAACGGGGATTGGGTTGCGTACGTGGCGAAAGGTATCAAATACAGGCGATCCGAGTCAAGCTACGGCCACAATTTCCCAACCGGTTTTGCAGGGCTGCGGCATAATTCCCCGCGCGCATTCTGGTCATTACCATCACGAGGTGCAGTCGAATTGAACACGATCAAGTTGGCAGCTTTGGATAGGACGGTGCAGGTGATTGAGTGGGGGAGGCGCCACACACCGAAGGCGGGAGGTGCGCTCAGTTATCTGCTCGTGAGCGTGCTGATGGGCTTGGCCTTGTTGGTGCGTCTTGCTTTATTCCCGCTGGAAGCCGGGCTGCAATATCTGACCTTCTTTCCGGCGGTCGCTCTGGCCTTCGTCATCGGTGGTTTTGGTCCGGGATTGTTTTCCGTCCTTATTGGGATGTGTCTGGCCACGTTCATCTTCATACCGCCTTTCTACGCGATCTCGTTGCATTCTTTGTATGCCGCTTTCTGGTCGAATGTGGTTTTTCTGGTCGACGGGGTCATCGTTGGCTCTGCGGTAATGGCAATGCAACGCCACCAGTCAAGATTGGATTCAACGATTGATAGTCTGCAAATCACAAGACAGGCTATCGAGGGAACATCGGATGGTTATTGGCTGTGCGATGCATCCGGAAAGCTGTTGGACGTCAACAACAGTTATTGCCGGATGAGCGGCTACTCCCGTCAGGAGTTGCTGACGATGCGCATTCCAGATCTGGAAGCAAATGAGACTCCTGGCGAGACGGCTGAACATATGCGTAAGCTGATTGAACACGGGTGCGATGTTTTCGAGACAAAGCACCGGCGAAAAAATGGAGAAATCGTGGATATTGAGATCAGCACGTCATATCTGAAGCGCGGGGACGGCTATTTTTCCGTGTTCGCGCGCGACATATCCGAACGCAAGCGAATCGAGACGGAATTGCGCAACAGTGAAGAAAAATTCAGACATCTGTATGAGAATGCGCCCATCGGTATCGCCATGGCGAAACAAGACCAGAAGATTGTGTCAGCGAATGCAGCCTACTGCAGGATGTTCGGGTGCACACAGGAAGAGTTGCGCGATCTGACCATATCCGATTTGACGCATCCGGATTTTCAGCAATCGACACAACAAATGTCACATGATTTGCTGGAGGGGGAATTCCCGTCTTACGCATTCGAGAAGAAATACCAGCGTGGTGACGGTTCGACATTTTGGGGGCGCATCATCGCCACGCGGCTGGTATCCGGCAACCCGCAAGAGAACTACATCATGGGGATCGTCGAAGACATCACGGACCGGGTCGAGTATGAGATCCAGCGTATATCCGATGTGCTGGAACAGCGTGATGTGCTGGTGCGCGAAGTTCATCACCGCATCAAGAACAATTTGCAGGGCGTGGTGGGCTTGTTGCGCCAGCATGCAAGTGACCACCCGGAAATGAATGAAGTGACCGATGTGGTCGTGAGGAGGATATATTCGATCGCCGTCATCCATGGCCTGCAAGCGCATGCGTTGGCGGAAGAGGTGGAGCTGGACGGTCTGGTGAAGGGTATCCTTGATGCGTCGGAAGGGAATGTCAATTACCGCAACAATCTGCACTGCAAGGTGTTCTTGAGCAAAGACGAGGCTGTTCCTATTGCCCTGGTGTTGAACGAGTTGGTCACCAATGCCTGCAAGCATCGTGCAGCGAATACCCGGCTGGAGATCAGGCTGGATACGGACAGGGACGACACCCTGATCACGATTGACAACCATTTCGAGGAAGTTGGACCAGAGGCAGCAGGTGATGGGCAAGGCTTGGCTTTGGTCAACTCATTGCTGCCCCGAAAGTCAGCCCACCTCCTGGCGTTGCGTAGAGGTGATATTTACTCGGCAGAGCTAAGACTTTCGCCGCCTGTGACGATAAACAGGGCATGAGCAACGAATTGCATGGCCTGCGTGGTTCTTGGAACTTTCTCGGGAAACGACTTACTTATTGGGACTGACTATGGGAGAAACCATCTTACTGGTTGAGGACGACCGTCTTGTGTTGCATACACTGGCCAGAGGGCTGCGTGAGGCAGGCTATCAGGTGCTGGAGGCCGACTCCGGAGAAGTGGCGATACAACTCTGCTCCACAAATGATCCCGATCTGGCTTTGCTGGATATGCGCTTGGGCGGGATGAGCGGGATCGAATTCGCACAATGGTTGAAGGGCGCGCTGGGTGTTCCTTTCCTGTTCCTTTCCGCCTATAACGACTCCGACACAGTGGTTGCAGCGGCCGAACTGGGTGCACTGGGCTATTTGGTGAAACCCCTTGATGTGCCGCAGGTATTGCCTGCCATACGCACCGCGCTGCAGCGCGCCCAAGAGATCAAAAAATTGCATCAGGCTGAGCTGGACTTGAGCACCGCACTGAAGACCAGTCGCAGTATCAGTATGGCGATCGGGCTGTTGATGCAGCGCTTTGATAGCGGAGCGGACGAGACCTTTGAAGCATTGCGTGCCTATTGCAGGAGCAATCGTGTTCGCATGGTTGATTTGGCCAATCAGGTCGTAGAACACAAACAGAATGTCGACCTGAGTTCTTACTTAAAGAAATCCTAAAAAATGCCGTAAGTTATTCTGTCAGCGTTAGTTAAGCTTGACTAAGCTTCAGTTAATTTGATACTTTCCAACCGTTACGCGACCCAATCCCCGTCGCACGGTCGGTTTCACCAAGGCGAGGGGGCGCAGTACATGTCAGATGTTTCTTTCTTCGAGCGATGCTCGGTGGTTGTAGGTGCCGGTTCTCACATCGGCGCACGTTTCTTCAGTTCCTCTCCAACAAATCACCCGCAAATAGCGATCGCTGCCATCGGTCTGCGTCTGTCCGTTGCTCTCGCGGGGGTGTGTGATGGTGAATGAGTCAGGTCGCCCTCGGCTGCGAACGGTAATGTGGGTCGTGTGTGGCGCGATCGTCTTGCAAAGTCTGTTGCTCATTCTCATCAAAGGATATTGGGGTATCTCCCTTGCTGTATTGATCACGCCCATGACGGCATTCGTGTTGTGGCACAGCGCAAGACAGGCCCCGGAATCCCACAAGGCACCTACTGAAACAACGCGACGGGATAGCGTTGTTGACGGGGTGTTGTTGCAAAGCAGTCCGCATTTCACGAAACATTTTTCGGGTGCAAACGGAGAACTGGAGCAGGTGCAAAGCCTGCTTGGAGATGCTATCGAGAAATTACTGTCGAGTTTCGACGGCATGCATCGTTTGATCCAAGAGCAACATGACGTGGCATCTTCCGTTACGCAAGGACATTCAGAAGGACAAAGTGCTTCGTCATTAGAGAGTCACTTGGGTGAAACAGCCGACACATTGCGCGAATTGGTTGGCGGTGTGCTCAGAAGCAGCCAGAGCGGGATGGAGTTGGTGGAGAAGATGGGGGTGGTTAGCCAAGAGGTGCAGGGCATCCTGCAAGTTCTGGGTGAGATGGATGCTATCGCCAGACAAACCAATCTGCTGGCATTGAATGCGTCTATCGAGGCGGCGCATGCCGGAGAAGCGGGGCGCGGTTTCTCCGTTGTGGCGGATGAAGTGCGCAAATTATCTTTGCGCGCCGAGCAGTTCAATCTGCAGATTCGAAAAAGTGTCAATCAAGTGCATAAGGCGATTGCCGGTACGGAACAGTCCATCAAGCAGATGGCCTCCGTCGATATGGATTTTGCCCTGCATTCCAAAAGCCGGATGGACACGGTGATGGCAAATGCACGCCAGATCACTCAGGAGATGTCGCTGGCGATCACACGGCAGTCGGAAATCTCCGGCAAGGTCGGACAGGTGGTCGGTGCTGCCGTCACCTCTTTGCAATTTCATGACATGGTCAACCAATTGTTGCAACACTCGATGCGCCGACTTGAAAGCATGCGCGGTGTATGGAGCCATCTGGCAGAGGTCGCCGAGCTGGAGCGACGCGATGGAGCGGTATCCGGCAGTGAGTTGGAGCGCTTGAGGCAGGAGATCGAAGAGATGTTCGACTCCGCGAATCAGATGACAGCACGCAATCCGGTGCGTCAGGAGAATCTGCAGAGTGGTGAAATCGAGTTGTTCTAATGGGTTGCAATTATTGATTTGGGAGTTAAGTGATGGCTAAAACGGTTCTGAGTGTTGATGATTCAAGTTCGATCCGGCAGATGGTGTCGTTCACCTTGAAGAGCGCGGGCTATGAGGTGATCGAGGCGGTCGATGGGCAGGATGGTCTGGATAAGGCCAAGTCAAAGACGGTCGATCTGGTCCTCACTGATCAAAACATGCCGCGCATGGACGGCCTCACGCTGATCAAATCGCTGCGTAGCATGCCCAATTACAAGTCTGTCCCGATCCTGATGCTGACCACCGAGTCGGGCGACACGATGAAGTCGCAGGGCAGGGCGGCGGGAGCGACCGGTTGGCTGGTCAAACCGTTCGATCCGGCAAAATTGCTGGAAGTGGTCAAGAAGGTCATCGGCTAAATCGGGCGCCAGGTCGTGAGTATCGACATCACCCAGTTCTACCAGGTCTTCTTTGAGGAGGCAGCGGAGCATCTTGCGACGATGGAGTCCTTGCTATTGGGATTGGATATCGCCGATCCGAGTGACGACGACCTGAATGCCATTTTCCGCGCCGCGCATTCCATCAAAGGCGGCAGCGGCACCTTCGGATTCAACGACATGGTGGAAGTGACCCATGTGCTGGAGAACCTGCTCGACAAGTTGCGCAAGCACGAGAAGCAACTGACCGATGAGATGGTCAACGTGTTCCTCGAAGCGGGTGATGTCATCAATATGCAGTTGGCGGCGCATCGCGGCGCAGGGCAGGTCGAGCCGGTCGAAGTCAAAGCTGTTTGCGACAAGTTGGCGCAATTGAACAGCGGGAGTTCATCTGTTGCTCCGGCAGCTGCCCCGCCGATCGTGGCGACAGCTGTTGAAAATACCGATTACGGTTTCTTCGACGATGTGCCTGCGGCACCGGCTGAAAATTCAGATTACGGTTTTTTCGATGATGCGCCAGCAGCGCCGGTTGCGGCAGCTGATCCCGGGTATGGCTTCTTCGATGAGGCAGAACCCCGGCAAGCCACAGCCCAAGCAGAGGCAGACCCAGGATACGGGTTCTTCCAAGAGATCACGCCTTCCCTACAAGCACCCGCTCCGGCGGGATCACCCCAGGCAGAACGTCGCGCCAGCGATGTGCCGGACGGTGATGCGGTACGCGGACGCCGTGCCAGTGACAAGGCGGCCGCGTCTGCCGAGGCCGCTTCGATCCGCGTGAACGTGGAAAAGGTCGATCAGCTCATCAATCTGGTCGGCGAGTTGGTCATCACCCATGCGATGTTGGCGCAATCTGCATCAAACGTGGACGGGACGATGTCAGAGCGTTTGCAGAATGGTCTGCGCCAACTGGAACGCAATACACGCGACCTGCAAGAGGTGGTGATGTCGGTGCGCATGTTGCCCATCTCTTTTGTGTTCAGCCGCTATCCGCGTGTGGTGCGCGATCTGGCGGGCAAGCTGAACAAGCAGGTCGAGCTGAAGACAGTGGGCGAAGGCACCGAGTTGGACAAAGGCTTGATCGAGAAGATCGCCGACCCGCTCACACACTTGGTGCGCAACAGTCTGGATCACGGTATCGAGGTACCGGAAAAACGCCTTGCCGCAGGCAAGCCTGCCAAGGGAACCATCACGCTGCAGGCGTCGCACCAGGGCGGCAATGTCGTCATTGAAGTAGTGGACGACGGTGCCGGTTTGAGCCGCACGAGGATCCTCGACAAAGCCAGAGAGCGTGGCTTGCCGGTGCGCGACGACATCACAGACCAGGAGGTGTGGATGCTCATCTTCGAGGCGGGATTCTCCACTGCCGAAGTCGTCACCGATGTGTCCGGTCGCGGTGTCGGCATGGACGTGGTGAAGCGCAATATCGCGGCACTCGGCGGACGTATCGAATTGAACTCTGCGGAAGGGCTGGGTACGCGCATCACCATCCGTCTGCCGCTGACGCTGGCGATCCTGGACGGGCTGTCGGTGGCGGTGGGCAGCGAGACCTACATCATCCCGCTGACTTACATCATCGAATCCTTGCTCATCAGCAACGATGATCTGCGCAGCGTCAGCGGCGCAGAACGGCTGGTGCATGTACGCGGCGAATACCTGCCGCTGGTAACGCTGCGTGAGGTGTTCAATCTGACCGGTAGCAAGGCAGGGGGCGATGCCATCGTGGTGATCGTCGAGGCTGAAGGTCGCAAGGTCGCGCTACTGGTGGATGAATTGCTGGGACAACACCAAGTGGTGATCAAGAGTCTGGAATCCAATTTCCGCAAACTGCCGGGTATGTCCGGCGCAACCATCATGGGCGACGGCAAGGTGGCATTGATTCTGGATGTGGCGGCGCTGAGTCTGGTTCCGGCACGGCATAACCGTCTGGTGGCGTAAGTTAATGAGAGGGCACTAGGGAGCAACATGGCTACGACTGATAACAAAAGTGCGGGTGGTGTGATGCTGACCAACAATGAATTCCTGACCTTCACCTTGGGCAAGGAAGAGTACGGCATCGACATCCTCAAGGTGCAAGAGATACGCGGCTACGATGCGGTGACCACCATCGCCAACACGCCGGAATTCATCAAGGGCGTGATCAATCTGCGCGGCATCATCGTGCCCATCGTTGATCTGCGTATCAAATTCAATCTCAGTAACGTGGCCTACGACCAGTTCACTGTCGTCGTCATCCTGAACCTTGGTAGCCGGGTGGTGGGGATCGTGGTGGACAGCGTGTCCGATGTGTTGACGCTCAATACGGAGCAGGTCAGACCGGCGCCGGAATTGTCCGCCGCGCTCGATACGCGCTACATCGTCGGTCTGGGTACAGTGGCGGAACGTATGCTGATCTTGGTGGATATCGAGAAGCTGATGCTGGGGCAGGAGATGGAATTGGTGGATGAGGTTCAGGGTTGATAGGGTACAGGCGTAGTCAAAGTTAGCATCATCCGTAATAGGCGAGGAGAAAGTAATGCGCATCAATACACCAGTAAGCAATGTTGAATACGAGTTGCGTGACGGAAGCTCAATCGTATCCAAGACCGACCTGAAAGGGTTGATCACCTACGTTAACGCGGACTTTCTGGAGGCCAGCGGCTTTCTCGAAAAGGAACTGATCGGCCAGCCGCATAATCTGGTGCGCCATCCCGACATGCCGGTGGAGGCGTTCGACGATTTGTGGCGCACGCTGAAGGCGGGCAAGCCGTGGACGGGGATGGTAAAGAACCGCCGCAAGAATGGCGATTATTACTGGGTGGTGGCGAATGCCACGCCCATCTACGAGAATGGTGCTTGTGTCGGCTACATGTCGGTACGCAGCAAACCGACGCGTGCGCAGGTCGAGGCGCATGAGGCGGCCTACCGTCTGTTCCGCGAAGGCAAGCAAGGTAACTTGCGCATCGAGGAGGGGAAGGCGGTGGGCGGTAGTGTGCTGCAATCCCTGTGGAAACCGTTTTCTCGTGCCTCCATCAAGAGCGCGATCGTCAGGATGATGGGCGTTCTGCTACTGGCCTTGTCTCTCTCGGTGGGGGTGAGTCTGTATGCCGATCCTCTCAACGTAGGGAACTGGCAGATGACCATCTTGTTGGGGGCCGCCGTGTTCAGTGCTGTTTTCGGGACATTGCTGCTGCGCAGTGTGCTGCATCCGCTGCAAACTGCCACGGACCAGCTCTATCGTATCTCGCAGGGGCAATACCACGACAAGATCGACGTGGGGCGCGACGATGAGGCGGGGAAATTGCTGTACGCGATGAAGGCGATGCAGATCCGTATGGGGTTTGAGGTTAGCGAAGGCAGGCGCCAGGCGGATGAGACCACGCGGGTCAAGATCGGCTTGGATAACGTCAGCACCAATGTGATGATCGCCGACAAGAATCGCAACATCATCTACATGAACAAGGCGATCACCGAGATGTTCAAGGCTGCCCAGGAAGATATCCGCAAGGATTTCCCCGGTTTTGATGCAAACAACCTGCTGGGTTCGAATATCGACCAGTTCCACAAGAACCCCGCTCATCAGGCGCAGATGTTGGAGCGGCTGACCGGTACACAGCGGGCAACCATCAAGATCGGTGTGCGCACTTTCGCATTGACCGTCAGTGCGGTCATCAACGATCGAAGCGAGCGCCTGGGTTCGGCGGTGGAATGGATAGACCGCACGGCGGAACTGGCGGTGGAGCAGGAGATCGCTAATATCGTGGCGGCAGCGGTGGACGGGGATTTCACCCAACGCATCTCGTTACAGGGCAAGGAAGGTTTCTTCCGCCAGATCGCCGAGGGCGTGAACGGCATGGTGGAAACCACTTCTGTCAGTCTGGACGATGTGGTGCGTGTGCTGGCCGCATTGGCGAAAGGTGATCTGACCGAGACCATCACCGGTGAGTATCACGGCACTTTCGGGCAACTCAAAGACGACTCCAATGCGACGGTTGCGCAGCTGACGGAGATCATCAGCCGCATCAAGGATGCGGGAGACACGATCAATACGGCAGCCAAGGAGATCTCCACGGGCAATACGGATCTGTCGCAGCGTACCGAGGAGCAGGCATCCAGTCTGGAAGAGACTGCGGCCAGCATGGAAGAGCTCACCTCCACCGTGAAACAAAACGCCGAGAACGCCAAGCAGGCGAACCAGCTTGCCGTGGGGGCATCCGACATTGCGGTTAAAGGAGGCGTGGTCGTGGGGCAGGTGGTGCAGACCATGTCTTCGATCAGCGATAGCTCGAAGAAGATCGTGGATATCATCAGCGTGATCGACGGTATCGCTTTCCAGACCAATATCCTGGCGCTGAATGCGGCAGTGGAAGCCGCGCGCGCCGGTGAGCAGGGGCGCGGTTTTGCCGTGGTGGCGAGCGAAGTGCGCAATCTGGCACAGCGCAGTGCCGCCGCTGCCAAAGAGATCAAAGGGCTGATCAACGACTCGGTGGAGAAAGTGGAGTTGGGTACCGCTCTGGTGGACAAGGCGGGCAAGACCATGGAGGAGGTCGTCACCTCGGTCAAACGTGTGACCGACATCATGGGCGAGATCACCGCCGCCTCATCGGAACAAAGTCAGGGCATCGAGCAGGTGAATCAGGCGATCACCCAGATGGATGACGTGACCCAGCAGAACGCCGCTCTGGTCGAACAGGCTGCGGCCGCGGCCGGGTTACTGGAAGAGCAGGCGCAAAGTCTGTCAGAGATGATGGGGACGTTCAAACTGGTGATAGAGACGAGCAGCACGATGGTGGCAGCGTTGCCGCGCACTTCCGCGAGTGAGCGTCGCGCCAGGGTCGAGGCGCTGCCGTCTATTGCGAAACGCAGCAGCCGCGCATTACCGCACAAGACGAACGGTAGCGATGACGGTGATTGGAAAGAGTTTTGAAGTATGGAGCGGGGAAAATACGCTGTCCTGCTTTTCACCCGATTCGCGCTCCTCGATCCTAATCACATACGAAGGCGGAAATGAAAGACCCGGATAGCAGAGAGTTCCATTTCACCACTCAGGATTTCCAGCGGATACGCAAGTTGATCCATGAACATGCGGGGATATCGTTGGCCGACAGCAAACAGGAACTGGTGTATAGCCGTCTGTCACGGCGGTTGCGTGCGACGGGCATCCCTACCTTTGCGGATTATCTGAAGCGTCTGGAACAGAACGATGAGCAGGAATGGGAGGCATTCGCCAATTCTTTGACGACGAATCTGACTGCGTTCTTCCGCGAGGAGCACCATTTTCCGATCTTGGCGGAGCATCTGCGCAAGCAGGATGGCAAGCATCCCATCGTGTTGTGGTGTTCGGCCAGTTCGACCGGCGAGGAGGCTTATTCAATGGCGATGACGGCAGTGGATGCCTTCGATAGCTTCGATCCGCCGGTCACCATCATCGCCACCGATCTGGATACCAACGTGTTGGAGACCGCCCGCAAAGGGATGTATCCCATCGAGCAAGTGGAGAAGCTGGGGGCGGACCGGCTCAAGCGCTTTTTCTTGTGCGGCACGGGAGTGAACACGGGTTTTGCCAAGGTACGTCCGGAGTTGCAGCGCTTGATCACGTTCCGCAAGCTCAATCTGCTGGATGAGCAATGGCCGATCCGCGATCCGCTGGATGCGATCTTCTGCCGCAACGTGATGATCTACTTTGACAAGGAAACACAGCTTGCCATCCTGAAAAAATTCGCACCGCTACTGCATAGCGACGGTTTGATGTTCGCCGGTCACTCGGAGAACTTCTTCCATGCCGACGACTATTTTCGTCCTCGGGGCAAGACGGTATACGAGCTGTCTCCGGTTTTTAAGGCGGACCGTCAGCCGGGGCTGACACAAACGACGGGTCACAAGCATGTCTGATCATGACTACGAAGAGGTGCTTTCACCCAATCTGTACTTTGACAAGAAGCTATCCACCGAGGCGGTCAAGATCCTGCCGGGCGAGTACTACGTGACGGGGCGCGATATGGCACTGGTGACGGTGCTGGGTTCCTGTGTGGCGGCGTGCATCCGGGACCGTGTCTCCGGTGTGGGTGGCATGAATCATTTCATGCTCCCGGACAATAAGGTGAGAGGGGATCTGCTGAGCAAGTCGGCCCGTTACGGGGCTTATGCGATGGAAATCATGATCAATCAGATGCTCAAGTGTGGAGCGCAACGCGAGAACCTTGAGGCAAAAGTCTTCGGGGGGGGGAATGTGCTGCGGGGTTTTACGGTGACCAATGTGGGGCAGTCCAATTCGGCGTTCGTGCTGGATTATCTGGAGACCGAGAGAATCGACATCGTTGCTCAAGATCTCTTGGGCAATCATCCGCGCAAGGTCTATTTTTTCCCGGCGACCGGTCGTGTTTTGGTCAAGGCACTGCGCAGTGTGCATAACGACACGATCATCGAGCGCGAGCGGACCTATGGTGCCCGTCTCCGCGAATCGGATATTCATGGCGATGTGGAGTTGTTTTGATGATGAATGAAGCCGTACAAATACAATCACGAATCAAGGTGCTGGTGGTGGATGACTCCGCACTGATCCGCAGCATTCTTAAAGAGATCATCGATAGTCAGCCGGACATGAAGACGGTGGGGGTCGCGTCACATCCTTTGATGGCACGCGAGATGATCAAAACGTTGAATCCGGATGTGTTGACGCTGGACGTCGAGATGCCGCAGATGGACGGGCTGACCTTTCTGGAAAAATTGATGCGCCTGCGTCCCATGCCGGTGCTGATGATCTCCAGCCTGACCGAACGCGGTTCGGAAGTGGCACTGCGCGCATTGGAATTGGGCGCGGTGGATTTCATCACCAAGCCCAAGTTAGGCTTGGCTGAAGGGATGAATGCCTATGCCGAGGAGATTGCCGAGAAAATTCGGGTGGCCAGTCGTGCCCGGGTTAAATCGCGAGTGGCACCTATTCCGCTACACCAGCTTCCTGCAATGGGTAATCGTCTGTCCACGACTGAAAAGATAATCGCAGTAGGCTCGTCGACAGGCGGGACTGAAGCACTAAAAGATTTTTTAATGCCTATGCCGGCAGATGCTCCCGCCATTTTGGTGGCCCAGCATATGCCCGAGGCTTTCACCAAGTCCTTTGCGGCACGTTTGGACGGGCTATGCAAAATGACCGTCAAGGAGGCAGAGCACAACGAACGTGTGCTTCCGGGGCATGTGTACATTGCGCCGGGACATTCGCATCTCTTGCTCAGGCGTAGCGGTACGAACTATCTAACCGAATTGAGCCAGTCTAATCCGGTGAATCATCACCGTCCGTCAGTCGAGGTTCTGTTTCGTTCGGTGGCCCAAGCAGCCGCAGCCAACGTGGTGGGGGTCATGTTGACCGGGATGGGTAAAGACGGCGCGAGCGCCATGTTGGAGATGCGTCAGGCAGGTGCATATAATTTTGCGCAGGATGAGGCAACCTCTGTCGTTTTCGGGATGCCGCGCGAAGCGATCGCAGTGGGGGCAGTCAATGAAGTTTTGCCGATACGGGAAATAGCATCGAGAGTGCTGTCCCATCTGCTAACCGGAAAATAAACGCAAACGTACAACGGTGGACACCAGGCAACTTGGTACGACTTCCAGCGGCAGAACCACCGTGCGTCCATCTGAACGGACGCTTTGATTTTAACGATCACCGGATACTTGAGTCAGCCTACTTCACACCACAGCAATATTTGAGAGAGTTCTTCAACATGCAGCCGGTCAAAGTCCAAGCACCCGGTAATCAGCGTTGCAGCAACTCCGACGCCCCGTGAGGGGAATGTACTTTAGAATTAGGCACTCTCACTGCAGGCATAAAGATTCCAATGGAAACCGAAAACCAGGACGATCATGGAATACAACCACCAGACCTGCGCAGTCAGTCAAAGTCGTGAGTGAAATCCCGCAAGCAGTTGCCGTTGATTTCTCCATCGTGGGCATCGGCGCTTCCGCCGGAGGCCTGGAAGCGTTTGAGGCTTTCTTTCGGGCGTGTCCTCTGGACACGGGCATGGCCTTCGTGCTGGTGCCGCATCTCGATCCTGATCACCACAGTCTTCTGACCGAGATCCTGCAACGTTGCACCGCCATGCCGGTGGCACAAGCACTCGACCAGACTCAGGTAGAACCCGATCATATCTACATCATCCCACCCAACCGCGAGATGACGATACTCAATGGAGTATTGCAGCTTGCGCTACCCGATCATGCGCGCGGCCAGCGTTTGCCCATCGACGGTTTTTTGCGTTCGCTGGCCGACGATCAGGCGGAACATGCCATCGGCATCATCCTCTCCGGCACGGCATCGGATGGCACACTGGGGCTGCGTGCCATCCTCGGTGTGGGTGGCGTATGCATGGTGCAAACGCCGGCCACCGCCAAGTATGACGGCATGCCGCAAAGCGCGATCAAGGCCGGTTATGCCACGCACATCTTGCCCGTTGGGGAAATGCCGGCGATGTTGCAGGAACTGTCGCGACAACGGGATCGTCGACCGCAAGCACCGCGAACACAATCAGCCGAAACACTGAGCGGCATGAAGCAGATCATGCTGCAGATCCGCAACAGCACCGGTCACGATTTTTCGCTCTATAAGAAGAGCACCATCGGCCGCCGCATCGAGCGCAGGATGGCGCAGCACCACATTGAAGACATGGCGGTGTACACGCGCTTCCTCAAGCAGGATCCCGCCGAGGTGCACGCGCTGTTCAAGGACCTGCTGATCAACGTCACCAACTTCTTTCGCGATGCGGAAGCTTTTGTCGTACTCAAGCAGGACATCTTGCCCGCATTGCTTGCGGGTAAGCCGGAGGACAATGTGTTTCGCGTGTGGGTGGCAGGTTGCGCCAGCGGCGAAGAAGCCTATTCGATCGCGATCCTGTTGCGCGAGTTGATGGATGAAGCGCATAAAGATTTCAAGGTGCAGATCTATGCCACCGACCTCGACGCCGACGCCATCAATAGCGCCCGCAGCGGGCGTTACCCTGTTGGCATCACGCAGGATGTGAGTCCCGAGCGTCTGCAGCGATTCTTCACCAAAGAGGATGGCGGCTATAAGGTCAAGAAACACATTCGGGAGATGGTGGTGTTCGCGGTACAGAGTGTCATCAAGGATCCGCCTTTCACCAAGCTCGATCTGCTCAGTTGCCGCAACCTGATGATCTATCTGGAGCCGGAACAACAAGCCCGCCTGATCCCCAGTTTCCACTATGCACTCAAGCCGGGTGGGGTGCTGTTCCTGTCGAATTCTGAAAGCATCACCAACCATCCGGAATTGTTCACGGCGCTCAACCGCAAATGGAAGTTTTACCGGGCCAACCACACCTCGGCCAAACCCAGCGTCATCCTATTCGGGAATCCAAGCATGACAAACCCTAACTTCACCGTCCCCGCCAAGCTACCCGCCAGCAAAGTCGCGGCGGGCAGCATCGCCGATCTGAGCAACCGCATCCTGCTCCAGTCTTACGCACCGGCTTCGGTGACGACAGACATCCAGGGCAACATCCTCTACGTGCATGGCGATACCAGCCGCTACTTGCGCCAACCTGCCGGGGTGGTGACGACCAATGTGGTCGAGATGGCGCGCGAGGGTTTGCAATTGGATCTGCGTTCTGCCCTGCAAGCGGCGGCACAAGGTACGTCCACACTAGGCCGGGAGATGTCGTTAAATACAGAGAGCGGCATGCAGAGGGTGAGCTTTAGTGTGCGTCTATTGCCAGCGGCAAATACGGATTCAAACAGCGCCGACAGGTTGCTGTTGGTGAGCTTTCAGGACGTGGCTGCGGCTGGTAAGCCCGCCAGCCGCAGAGGTCGCAAAGGGGCTTCCACCCCGGAAGAGGCGGGACGCACCGCGCACTTGGAACGCGAACTGGCCTATGCCAAGGAGAACCTGCAAGCCATCATCGAAGAGCAACAGGCGACCAACGAAGAGCTTAAATCGGCCAACGAGGAATTGCAGTCCACCAACGAAGAGTTGCAGTCGTCCAATGAAGAGCTGGAGACTTCCAAGGAAGAGCTGCAATCGATGAATGAAGAAACCGTCACGGTGAACAGCGAGCTGAACACCAAGATCGAGCAACTGAGCATCATGCAAAACGATCTGAAGAACCTGTTCGATAACGTGAACACCGGTATCCTGTTTCTGGACTATCACCTGATCATCCGCAGTTACACCCGCGATGCGCTGAAAGCCTATCGCCTGATCGCGACCGATGTGGGGCGTCCGCTGGGTGACATCAATTCGAATCTCGAAGGCGAGGAATTGCTCGCCGAGCTGCACGCCGTGCTGGAAACACTGATCCCGCGCGAGCGTGAAGTGCGTGCCCTGGACGGCACTTGGTATTTGGCACGGATGCAGCCGTACCGCACCTTGGATAATGTCATCGACGGCGTTGTGCTGACCTTCACCGACATCACGGAAAGCCGTGCGGCCGCGCAGATCAAACTCGCTGCGGTGCAACTGGCGCGCGAGTTGGCCGAAGGTATCGTCAATACGGTCAGCGAGCCGCTCATCGCGCTCGATGAGAACTTGCGCGTGGTCTCGGCCAACCGTACCTTCTACCAGCACTTTCAGGTCGCACCGGAACAAACAGTAGGCAGCAAGATTTACGATCTGGGCAATGGGCAGTGGAACATTCCCGCTTTGCGCGAACTGCTTGAGGATATCTTGCCGCAGCAACAGGTGATGGATGGCTTTGTGGTGGAACACGATTTTCCCGATCTAGGCAGTCGCCGCATGCTGCTCAACGCGCGCCGCATCAAGACCGCATTGGGTGATACCGAGTTGATCCTGCTGGCGATCGTGGACGTTGGGGTTACCCAGTAGCCATGAGCGTGAGCGGCAAAAAGGAAACCAACGATCCTCCATTGCGCGAGGCTGCCGAGGCACTCTTGGCCGTTGCGCTTCCTCCCGCAATCGCGGCACCTACAGCCGATGACCTACTGCACGAACTGCGGGTGCATCAGATCGAACTGGAGATGCAGAATGAAGCCTTGCGCCAAGCGCAGCTCGCGCTGGAAGTGTCGCGCGACCGCTATGTCGATCTGTATGAATTCGCGCCGGTTGCCTATCTCACGCTTACCTCGGACGGCATCATCACGGAGATCAATCTGACCGGCGTCACGCTGCTGGGGAGGGAACGCAACAAACTGCTAAATAAGAGTTTGCGCACTTTTGTCATTGCAGATGCGCAGGACAGATGGGTGCGGCATTTGATGGGCGTGAAGAAACAGGACGAAAAGAGCAGTGTGGAACTGGCATTGCAGCGCGGTGATGGTTCGGTGTTCCACGCACTACTGGACTGTGTAAGAAGCGAATCCCGGATACGGGTCTCGTTGACTGACATCACCCAGCGCAAGCTGGCGGAGGAGGAGTTGCGCATCGCCGCCGTGGCTTTTGCATGCCAGAACGGGATGGTCATCACCGACCCGCAGGGGGTGATCTTGCGGGTCAACCCTGCCTTCACACACTTTACCGGCTACAGCGCCGAGGAGGCGATTGGGCGGACGCCGGCCATGCTCCACTCGGGACGCCAAGGGCCGATGTTCTATCAGCAGATGTGGGCCACACTCAAGATGAAAGGCTACTGGCAGGGGGAGATTTGGAACAAGCGCAAAGATGGCCAGATCTACGCCGAGATGCTGTCCATCACCGCCATCGTCAATCCAGACCATCGCATCACCCATTACGTGGGCAGTTTTACCGACATCACCGAGAACAAGGAAGCCGATGCCGAGATACACCGCCTGGCCTACTACGATCCGCTGACGAAACTACCCAACCGCCGCCTGCTGCAAGACCGTTTGCAGCAAGCCATCGCCGCCACGACGCGCAGCGGACTGCACGGTGCCATGTTCTTTATCGACCTCGACCATTTCAAGGCACTCAACGATTCACGCGGTCATGATATCGGCGATCTACTACTGGTCGATGTGGCCCAGCGCTTGCGTGAAGTGGTGCGTGAAAGAGACACGGTGGCGCGCCAGGGCGGTGATGAGTTCGTGGTGCTGATGGAAGAATTGGGTACGTCAGCCAGAGAGGCCGCTGTGCTTGCCGAACATCTGGGGGATAAATTGCACGCGGCACTGACTGCGCCGTTCAACTTGAACGGCTATGAATATCATTGCAAGACCAGTATCGGGGTTGGCCTGTTCCATGCGCATGACACCGTGGAAGACTTGTTCAAACACGCCGACCTTGCGCTGTATCAGGCCAAGAATTCGGGGCGGGATAAGTTGCGCTTCTTCGATCCCGCCATGCAGGTCACGTTGGATCAGCGCAGCGCCCTGGAGGCCGAACTGCACCATGTGATCACGCGCAAGCAACTGAGATTTTTCTATCAGCCGCAGGTGGATGCCGCGCGGCGTGTGATCGGCGTGGAGGCCCTGTTGCGTTGGCAGCATCCGCAACGCGGACTGGTGGCGCCGGATGTCTTCATCCCGCTGGCGGAAGACACGGGGCTGATCCTGCCGATCGGGAACTGGGCATTGGAAACCGCATGCGCCCAGATCAAGACATGGGAGAGCGGTGCGCTGACGGGGAGCTTGCAAATCGCGGTCAACGTCAGTGCACGGCAATTCCGCCAAGCTGATTTCGTGGCGCAGATACAGCGCATCCTAGCCGACAGCGACGCCAATCCGGCCCGCTTGAAACTGGAATTGACGGAAAGTCTGGTGCTGGACGAGATCAAGGACACCATCGCCAAGATGCTGGCGATAAAGCAGTTGGGGGTGCTGATCTCAATGGACGATTTCGGCACCGGCTATTCGTCTTTATCCTATCTGGCGCAGTTGCCGCTCGACCAGCTAAAACTCGACAAGTCATTCGTGCGCAACCTTCCCGGGGTGAACAAAGACGAGACGCTCGCGCGTGCAATCATCACCATGGGGTTGGGACTCAATTTGAACGTGATCGCCGAGGGGGTGGAGACCGAGCAGCAGCGCGAGTTCCTCGATGCGCACGGTTGCCATGAGTATCAGGGATATCTGTTCAGCCGGCCGCTGCCGTTGGTGGAGTTTGAGGCGTTCTTGCAGAGCGTTTGAGGTACTTCAGTGAGCGCTTGTGAACTTCGATGTTCGATGGGATGAATGATAACTGCAGCTTGGTTACAGACCGATATGTGAGATAGGTTTTTAAATCTTGACCGTCTGCTCCGTCCACAACCCGGAAGTTCACCACTCCAATTTATCCGAGTTAGTGCACGTCATTCAATAAAACCATCCGCAACCAGTTCTTCCAGCAGATCACTGTAGTCATGCGCTCCCCGGCTGGCGGGGGAATGTTCGAAGATAGTCTTATTCAAAGCGGGGCTCTCGGCCAAGCTGACGTTCTCTGAGATGCGTGTGCGGCAGACATCCGCACCGAAATGTTCTTCCACTTGCTTCAATACATCCCACGCCATCTTTCTGCGTCCATCGAAACGGGTGAGCAGGTAGCGTCGTTTGACGCGTCGCTTGAGTACGTTCTCTAACGCATGCAGGGTCTTCTCGATCTGCATCGCGCCGTTGGTTGAAAGATGATCTGCGGATATGGGGACGATGAGGCCGTTGCAGGCGAAGATGGCGTTCAAGGAAAGTACGCCGATCAAGGGACTGCAGTCCATGATCAAAGGGGCGTCTTGATCGCCAAACTTTTCCAATCTCAGCGCGGTGTTGAGTTTGTTCACTACGTTGTATCCCTTGCCGTACAGTACATCCACCTTGGAAAGTTCGGTGTGGGACGGGATGACGTGCATGCCGTTGGCAGAAGTGCGCACTAATTCGCGCAGGGGGCGATTGTGTTGGAACGCCGCCAATACGGTTTCTTCACCAGTCTTGGCGGTGACATTGGCGATGGAGCTGAGTTGTGCTTGTGGATCCAGGTCGATGGCGTAAGTAGCGCGCCCACTCCGCAAGAGGGCGGCGGCAAGGTTGAGTGCCGTGGTGGTTTTGCCGACGCCGCCTTTTTGATTGAATACAGCGATGATGCTCATGGGATCAGCGCAGCAACTCCTCGATCTTGCGGTTGGCGCCGTGCAGCTTTTTAAAGAGGGCGGTCAACAATGCTTTGTCGATGTAGTTCTTGGCATCGCCTTTGATGCTGTCCAGGCCGGCCTTTTTGAATTCGGCCACTACAAGATGGTTGTCGGCAGTCACGGTGGCGGAACGTTCCAGTGTCTCGTTGGCGAAGAACACACCTTCGCCGATGCATTCACCACTGTGGATGACGCCCACAGCCTTACCCCTGTAATAGGCAGTCGCTGTGCCGAAAAGGATGACGAAAAAAGAGGTCATGTCTTCGCCTTCGGTGGTCATCGCCTCACCTTGTGCAAAGGTCTTGATCTCGGCGTGTTCAGAGATGGGTGTCAGCCACTCACTGGGAATCGGGTCGAAAAAGGAGCACTTGCGCAGTTCGTTGAAGCGATCCGACGAGGCTTCGTCGAGGCGTTGGGTGAAGCTGGCTAAGCTGGCTTGGATTGCATCGAGATCGTCCATCGTCTACTCCCAATTTCAAACATGCGCGCAAGTTACCACAAGCCGCAGCGTGTGTGTTGCAGAGCGCGTTTCAGATAAACTGTGGGCATGGATATCAAGACACAGTGGGACAAAGAGGCTTTACTAAAAGCAAAGGCATTCGCTCCTTTGCATCCCGTCATCGCTCATTTGCATGCCGGACATTTTCCGACGTTGCAGGAGTGCAATGCCCTATTGCAGGCGCAAGAGTCGGCCATCAAAGTCCATAACGGAACTGCGCTGTCCTTCGTGCCACAGGAATACGGCAGGCTGGAATTCGAGGCGCAATACGAGCCGCGTTGTTATTTGAAGGGAGAAGTGCCGACACGTGCAGATAACTGGCACGACTTGTTGAATGCGCTGGTGTGGTTGACCTTTCCTAAAGCCAAAGCGGCCATCAATGGGCGACACTATGCTGCGCTGACCCAAGCTGCTTTGCCGGAAGGGTCAAGCGAGCGGGGCGCAGTGCGCGATGCCATCACCTTGCTGGATGAGTCCGGCGTCATCGTTCCGTATGCGGATGATGGCTTGGCTGAGTTGTTGCATGGGTTCCGCTGGAAGGAGTTGTTCTGGCATCAGCGGGCGCTGCTGGAGACCAATATGGGCTTTTACATCTTCGGGCACGGACTTTATGAAAAGACGCTAAAGCCCTATGTCGGCATGACTGGGCAAGGTTTGTTGCTACCTGTGGTGAAGGAGTTTTTCACTTGGCAGCCAGACCAAAGATTGGCACATCTGGATGAGAAATTAGCGGTCTATCTTTTGGAAAAAGATAACGCTTGTAGCACGAGAGAACTTTCGCCTGTGCCCTTGTTAGGTATGCCGGGATGGAGCGCTGATAACGAAGTGCCGGCGTATTACGACAACACGGACTACTTCCGTTCTGGCAGACAAAGCGCAGCGCAACGCAAGCCGCTCAACACTGCGCCTTCCAGCGTCGCGGGGTAATCCCCGTCCGTGTAATCGCCCGCCAGCAGCAGGTTGGGGATGGCGGTGCGTTGAGTAGGACGATCCAGATTCGGTGAGCAGCAGAAGGTCGCGCGTTTCTCCGCGATGACTTTGAACCAATCGGGTCTTGCAACGATACCGAATTCTTCACGCAGTTCGAAGATGACTTTCTCCGCCAAATCGTCTTGGCTCAACGCTTGATGTATCCCTTCCGCGCTGATGACGGCGGCGAGCAGGCCGTGTTGTGCGGCGATCTGACCTTTGTCGAACAACCATTGGCTGAAACGTTGATGCAGTCCGATCATGGGATGGGGCAGACGCACGTGCTGAGGATATTGCAGATACACGGTGTAGATGGGTTGTTGTTCCAACGCCTCTATTTGCGAGACGGTTTGAGCCATCTCAGGGATAGGGCGTAACAGCTTGGCGGCAACGCTGGGCGGTGCGGCACAGATGACGTGGCTGAAGGTGTGATTGCCTTGTGATGTGACTAATTCGAAACCAGCCGAGTTAGGATTTATGTCAGTTAATTTTTTATCAACTACGTCTCCTCCCCCTTGCAGGGGGAGGAGCGCGTTTATTGCTTCGACTCCGCATGAGGTATAAATCTTTCCACCGTGGCGCTCCACATATTCCGCCGCACGTTGTGGGAACAGCGCGGTGAAGTCGATGCGCGGCAACAACATGTCGCTATCCGCGCGGTTGCGGTTGAGTGAATCGCGCAACACGTTGAGTAATACCTGTGCTGAGGCCTTATGGATAGGCGTGTTCAATGCGGCGATACACAGCGGCTCCCACAGCTTGAGGGTGAGGTCGGCATCTTGGCCGAACTCGGCGAGTAGTTGTTGGACGGTCTTGTCCTGTTCAAGTTTGAAATTCATTCCCTGTAGCTTGAGCATGAAGCCGGCCGCTTTCATGCGCTCACCCCAAGTCAGACCTTGCGCATTGAGTAGTGCGACCAGCAGATGCAGCGGAGCAGGGAGGCGGGGTACTTTTAGCGAGAACTGGCCGTGTAGTTCGAGTTGCAAAGGCAGGCGCAGGAAATCTTTTTCTATGTCACCCCCCACCAATTCGATGAGTCGCAAGGTCTCACGGTAGCAACCGAGCAGCAGATGTTGTCCGTTGTCGAGCTGCGTGTCGTTATGCAAGACACCGCGAGCGCGTCCGCCCAGTTGTTTGGCACTTTCAAAGACGGTGACCTTGATGCCGCGCGAAGTCAGCTCGGCAGCAGCAGCCATCCCAGCATAACCACCGCCGATGATGGCAGGAGTTATGGATGAAGGGGGAGAGTGCTTCATAACCCTCACCCTAGCCCTCTCCCTGGGGGAGAGGGAACGTTTGCTCCTTCCCCCTCTGGGGGAAGGTTGGGATGAGGGAGTGTTTTAGTTCGTGAGCCATGCCTTGAATGCCAGCCACAACTTGTAACGTGAAGTGAGCGAGACGCGCTCTTTTAAGACGTGGCAACCGCTAGAGACGACCTCATCCAGCACCGCGCGATAGATAGTCGCCATGATGAGTCCCACGCGTTGCGCTTTGCGATCTGCAGCGGGTAGATGAGCTAGTGCTTGTTGATAGAAACGTTGCGCGCGCTCGATCTGGAACGCCATCAATTTTTGGAAGTTGGGAGTTTCGCGTGAATTGAGGATGTCGGCAGCAGTGACGCCGAACTGTTGCATCTCGTCCATCGGTAGGTAGATACGGTCGCGTCGCGCATCCTCACCCACATCGCGGATGATGTTGGTGAGTTGGAAAGCGATGCCAAGGTCGTGCGCGTACTTCAACGTTTCGCGGTCGGTGTAGCCAAAGATCTCTGCCGATAGCAGGCCGACTACGGAAGCGACACGGTAACAATATAGTTGCAGGGATTTGAAATCGGCATAGCGCGGCTGATCGAGGTCCATCTCCATGCCGTCGATGATCTCCAGCAGATGTTCTTGCGGCAGATTGAAACGTTTGACGATGGGTATCAGCGCCTGACAAACAGGGTGAGTCGGTTGTCCACCGAAGACCGCCGCCACTTCGTTGCGCCACCAATTGAGCGTTGTGCGTGCCACATCGGCGTCCGAGCATTCATCCACCACATCATCCACTTCGCGGCAGAAGGCATACAGCACGGTCATGGCTTGCCGTCTGTCTTTAGATAGAAAGCGGAAGCTGCTAGTGAAGCTAGAGCCGCTTTGTTCGGTCTTGTCTACGCAGTACTGGTAAGAGTCCATCGGTTTCAGAGAGGGGCAGATTTGGCCAGCATGATAACCCAGTCGAATGGGCGCAATACGGGGCGCTTGTTGAATACGTCGTAGTCGGCGGCTTCGATCTTATCGAGGATGCGTAAGCCGCCTTGAATGATCATGCGCATCTCCAAGCCGATACGTCCGGTGAGGATGGTGCCGAGTGGTTTGCCGTACAGCATCAATTCGCGAGCACGCTTGATCTGGAACTTCATCAAGGCGCGCCATGCGTCATCGCATCGTCCTTGCACGATCTGTTCTTCGCTTACGCCAAAGCGGGTCATCTCATCTTGCGGCAGATAGATGCGGGCTATGGCGATGTCCTTTGCCACGTCTTGCCAGAAGTTGATGAGCTGCAATGAGGTGCAGATGGCATCGGAGTAGGCGAGGTTGACCGGCGTGGCTTCCTCGTACAGATGCAACAGCAGATTGCCAACAGGGTTGGCAGAACGGCGACAGTAATCGAGTAGTTCGTCGTAGTTCGCGTAACGTTTCTTCACCACGTCCTGCGAGAAGGCATCGAGCAGATCGTGCATGGGTTGCATCGGTAATGCATGCTGTTTGAGCTCGTTAGCGAGGTGCTGAAACAAGGGCATCAGCGGTGTTTCGCCTGCTGCGATGTGATGCAACTCATCACGGAAATCGTCGAGTTGCCGCAGTCGTTCTTTATTCGAGAGTTCGCCTTCATCGGCGATGTCGTCCGCCGCACGCGCAAAATGATAGATGGCCGCGACTGGCTTGCGCAGTCGCTTGGGCATCAGGATTGAAGCGACGGGGAAATTTTCGTAATGGTCTACAGACATGCGTTCACAGCAGATCTTCGCGGTGCAGCAAAAACAGGAACTGGTCGCCTGCACTGACTTCCAGCCATGTGAAGGGCAGGTCGGGGTAAGCGGCTTCGAGCGCATCGCGGTTGTGGCCGATCTCGACGATGAGGATGCCATTCTCAGTGAGGTGGTCAGCGGCGTGCTCGAGGATGGCGCGCGTGGCGTCGAGTCCGTCGTTACCGCTGCCCAGGGCCAGCTTGGGTTCGTGCAGGTACTCTTGCGGCAGAGCGGCGACAGAAGGCGCATCTACGTAAGGCGGGTTGCTGATGATGACATCGTAGCTGCGGCCCCCCAGTTTGCTGAACAGGTCGGTCTCGATCAACTCGATCTGCTCTTTCAAACCATAGTCATCCACGTTACGGCGAGCTACATCGAGTGCATCGGGTGAGAGGTCGGCCGCATCCACCAGCGAATTGGGGAAGGCGTGGGCGGCGAGGATGGCGAGGCATCCGCTGCCGGTGCACATGTCCAGTACGCTGCTCACCATCTCGGCATCCTCGACCCACGGAGTTAGACGTTCACGCAGTAACTCAGCGATGAAGGAGCGCGGCACGATGACGCGCTCGTCCACATAGAAGCTGAAGTCGCCGAGGAATGCTTGATGGGTAAGATAAGCGGCAGGTACGCGTTCTTCCACACGCTTCTCGATGATGTTCAGTACTTCCAGTAATTCGTTGTGGGTGAGAGTTGCATCAAGGAAGGGCTCCAATCTGTCTAGCGGCAGATGCAGTGTGTGCAGGATGAGGTAGGCGGCCTCGTCGTAAGCATCGAGGCTGCCGTGACCGAAGGAGAGTTTTGCTTCATTGAAGCGACTCACGGCAAAACGCAAACAGTCGCGCAAGGTCTTGAGTTCGCTGCTTGCTTTAGAAAATTGATTGATGTTCATTTAATCTCCACCGCCTCCGTCGCCACCATCGCAGCTGTCATTGTTATCTTTACAGTTCGAGCCGGACGATTTCGAATCACCAGAACTTCCTGTGCTACTTCCATCACTATTGTTTTTATCTTTTTCACGGCGGGAGCGAGAGACGATCCACACGATGAGGATGACGGCCAGCAGTATGAATACCAGCTTCATCATTTTGCGAGCAGCTTGACCAGGGTCAGGTAATACACTTCGGATAAGGCATCTAGGTCACGTACGGATACGCATTCATTGAGTTTATGGATGGTCGCGTTGACGGGCCCCACTTCCAGAACTTGTTGGCAGATGTCCGCGATGAAACGTCCATCGGAGGTGCCGCCACTGGTCGAGAGCTCGGCATCCACACCAGTCACTTGTTTGATCGCATCGCTTACCGCATCGACCAGGTCGCCGCGCGGAGTGAGGTAGGGTTTGCCCGACATCTCCCATTGCAAGTCGTATTCCAGACCATGCTTGTCGAGGATGGCGTGTACCTTGGCCTTCAGCGCATCCGTCGTGCTGGCTGTCGAGTGGCGGAAGTTGAACAGGATCTCGACCGTGCCGGGTACGACGTTGGTCGCTCCCGTGCCACCGTGGATGTTGGATATCTGCCACGAGGTGGGCGGGAAATATTCGTTGCCCTTATCCCATTCGGTCGCAGCCAGTTCGGCGATGGCGGGGGAGGCAAGGTGGATTGGATTCTTCACCAGATGGGGGTAGGCGATATGTCCTTGGATACCTTTGACGGTGAGCACACCGGAGAGTGAGCCGCGACGTCCATTCTTGATGGTGTCGCCCATCCTGCTGACGGCAGTGGGTTCGCCCACGATGCAGTAATCCAATTTCTCATTGCGTGCTTGCAGGGCTTCGACCACACGCACCGTGCCATCCACGGCTACACCTTCTTCATCCGAGGTGAGCAGCAATGCGATGGATCCTCGATGTTGCGGATGCGCCGCGACGAAGCGTTCGGTGGCGGTGACGAAGGCGGCGATAGAACCTTTCATGTCAGCGGCACCGCGCCCATACAACATGCCATCACGCACGGTCGGTGTGAAAGGTTCGCTATCCCATTTGGCCACAGGGCCGGTCGGTACGACATCGGTATGCCCGGCGAAACAGATGATTGGTGCCGCGCTACCGCGACGTGCGTAGAGGTTATCGACCTCGCCGCAGCGCATCTTCTCCATCTTGAATGAGAGTGGAGTGAGGCGGTCACCCAGAAGATCTAGGCAGCCTTCGTCCGATGGGGTGAGGGATTTGCGCGAGATGAGTTGTTTGGCCAGTTCTAGTGTTTTGCTCATAGAGAAGTCGTTCTACAGTTTGAGATTTTCGTAATCAGTTAAATTAAAACCAGTTGCCAGTACTTTTCCATCGCGCACCAGCACGGGACGTTTGATGATATTGGGATGTTGCAGCATCAGAGCCAAGGCAGAGGCATCGTCTTTGATAGAAGTCTTGACCTCGGCGGGTAGCTTGCCCCAAGTCGGCCCAGTCTTCTTCAGCAGTCTTTGCCAGCCGACCTGTTTCAGCCAGCCAGCAAGGAGAGATTCTGTGACGCCATGTTTCTTGAAGTCATGGAACTCATACATGACCCCATGTTCAGTCAACCATGTACGCGATTTCTTGACGGTATCGCAGTTGGGGATGCCATACAGCTTCGTAAACATAACAATTACGCCGTAATTCGTTTGCTCCCTCGCCCGCTTGCGGGAGAGGGGTGGGGTGAGGGACGTTGCATATCAGCTTCCACCCGGCATTTCGATGTTGAGTTTGATGCCGCCGAAATCGGGAGCAGCAGAGCTTGACGGGTTCGCGGTTTGACTGGCGTTCGGGTCGTAGGCTTTGACTTTGCTCGTCTGTGAATAATCGATGAGCGAAGACAAGTTGCTCGCCGAGTCGGCGTTCTTCAACGCTTCTTCTTTGGTGATGTGTCCGGATTTGTACAGCTTATACAGTGCCTGCTCAAAGGTCTGCGAGCCTTGCGACACACTCTGTTCGATGGCATCACGGATCTTGTCGATCTGATCGTTCTTGATGAGGTCGGCGATCAATGCGGAATTAAGCAACACCTCCACGGCTGGGACGAGCATTCCCTGCGCATTGCGAATCAATCGTTGCGAGATGACGGCGCGCAAGCAGAGCGAGAGGTCGGACAAGATGCTGTTGCGGGCATCGTAGGGGAAGAAATTCACGATGCGGTTCAGGGCGTGATAGCTGTTGTTCGCATGCAGCGTGGAGAGGCAGAGGTGGCCTGTCTGCGCGAAGATCAGCGCATGCTTCAGTGTATCGCGGTCGCGGATCTCACCGATCATCAGCACATCGGGTGCTTCACGCATGGCACTCACCAATGCTGCGCCGTAATCGGCTGTGTCGGTGCCGATCTCACGTTGGTTCACGATGGATTTCTCGTGTTGGAACATGTATTCGAGCGGGTCCTCGATGGTGAGGATGTGGCCGGTCTGCGTCTCGTTGCGATGCTGGATCATGGCAGCCAAGGTCGTCGACTTGCCAGAGCCTGTTGCGCCCACCATCAGAACGAGACCGCGCTTCTCCATGATGAGTTCTTTCAACACCAAGGGGAGATGCAACTCCTCTACGTTGAGGACATGTCCACGCACATAACGGATGACGATGGCGATGCTGCCGCGTTGGCGGAACACGTTGACGCGGAAGTTGCCGATTGCAGGGACGCGGAAAGAGAAGTTCATCTCCATATGCATCTCGAAGTCGGCGATCTGATCCGGCGTCATCATCTCGTAGGCGATCTGCTTGATGTTTTCCGCTTCAAGCTGTTGAGAATTGACCGGCATCATGATGCCGTTGATCTTGATCTGGATAGGTGCATGGACGGAGAAGAACAAGTCTGAAGCTTGTTTGTCAGCAGCGAGTTGCAGCAATGGGGTCACTATCATCATGTACTCCTTAAAATCAAAATGGCGTCGCCATACGGCGTTGCGCTCCAAAAATCTTGCTTACATATCGTCCATATGCCGCGCTGCGATTTGTGGTTTCGACATCACGCCACTGAAGTGGCATGAGTCGGCACCGCAACATATTTGTTGGTTGCATGCTGTATCGCGCGCCTTGTCTGGCTTAGCCATTTTGATTTTCAGAAGCACATGAACTCGTTTTAGATTCCACGCAACAACTCGTTGATACCGGTCTTGCCCAATGTCTTGGCATCGACCTTCTTCACGATGACTGCGCAGTACAGGCTGTGGCTGCCGTCCTTGGAGGGCATGCTACCGCTTACGACGACGGAGCCTGCGGGTACGCGACCGTAGATGATCTCGCCTGTTTCGCGGTCGAGGATTTTGGTGGATTGGCCGATGAACACGCCCATGGAGATGACCGAGCCTTCTTCAACGATGACACCTTCGACCACTTCCGAACGTGCGCCGATGAAGCAGTTGTCTTCGATGATGGTCGGATTGGCTTGAACAGGTTCCAGCACGCCGCCGATACCCACGCCGCCGCTCAAGTGCACGTTCTTGCCGATCTGCGCACAGGAGCCGACGGTCGCCCAGGTATCCACCATGGTGCCTTCATCCACATAGGAACCGATGTTGCAGTAGGACGGCATCAACACCACGTTCTTGGCGATGTACACACCGCGACGCGCTGCGGCGGGGGGGACGACGCGGAAGCCCCCTTCGCGAAACTCTTTGGAGTTGTAGTCGGCGAATTTGGATGGCACTTTGTCGAAATAGTTGGTGAAGCCGCCCTTGATGAAATTGTTATCTTCGATGCGGAAAGAAAGTAAAACTGCTTTCTTGAGCCATTGATGCGTGACCCAGACACCGTTGATCTTTTCAGCCACGCGCAGTTTGCCTTGATCCAGATATTCGATGACGGTGTTGATGGTCTCTTTGAGTTGTGCATCCACATTGCGTGGTGTGATGTCGGCACGGCGTTCAAAGGCTTCTTCGATGATGGCTTGCAATTGAGGCATGGTGATTTCCTAGTTGAGTTTTTGAGTGAATTCGGTGATGCGTCTTGCGGCTTCCAGTGTCTCGTCCAGATTGGCGACCAGCGCCAAGCGGATGAAGTTTGTGCCGGGATTGACTCCGTGCGCTTCGCGCGCCAAGAAGCTACCCGGCAATACGGACACATTATAGTCGCGGTACAGCTGTTGCGCGAAGGCGGTATCTGCGATGGGGGTGCGTATCCATAGATAGAAGCTGGCATCCGGTTTGGCTACGGGCAATACGGGTGAGAGCAGAGCGATGACCTTGGCGAATTTCTCTGCATACAAGCGACGGTTCTCGGCGACATGCGCTTCGTCGTTCCATGCGGCGATGGTGGCGGCTTGGATGGCAGGATTCATGGCGCAACCGTGATAGGTGCGATAGAGCGCGAAGCGTTCCAACACCTTGGCATCGCCTGCGACGAAGCCGGAGCGCATGCCGGGTACGTTAGAGCGTTTGGACAGGCTGGAGAACACCACTAGGTTCTTGTAGTCACCGCGCCCCAATCGTTGCGCAGCTTGCAATGCGCCCAGCGGCTGTTCATCACCAAAGTAAATTTCCGAGTAGCACTCATCCGCAGCGATGACGAAGCTGTAGCGGTCCGACATCTCGAACAGGGTCTTCCACTCTGCCAGCGGCATCACGCGCCCGTTCGGGTTGCCCGGTGAGCAGACGTAGATGAGTTGCGTACGTTGCCAGACATCTTCGGACAACTGAGCGAAGTCCATTGCGAAATCATCTTCGGGAAGAGTGTTGAAGAAGTGCGGCGTCGCACCCGCGAGGAAAGCGGCACCTTCATAGATCTGATAGAAAGGGTTGGGACAGATGACTACCGGAGAGGCTCCTTCTCCCACTGGGAGAGGGTTGGGGTGAGGGCGGTTGCGGTCGATCACGGCTTGCGCGAAGGAGAACAAGGCTTCGCGACTACCATTCACGGGCAGCACCTGGGTCTTGGCATCGGGGGTAGGGATGCTGTAACGACGACCTAGCCACTGCGCGATGGTGGAGCGCAGTCCGTCGCTACCCGCTGTTGTGGGATAATTCGACAGCCCATCCAAGCCTGCGATCAAGGCGTCTTTGATGAAGCGCGGGGTGTCGTGTTTGGGCTCGCCGATGTGCAGGCTGATCGGTTTGAGATTGGCGTTCGGTGTCACTTCGCCGAACAGTTTCGCGAGTTTCTGGAACGGGTAGGGTTGAAGCTTCTGTAGATCAGGATTCATTTAAAGACCTTTACGCAACTACTGCGCTTGGTGATACTGCGTCAAAAAGCGGCTCAAAATCCTCATGTACTTTCTTGTACACTCCGGTTTTTCGCCGCTTTTCTCCTTGTCTGACCTGCGCTTGTAACGTTGCGTAAAGGTCTTTAGGGACGGCAAAAACGTTGCGCATTATAAAGGTCGGGCGAGTGCCATCAAAACAAAATGTCATGCCAATCGTTGGCGTATTGAGCGGGGCGCTGGTGTGGGGATTGATCTGGTATCCCTATCGTGTGTTGCAGGAGGCGGGGATGTCTGGCGCACTGGCCACCTTCATCACTTACGCCTTGGCGATGGGTTTCGGCGTGTTCATGTTGCCGCGTGTGTGGCGCGAACGATCTACCTTCGGCGGGTGGGCGCTGTTGCTGATATTGAGTGCGGGCTGGGCTAATCTGGGTTACGTGCTGGGTATGTTGCATGGTGAAGTGATGCGCGTGCTGCTGTTGTTCTACCTCGCACCGGTGTGGACCATCCTGTTCTCTTTCTGGTTGTTAGGTGAGCGCCTCAATCGCTATGGATATGGTGTCATATCACTCTCATTGTTGGGTGCGATGGTGATGTTGTGGGAGCCTAGTCTGGGGCTACCTGTCCCGCAAAATCTGTCAGAGTGGTTGGGGTTATCTGCGGGCATGGGCTTCGCTCTTTCCAATGTCACCTCACGTCGCGCAGCGCATCTCTCGGTAGAGGCTAAATCATTCAGTCTGTGGCTGGGGACGGCCTCCCTTACTTTGCCTTTTCTGTTGTGGCAGGGCGGGGTGTCAGCGCAATTCACCCATATCACTTCAGGCTATTGGCTGATGCTGGTGTTGATGGGGCTGGTGTTGTGTGCCACCAGCTTTGCCGTTCAATATGGAGTCACGCATCTGTCTGCCAACCGCGCGGTGGTGCTGTTCTTGTTCGAATTGGTGGTGGCTGCCATCTCATCTTACTTTCTGGCGACAGAAGCGATGGAGTTGCGCGACTGGATAGGTGCGACGTTGATCATTTCTGCCACCTTACTCTCTGGGCGATTGTCTTCGGAGAAGCCTGTGGGGTAGACTGAGGCCGGAACGAAAGAATGAACCAGCCTAGTGACATGGTCTGAAAATAAAATACTCATGAAAAAAGCGCCCACGCCTGCTGAGATATCCGAGCTGTTTGACAATACCGATCCCAACGTCGTTTGGGATAAATCTACCGCCGTCATTCGCCGCATCAGTCCGCATTACGATTTCACGCTCGTTCACAAGGTCTACAAAGACGTGATGCGCATGTTCTACGGTGAGTTCCCGGGATACGCACCGATCAAGACGCTATACCACGACCTGTCTCACACGCTGGAAGTCTTCATGTGCGGCGTGCGATTGATGCATGGCGTGCATCATTCTGGGGACAAGCTCTCGGACGAAGAGGTCACCTTGATGATGCTTGCCATCCTCATGCATGACATTGGTTACGCCCAACGTCGTGGTGAGGAGTTCGGAACGGGCGCGCAGTTCACCCAGACCCATGTGCAACGTGGAGTTGAATTCATGGAAAGCTATTTTGGGGAACGTATACTTCCCGCAGGAATCCTGGTGGATGTGAAAGGCATGATTTTGGGCACTGAGCATTTCAGGCCATTTACGCAGATCGATTTTGCGACTGAACGAGCGCGCATGTTGGCGCGCATCGTGGCGACGGCCGATATCACAGGGCAGATGGCTGATCGTAAATATATCGAGAAGCTACTTTTCCTTTTCCATGAATTCAAAGAAGCTCAGTTCGGTAACTATCAGGGGATGTTCGACCTGTTGGGTAAAACCAGAGGATTTTACACGGTCACACGTGAGAAGTTGGATGGGGTGCTGGATGGCCTCTATCACAAGTTCGAATATCACTTCGAAGACGCATATGGTGAACGCCGTAACTACTACATCGAATCCATCGAAAAGAACATGGCCTACCTTGAACAGGTCGTTGCTCAGAATGAGGATGACTATTTCAAGATGCTCAAACGCAACGGTATCGCAGACTGTGCGAGAGCCATTCCGATAAATAATTGATGTGAACTGCCTCCAATCAAATCCCGATTGGATCTATCTATGAAATCCATCTCGCTCGGCACACCTCTTTCCCCTTCCGCCACTAAAGTTATGCTGTTGGGTAGCGGTGAGTTGGGCAAGGAAGTCATCATCGCCTTGCAACGTCTGGGCGTCGAAGTCATCGCAGTCGATCGTTACGAGCATGCACCTGGTCATCAAGTGGCACACAGAGCACATGTCATCAATATGGCCGATGGCGCAACACTGCGTGCCCTCATTGAAAAAGAAAGACCACACGTCATCGTGCCTGAGATCGAGGCCATCGCCACGGACATGCTGGTGCAGATCGAGCAAGAGGGCTTGGCGCGCGTCATACCCACCGCACGTGCCGCAAAACTCACTATGAATCGTGAAGGTATTCGCCGGTTAGCGGCTGAGACACTTGGACTGCCGACATCACCATACAAGTTTGCGAACAGTCTAGAAGAGTTGCATTCTGCCGTCGCCAGCATCGGCTATCCCTGCATCATCAAACCTGTGATGTCGTCATCGGGTAAGGGGCAGTCGAAAGTTGACAGGTCAGAAGAGGTTCAATCCGCGTGGGATTGCGCCGCCAGCGGCTCGCGGGTGGATCAGGGGCGGGTGATCGTTGAAGGTTTCATCCCATTCGATTACGAGATCACCCAACTCACGGTGCGTGCTGTTGGTGCTGACGGCAAAACAGAGACTCACTTTTGCGAACCCATCGGCCACGTGCAGGTGCAGGGAGATTACGTGGAGAGTTGGCAGCCGATGGCGATGTCGCCAGTCGCCTTGCAACGCTCGCGCGATATTGCCAAGAAGGTCACGGATGATCTGGGCGGTTTGGGACTTTTTGGGGTGGAACTGTTCGTCAAGGGCGATATGGTGTGGTTCTCCGAGGTCAGCCCGCGCCCTCACGATACGGGCATGGTGACCATGTGTACCCAGCGCCTCAATGAATTCGAACTGCATGCGCGTGCCATTCTTGGCCTGCCAGTGGATACGACGTTGCGTGCGGTGGGCGCTTCCGCCGTCATCTATGGGCAGCTAGAAGAAAAAGGCATTGCCTTCACAGGGGTGGATGATGCTATGCGAGTACCAGAATCTGACATCCGTCTGTTTGGCAAACCTGAGTCCTTCAAAAGACGCCGCATGGGCGTCGCCCTGGCAAATGGTAAAGACACCGATGAGGCAAGGACTCGAGCCAAGTTGGCAGCGAGCAAGGTCGTTCCAGTCAAAGCCTGATGATCACAGGACTCCACCACGCCACCTTCATCACCAGCGATCTTGCAAGGTCGCGCGCGTTCTACGAAGGCGTGTTGGGATTGCAAGCCGATGCCAAACGTCCTGTCATGAGTTTCGAGGGTGTGTGGTACGAGGTCGGCACCGATCAGCAGATTCACCTGATGTTGTTGCCTGACCCGGAGGCGGGTTTGCAGCGTCCACGGCACGGCGGGCGTGATCGTCATGTCGCACTCGTCGTGAAGGAGCTCGCTTGGTTGATGTCGCGCTTGGATGTGGCAAATATCCGATACAGCGTGAGTCAGTCTGGACGTCGTGCCTTGTTCTGTCGTGACCCGGATCAGAATGCGCTGGAGTTTATCGAGGTGGTTGCTTGATGGATGCAATCGGGATGAGTCCGAAAGCTTGGTATCAAACCGCCTGCGAGCGCGCAGGTTTTGTGTGTGATGCGCGCCAACTCGTTGCCATTGATGAGTTGGAAGCGCTCTGGCAGCAACTCGTCGACTTCAAAGCCAAACGCAATCAATTCTTAGGGCGCAGCCTGTTGAGCCCGGATGTTCCCAACGGTTTGTATATCTGGGGCGGTGTGGGGCGGGGCAAGACCTTCCTCATGGATGGTTTCTATCACTGCTTGCCCTATCGTCGTAAACGTCGCATCCATTTCCACAATTTCATGGCTGAGGTGCATCACGAGATGAAGCGGCTCGCCCATGAGAAAGACCCATTGATGGCTTTGGCCGAGAATATCGAGCGCTCCACACGTTTGTTGTGCTTGGATGAGTTCCATGTGGACGATATCGCCGATGCGATGATCCTCGGGCGATTGTTGGGCGCACTGTTGGAGCGAGGTGTTGTGCTGTTGACCACTTCCAACTATCCGCCTGAAGGTCTTTATCCTAACGGGCTGCAACGGCAGAATTTTTTGCCAGCCATCGCACTGCTGAAGCGCGAGTTAAAAGTGGTTCACCTGGATAGCGATACCGATTACCGCATGTTGCAGATGGTGCGTGACCCACTCTTCATGGATGCACGTGATGCTACGACCGAGGGGCATATGCAATCGCTGTTCCAGCGCCTGACAGCCGGCATGTATTCTGAGATGGATGATATCCACGTCGGCAGTATCCAGATTCCCGTCATTCGCAAAGCACGTGAAGTCGTTTGGTTCGATTTCAAAAAACTCTGCGGTGGAAATCACGACCAGAGTGATTATCTGGAGATCGCACATCGCTATCCCACGGTGTTCGTATCCAATATCCCTGCAATGTCAGCCGAGAACGGGGCAGCAGCGCGCCGTTTCACTTGGCTCATCGATGTGCTGTATGACAATCACGTCAAGCTGGTGGCCTCGTTCGAGGTCGAACATGTTGCGCTTTATGGGGAGGGCCGCCACGACAGTGAATCACAGCGCATCGCCAGCCGATTGACCGAGATGCAGACGCATCGTTATCTGGCGTTACCGCATCACAGTCGAGGCGTGTCCTTGACTGCCGAGGCGGGAGCTACAGCATGAGTCCAGCCACGCGAGATGCATTGCTGCGTCCCTTATTGCTAGTCGTACTGTTGGGTTTGCTGGTCGCCTGCGTCAAGGTGGCAGTGGGCTGGTGGAACGGCGAGGTGTCGCTGGTTGATGACGGGAATTGGCTATGGCTAGCTTTGTTTCCTGTCTTACTGTGGATATGGTTTCGCTATTTCTCCATCTTTGGGTGCAATGAACCTGCGTGCTTGCTGCCCAAAGACGAGGAGCGTTGAGGGCACTTCTAAAAATCCAAATTTCGTCGCAATACTGCGTTGCGCTCGAAAAATTACTCCTTACATATCATGCATATGCCGCGTCGCAATTTTTTGTTCGCGCCTTGTCTTGCTTAGAACTTTGAATTTTTAGAAGCGCCCTTGAGGCCACCTTAGGTTCAGTATCCGCTTGCCGAGCGGGTATCGAAAGTCAGCTGACATCCGGCATTTGCATCTGCCAGTATCTTGGCAGCTTCATCCGCTACCGCTTGGGTGATGGTGAACTCACTTGGCTTGCGAGGGACTGGCTTCTGGTTCAGTGTTAGAAAATCCGTCTTTGCCTTTTCTGCAGCGGTTTGGCAATTTGCCAGATCTTCTTTGATTTGCACGATGAATCTTGCTTTTGCCTGCTCACGCGCTTGGATCATGGCTTGACGAGCTTGCTCGGCGATAAGTTGTTCCTGTTTGTTCAAGTGGTCGAGATAGAGCCAAGCTCCACCAGATAATAGGATGAGAACGATAGCGGCGACTTTTTTGATCATGTGCATCTCCAATAAGTTGTCAACTTCGGCGGCATGATAGCCGAACATGGTGGCAAGGTGAACCTTGAACCGTTATGGTGCAGGGTTGGGGTATAGACGATGGATGTTCTCGATGCTGTCCATAATCTCTTCCGATAGCGTCACTTCTGCACTAGCTAGATTCTCTTTCAGTTGTGCCAATGACGTCGCACCGAGGATGACGCTGCTGCTAAACCAGCGCGTTCTGGCAAAGGCGAGAGCCAGTGTCGCAGGCGTGAGCTCTGCTTCTTGCGCGATCCGCATGTACTCCTTCGTCGCCGCAGGTACATTGATCTTGTTATAGCGCTGTCCGAAACCGGGGAAGAGGGTGATACGACCTCGGGCATTCGGATTCGCGATGTATTTTCCCGTGAGCCAGCCGAATGCCAAAGGACTATAGGCGAGCAAGCCGACATTGGTTTGGTGGCAGACTTCCGCGAGCCCACTCTCGAAGGTGCGGTTCATCAGGTGGTAGGCGTTCTGGATGCTGACGATCTTGGACAAGCCAAGCTGTCCCGCGATACGAACGAACTCCGAGACACCCCAAGGCGTTTCGTTGCTCAAGCCGATGTGCCTGACTTTTCCTGCTTTGACCAATTCAGCTAATGCGGACAATTGCTCGGCGATAGGCGTGCTTTCTCGCTCCTGTGTAGCGTCATAACTGGTTGAGCCGAACATAGGCACATAACGGTCGGGCCAATGGATCTGGTATAGATCGACATGATCGGTCTGCAAGCGGCGCAGGCTGGCATCAATCGCAGCGTGAATGTGTTCACGGTTCACACGGGGGCCGTTGCGTATCCAGCCGAAACCGCGTGAGGGGCCTGCGATCTTGGTGGCGACGATGAGCTTGTCGCGTTGTTGATGCTTGAGCCAGTTCCCGATGTAAGTCTCAGTGCGGTACACAGTCTCGGAACGTGGTGCGACTGGGTACATCTCAGCGGTGTCGATGAGATTTACCCCATGCGAGATGGCGTAGTCGAGCTGGGCGTGCGCTTCAGCCTCGGTGTTTTGCTCGCCAAATGTCATCGTGCCCAGAGACAGTGCGGAGACTTTTAGATCGCTAGAACCGAGCTGGCGGTATTCCATTTCAGCCGCGCGTGTTGGACTGCGTGGAGAATTGCGTCAGGTCGACCAAGGGAGCTGGCTGCCAGCCAGCCTTGCGATGCTCAGCCACGACATTGGTGAAGATGCCGCCACGCACGTAGAACTTGGCGGTGAGGCGCATGAAACGCGGCTGGGTAGCAGTGACCAAGTCGTCCAAGATGCGATTGGTCACGTCTTCGTGGAAGTGGCCTTCATTGCGGAAAGACCACATGTACATCTTGAGGCTCTTTAACTCAACGCATTGCTGGTCGGCGATGTAGTCGAGGATGAGGGTGGCGAAGTCTGGCTGCCCGGTTTTTGGGCATAAGCATGTAAATTCAGGCACTTCCATGTGGATGTGGTAGTCACGATTCGGCTGTGGATTGGGGAAGGTTTCCAGAGCTTTGCTGGGTTGGGTCGTCATGTTTGGTCGCCTATGGGAGTTCGGTTAGAATGCCGCGCATTATAACGTCTGTATGATTTCAAATTGCGTCTCAGCCAAATCAAACTCGCCGGTTTCAAGTCCTTCGTTGACCCAACCCAAATCTCACTGCCCGGTCAGTTGGTGGGCATCGTCGGTCCGAACGGATGCGGAAAATCCAACGTCATCGACGCCTTGCGCTGGGTGTTGGGCGAATCGCGTGCTTCGGCTTTACGCGGCGAGTCGATGCAGGACGTGATCTTCAATGGTTCAGGGAACCGCAAGCCGGTGTCCCGCGCCAGCGTCGAGCTGGTGTTCGATAACTCCCTAGGAAAAGTCGGTGGACAATGGGCCAGCTACGCCGAGATATCTATCAAGCGCGTGTTGCAACGCGACGGGGATTCGAACTACTACATCAACAATCAGAACGTCCGCCGCAAGGACATCACCGATATCTTCTTAGGTACCGGTGTCGGTGCCCGCGCTTACGCCATTATTGAGCAGGGCATGATCTCTCGCATCATCGAGGCGAAGCCCGAAGAGCTGCGTGTTTTCTTGGAAGAAGCGGCTGGCGTATCCAAATATCGGGACCGTCGTCGTGAGACCGAACTTCGCCTCGGCGACACGCGTGGCAACCTGTCTCGTGTGTCCGACATCTTGCATGAATTGGGCAATCAGTTAGGTCATCTGACCGGACAAGCCGAGATCGCCAAGACCTACCGTGAGTTGGAAGCGCGCCGCGAAACGACGCAGCGATTGCTGTGGTTGGTCAATAAACAAGAATCAGAAGCACGTCGTGTGCGCTATGCGCAACAAGTCGAAAAGACCAAGAACGAGCTGGAATCCGAGATCGCCAAGTTGCGTGAAGTGGAAAGCAAGTTGGAAGGTGCGCGCACCGAGCATTTCGGTCTGTCAGACGCGCTGCATGCGAAACAAGGTGACCTCTATGCCTCCAATGCCGAAGTTGCTCGATTAGAGCAACAGATATCATTCTTGGTCGAGCAACGTAACCGTTTGGCGCAGCAGATACAGAACGGTGAGCGTCAGATCGCTCAGCAGAAGTCGCAGTTGCAAGGGCTGAAGACTCTGCAAGAGCATTGGTTGAGACAGCAAGAAGATAGCGGAACACGCGTCACGGTTTGTGAGGAGCGTGCGGCAACCGAAGCGCAGTCACTACCGCAAGCCGAAGAAGCTGCAAAAGTCGCCCAGGAACGACACAACGCGATGCAGCGTGAACAACTCCTGATCCAGCAACAACTGCAATTGGCCGAGACTCAGCGCGCTCACATCCAGGGCAACGTACAGCAATTGGATAGCCGTCGCTCGCGCTTGATGTTGGAGCGCGACAATCTGCCGCGTGCCGATGAAGAGGGTTTGCACCAGGCGCAACAGCAATTGGCCGAGATGCAGATGCGTTATGAAGAGCAGCAACATCAGTTGGCGCAGCTGCAAGAACAGTTGCCTTTGGCCGATGCGGCAAGACGTGAGGCGCGCGATGCATCCCAAGAGTTGGAGCGCCGGTTGTCACAAGTCGAAGCGCGTATGAATGCGCTCAAGCAACTGCAATCGCAGGTGGATAACGACAAGAATCTGAAGGCGTGGTTGGAACGTCACCAATTGGATAGTGCGCCACGTCTGTGGCAATCCATTCGTATCGAACAAGGTTGGGAGGACGCGCTGGAAGCGGTGTTGCGCGAACGTATCAATGCTTTGTCTCTAGGTCGTTTGGAGGATGCGTCAGGCTGGAGCGATGTTCCCCCTGCCAAGCTGGCAGTCTATGCGGCTGATGGTGCGCGCCATACAGCCAATCCGGCGCACGCGAACCTGACACCGCTGGCAGATTACGTGCGTTACCAAAACGAACAGGCCGCCCCTGTCGTCAACGACTGGCTTTCCGGTGTGTATGCCGTGGCTGAGCTAGATGAGGCTTTGCGCTTGCGTGGTGGCTTGAACTCGGGCGCATGGTTGGTGACACCCAAAGGACACTTGGTCGGTGCGCACAGTGTGTTGTTCCACGCTCCGGACAGTCAGGTGCATGGCATCTTGGCGCGCCAGCGTGAGATCGAGCAATTGCAAGTCGAGGCATCGCAACGATCTGATGCGTTGGAACAAGGAAAACTTAAAGTCTCACAAGCTGAAGAGGCGTTCCTGAACATAGAAGGGCGTATCGGACCTTTGCGCAGCGAAGGCGCAGAGTCGCAACAACGCCAACATCAGTTGCAGATGCAGATACTCAAACTGACTCAAGCGAATGAGCGCAGCATGGAGCGCAACACACAGATCGCCCAAGAATTGGAAGAGCTGGTCGAGCGTGCGAACAGCGAGCAACGCCAATTGCAAGAAGTGGCGGAGCAGATGGCCATCCAGCGTGAAAGATCATCAGTGCAACTACTTGAATGCGATCAGGCGAGGCAGCAAGCAGGCTCGCTCGATCTGGCTTTGCGTGATGTGCGCGACCGTGCACAACGTGCCCAACATGAGCTGCAAGAAGCCAGATTCTTCGCCAAGACTTGTGTCGATAAGTTGAGCGACATCGAGCAGAACATGCAGCACAACACCATGACCTTGGGGCAACTGGAAGAGTCTTTGATACAGAATCAAAGCGAACAGGCGAACCTGAGCGACGGTGATGCACAGCAGTTGTTGCAGGGGGCTTTGCAACAACGTCAAGTGCATGAACAGGCATTGGCAGAAGCACGCAACACCTTGGAACATGCTACCGTGAGCTTGAATGCGATGGAGCAGGAACGCATGTCCTGCGAACAAAGGTTGAATCCATTGCGCGAGAAGGTGAACGAGATCACGCTCAAAGAGCAAGAAGCGAGACTGCAATACGAGCAATGGGCAGAGCAGTTGGTAGGTATCGATGAGGAACCCTTGCTGCCAATGATCGAAGGTGCGAAGGCGGGCGGCTTGCAAAGCGAGCTGACTCGTTTGAGCAACGAGATCACGGCATTGGGGGCGGTGAATCTTGCTGCACTGGAAGAGTTGCAGACCGCACAAGAGCGCAAGGCCTATCTGGACGCACAGGCTAAAGACTTGAATGAGGCCATCGAGACCTTGGAAGATGCTATCCGTCGCATCGATAAAGAATCACGCGACCTGTTGATGGCGACCTATGAAGAAGTGAATCGCCATCTTTCTGAGTTGTTCCCAGTCTTGTTTGGCGGTGGTGAAGCTCGTTTGGTGCTAACTGGCGAAGAGATACTGGACAGTGGCGTGCAAGTGATGGCGCATCCCCCTGGAAAGAAGAACGCTTCTATTCATCTATTGTCCGGTGGAGAGAAGGCGTTGACCGCTATCGCCTTGGTGTTCTCCTTGTTCCAACTCAATCCTGCGCCGTTCTGTGTGCTGGACGAAGTCGATGCGCCATTGGATGACACCAATACGGAACGTCTATGCAAGTTGATCCAGAAGATGTCCGACAAGACGCAGTTCGTCTATATCAGTCATAACAAAATCACCATGGAGATGGCGCAGCAACTGATCGGTGTGACCATGCAGGAGCGCGGTGTATCCAAGGTGGTGTCGGTGGATATCGAAGAGGCGTTACGCCTTAGTGAGGATAGCGCAAGTAAAGTTGTAGTACCCGCCTAGTTGCAGTTGTTGCTGATTGCCTTGCGGGCATCATTCAGGCGCTGTTCACGCCCGGCATCGTCTAGATAAACTTTCTCACCATTTGCATCGTAAGTGACGATGCGCGTTCCTTCTTCTAACATTCGCAGGTTTTGCTGGGCGGCGGTGCAATTACGTTTTCTTTCTTCTGCTTGTGCCTCTTGTTGTGCTTTCTTTTCGTTGGCTTCCGATTTTTCCTGTTTGGATTTCTTCAGTTCAGCTTCGCGTTCAACGTAGCTCTTGGATGAGTAAGTGGCTGGTGCGGCGGCTTGTCCGGTCCCTGCGATGTTGGGAACGCTCTGTGTCTTGACGTTCTGAGGTGGAGCGTCTGAGTAATGGACATTACCCGCAGTATCGACCCATTTATTGAGTCCGGCCTGGACGTTAAAGCTAAGCAAAGCGAGCGCTGCGAGGGTGAAGAGGGCTCTCATGGTGATACTCCCGAAAAATTTAGCTGGAAAGTACCTATTATTTTCGCGCCCGTCAATTTATCATTCGTCGCTGTTGTATAACGCTGGCAGGCTCTGATTTAAATATAGACCAGTGAAACGTGCAACTAGATGGAGGGGAGATGTCACAAAAGAAGATGCAGACCACTAACCAACAAGAATTCTTGAGGGTGGAGAGTAACCAGGATTTGGCGCTTAAGCTATTCCGCTCTTACTATCGCTCTCATCAAACTTCTGGAAAATTGTTCGATGATTTTCCTGATTTCTTTTTGGTCAAGCCAATCGTATTGAAGGATCCTGAACTCGCTGATCGTCCCACGGATAAATTGATATTGGAAGACTGTGTGCATAGAGCGCAAGCGCGCAAAGGCCATGTTGGTGTCAGCAAATGGCGCAATCCAAAGTTGAATTATTATTGGCTGGAACTCTCTGTTTTCCCCTTCATGCTTGGGGATGAGGTCACGCAGAATAACCAGGGTGAGTTCTTTTTTATCTTGAGTCAGTTTATCGAGCACACCAAGAATAATCCAAAGATGTATGGTGATCTGACGGCGGAGATCGACTCAGATAAGGACTTGGCCTTAATGTTGGCTGAAATCAACAAGCGGGGGCAGAAACTGCAAGATATGTCGTCGCATTATCCGCAAGATATGCTGGTCAGATTCAACTCGAATTGGCCTGTCGGCGAGGTCAATAAGTTATTGCAGACCCTTCAGGGTAGTGACCAGAGTTGGTGTGAAGTGTTCTTTGAGCACATCATCTATGTGATGAGCAAAAAGCAATAAGAGCGCTGCAATGTAGATCCCGGCGAGGCCGCAAAGTTTTGATATAATGCGCGCTTTGCAGAGGAAGATTTCATGCGTATCACTCAAAAAGCCCTCACTTTCGACGATGTGCTCCTACTCCCAGCGCATTCCAACGTCTTGCCGCGCGATGTCAGTCTGCGCACCCAACTCACCCGCAACATCAGCCTAAATATCCCGTTGCTATCAGCAGCGATGGATACGGTCACTGAAGCGCGTCTTGCCATTGCGCTGGCGCAAGAAGGCGGCATCGGCATCGTTCACAAGAACATGACCTCCAAAGAGCAGGCCGCTCAAGTCGCCAAAGTGAAGCGCTTTGAGAGCGGTGTCGTTAAAGATCCCATCACTATCGCTCCGAACATGACGGTGCGTGACGTGCTTAATCTGACCCGCCAACACAAGATATCCGGCCTGCCGGTCGTGCAAGGCAAGCAAGTGGTTGGTATCGTCACCAACCGCGATTTGCGTTTTGAAAGCAATCTCGATCAATCCATCACCAATATCATGACTCCGCGCGACCGTTTGATCACGGTCAAAGAGAACGCAAACCGTGATGAGGCGCGCAATCTGATGCATAAACATCGCATTGAGCGCGTACTGGTGGTGAATGACGCATTCGAGCTTTGCGGTTTGATCACTGTTAAAGACATCCTCAAGTCCAGCGAGCATCCCTTGGCTTGTAAAGATAGCCAGGGGCGTTTGCGCGTAGGTGCTGCAGTTGGTGTGGGCGAGGGTACAGAAGAGCGAGTTGCTCTATTGGTAGAGGCAGGTGTGGACGTGTTGGTGGTTGACACGGCGCACGGCCATTCACAAGGCGTGTTGAGCCGTGTGCAGTGGGTCAAGAAGAATTTCCCAAAAGTCGATGTCATCGGTGGCAATATCGCCACGGGGGCTGCGGCACGCGCGCTGGTCGATCATGGCGCTGACGGTGTCAAGGTGGGCATCGGCCCAGGTTCGATATGCACTACACGTATGGTCGCAGGTGTTGGTGTTCCTCAAATCACGGCTATCCAGTTGGTGGCGGATGAGCTGGCAGGCTCAGGCGTACCCTTGATCGCGGACGGAGGAGTGCGTTTCTCTGGTGACATATCCAAAGCGATCGCTGCAGGCGCGCATGCGGTGATGTTGGGTGGTTTGTTTGCGGGTACGGAAGAAGCGCCGGGTGAGATCGAGTTGTATCAAGGCCGCTCCTATAAGTCGTATCGCGGTATGGGTAGTTTGGGTGCGATGCAGCAAGGCTCCAAGGATCGCTATTTCCAAGATACGGAAGGCAATAACGACAAGTTGGTGCCTGAAGGTGTTGAAGGTCGTGTCCCTTACAAAGGCAGTGCGTTGGCTGTGGTCCACCAACTGTTAGGTGGCCTACGCTCTAGCATGGGCTACCTCGGGTGCGCAGACATTCCGACGATCCACGCCAAAGCGGAATTCGTCGAGATCACCTCAGCAGGTATCCGTGAATCTCACGTGCATGACGTACAGATCACCAAAGAAGCACCGAACTATCACATCGACTAATCCAACGAAAACGGGGCGCGCAAGCGCCCCTGTTCATTCACATGTCCCATAAAAAAATCCTCGTTCTCGATTTCGGCTCTCAGTACACCCAACTCATCGCACGTCGCGTACGTGAGACCCATGTCTATTGTGAGCTACATCCATGGGACATGAGCGAAGCTGACATCAGAGCGTTCAATCCATCCGGCATCATCTTGTCCGGCGGTCCGAACTCGGTGTACGAAGATGAGACGCCTAAAGCACCACAAGTCGTATTCGAGCTTGGCGTTCCCGTATTGGGTATCTGCTACGGCATGCAGACCATGGCAGCTCAACTGGGCGGCAAGGTCGAGAGCGGCAAGGTGCGCGAGTTCGGTTATGCCGAGATCCGTGCTCACGGCCACTCCAAATTGTTTAATGGCATCCAAGACAAGACTAACCCACAAGGTCATGGTTTGCTGGATGTGTGGATGAGCCACGGTGACAAAGTGACTGCTTTGCCAGACGGCTTCACTGCTATCGCATCCAACGAGGCCACCCCATTCGCTGGGATGGCGGACGAGTCTCGCCGATTCTATGCGGTGCAGTTCCATCCGGAAGTCACGCATACCTATCAAGGCAAGGCCATAATCGGACGCTTTGTGCATGACATCTGTGGTTGTGGGCAAGACTGGAACATGCCGGACTACATTGCCGAAGCGGTTGCCAAGATCAAAGCGCAAGTGGGTGACGAAGAGGTCATCCTTGGTTTGTCGGGTGGCGTGGATTCCTCAGTAGCTGCTGCGCTCGTTCATCGTGCGATTGGTGATCAACTCACCTGCGTATTCGTCGACAACGGCTTGCTGCGCCTAAACGAAGGTGAGCAGGTGATGGAAATGTTTGGCAAAAACTTGAAGATGAAAGTCATTCATGTGGATGCAAGCGGTGAGTTCTTGAAGTTTCTGTCTGGTGTCACCGATCCAGAGCAGAAGCGCAAGATCATCGGGCGTGAATTCGTCGAAGTGTTCCAGCGCGAGTCAGCCAAACTCAAGCAAGCAAAATGGCTGGCACAAGGCACCATCTATCCCGATGTGATTGAATCAGCCGGAGCCAAAAACAAAAAAGCACACACCATCAAGTCGCACCATAACGTCGGTGGCTTGCCAGAATCCATGCACCTAAAATTGCTCGAACCCTTGCGTGAACTTTTCAAAGACGAAGTGCGCGAGTTGGGTGTCGCACTGGGTCTGCCTGCTGACATGGTGTATCGCCATCCTTTCCCAGGCCCTGGCTTGGGAGTGCGTATCTTGGGCGAAGTAAAGCGTGAGTATGCTGAGTTGCTGCGTCGTGCCGATGCCATCTTTATTGAGGAACTTCGTAATACAAAAGATTTCAATGGCAAGAGCTGGTACGACCTTACTAGTCAAGCGTTCACCGTATTCCTGCCTGTAAAGTCCGTGGGCGTGATGGGCGATGGACGTACCTATGAGTGGGTCGTCAGCCTGCGTGCGGTTCAAACCCAAGATTTCATGACAGCCCATTGGGCTCATTTGCCCTATGAATTATTGGGCAAGGTATCTAACCGCATCATCAACGAAGTACGTGGTATCAATCGTGTCGTCTACGACATTTCAGGAAAACCCCCAGCAACGATTGAGTGGGAATAGAGAGCCAACACGGTACGGGAGGGGGGTGTTGCTCTCGTACGTCCATCCACTAGTCCGTTTTCTACGCTGATGAAATAGCCCTATTTCACCGCTCTATTCCAAGCTTGAGATAGAGCGGGAGTTGTTACCTTAGCCTCGTGCCAATCCTAGGCATTCCAGTTTTATACGAGGTGGAATATGTCAGCACTCAATAAAATTCGCTTAGTCTCGTCACGTAATGGTGATGATCCCTCTGAATCCGAGGCTATCCTCGAATCACGTGCACGCATCGAAGCCGAGATCGATGCTCAGCTCGCAGCGCAGGCGCGCACTCGTGCCGATGCGCATGCCAGAGCCATCGCTCAGGGCAAGGCTCAGCGCGAAGATGAACTTACGGTGCAGATCGAATCGCGAAATCGCACCGAAGAGAAGATCGTGGAGGAAGTCCACTCTAGGCTCGAACTGGAGCGAGAATTGACGTTGGCGGCTCAAGCCAAGCTTAAAGTTGAAGCTCAACTTTCTGAAGAAACAAGACAAAGGCTGGAAGCTGAGAGACAAGCCCAGTTGGAATTGGAATTGAAGCTTGAAGGCGAGAGAAAGTTGCGTGACGAATTGCAGCGTCGTGCAGAGGCTGATCATGCTGCAGCTATCGCAGCTCAGGAAAAAGCCCATGTGGAAGAATTATTGAGCAACAAGGCCCAAGAAAAGCTGAAGCACGAAAAAGAAGCTGTGGCGCTCGTCAATGCGAAATTATCCGCAGAAGTATCGGCACAAGAAGCGATGCTAGCCCGTACGCGCACTGAATCAATGGCGTTGGCTGAGGTGCAAGCACGTATTGCCGCTGAGCTGGGTGCAGAACGCGCAGCAATGGCGCGCGCAAAAGAAGAACAAGGTCTGACTGAGAGCATAGAGCAACGTGCGCTCATTGAACGTCAAGCCCAGGTTGAAACGTCGGCACGATTGGCTGCCGAAGTGAAAGCCGCAGCATTGGCAAAAGACTTCGCAGCAAAAGAGCAAGAACAGCGTATAGCAGCACAACGGAAGTTGCAGGCCGATCAAGAGGCGCTTCAATTGTTGGAGGAGCGAGTCAATACAGAGCAACTAGCTGCTAAAGAACGGGAGGAAGCAAACATCTTGCTCGCCAAAGCCGAGGCGGAAGCCAAGAACCTGTTGGTGGCTGAGACACAGGCAAAACGTGCGGCAGCGGCAAGTTTTCAGGCGGGAAGTGAGCTGGTAGTACAGGCGCAACAGCGTGCAGAGGCAGAGATGATCGCCGCCAGAGCGGTCGAGTTGCAACTGGCTGCCGAGCAAGAGGCGATTATCAATGCGACGCATCGCATGGAGATGGCGAATCGAGCCAAAGAGTTGGCCGATGAGAAATCAGCATTGGAAGCGCGCCTCTACAATGAAGAACAACAACGGGCGAGCAATGACAAACAGGCGGTGTTGGCGTTTCAGCAAAAGCTCGATGCGATAAACGGCCTACTAGCTGCATCCGAACAAAGAATGCAACTGTCCATCAGCGAATGTGAAGCGACAGAAGCCAGATTGGCTGCAGAGCAAGAGGAGCAATCCGCTATTTTGCAAAACATCGCGGCAGAACACCAAGTCGCGGAGTTATCTCTGCAGCGTGCGGCACTGGAGACTGAGGCTGAAAGTATCACGCAGCAAAAGATCGCTTTAGAGCAGCATGCAATCGAAGCCATCACATTGCGCATGGATACAGAGTTACGCGCCATCGAGGCGAATAACGAATGCATCGAATTAGAGGTGCGAGCTCAGGAGATCGCCTCCGCCAGAATCATTCAAGAAGAGGCATTAGCCACTGCGGCCAAAGAAAAAGAAGAGATCACCTTGCGTGCCATGAATATGGTCAAGCTTGAGGTAGAGACCTTGCAAAAGGCGATTAAAGCGGAAGAAGAGGCTTTGCAACAAAATGCCAGGGCAGCGGTAATGGCTAGGAAACGCATCTCAGCAGCAGATGAGGTAAAACGCATCGAGGCTCAGAATGAGATGCAAGAGATAGCCTTGATCGAGCAGGATCAGCGCAATCAAGAGATTGCGCTAGCACACGCCCAGTTATTGGCTAGAGAGCTTGAGGCGAAAGAGCTGGCCAATGTCGAGCTGTTACAGCATAACAAGCTCGTTCAGGCACGCATCGATGCACTGCATCAAGAATGTCTAGACGCGGAGCGATCGGTCGAAGCTGAGGCTGAAATGCGTTCAGAGGCAGAAAGGCAAGCGGCAGAACTGGCACGCCAACGCGCACTGTCGGAACGACTTGCTCGAAAAGCAGCAGAAGAAAAGTTGCAATTGCAGGAAAAATTGAAAGCCACTGCTATGTCTCGCGCTGCGCTTGATTTCAAGAAGAGCGATGCGATGCGTTTCGAGTTAAATAAGAGCAATGCAGCTTTCGAGACGGAGAAGCTCTTGAGCAGATTGCGCAAGAGCGCCCTTATCAGCAAGCTATCTCAAGCTGCTCTGATGGCAACGTTGGTTATTACGGCGGGACTTTGGATAGCCACCCCGCAATTTGCAACGATAGTGCCAATTCAGGCAGGTTCTATTGCCACTGTGATTCAAGCACCAGCACAAGATGAACGCATCGAAGTGAATGGGATGAAGATGAGCACCGAACTGACCATGCCTGAAAAGGTCGCGCTTAATACCGTCACCCAATAGGTATATTGCTTAGGAAAATAAAAAGCGGTGGGACATCCCACCGCTTTTTATTTGGAGGTAAGGCTTAGTGTGTGACGCGAGTCACGCCGCCGCTCTCGATGATTCGAACTGTGTCGCCGACTTTGAATTCCGCATCATTGACTGATTTGGCTTGCACGATAGAGATGTGGCTGCCATCTTCCATCTTGATGCCGAACTCGAGGCCACTCTCGCGTGTATAGGCTTCCTCCGCCGCCGCACCGACCATGCCGCCGACCACTGCACCTAACACGCTTGCTACTTCGCCAGCTTTACCGCTGGCAGCACCGCTACCAGCGATACCGCCAGCGATGGTACCTGCTGCCGTACCGACTTGGCTTTGTGTACCTTCGATACGCACCACATTGATCTGCTCGATCACGCCGACCTTGTAGGTCTGGATCTGGCGCACTTGGTCACGGGTATAGACATCGCCCGATTTGCCTGTGGCGCAAGCGCTTAGTAGGACGATCGCGGAAAGGGATAAGATAAGTTTTGTGTTCATGTTCGTGCTCCTTGTGTTTGTTCGCCGATATCGGACGCGGGTTCGACCTCCGTTGGTGCTTTCGGTTCATTCTTTCTGTAGCCAGGACGCCATTGTTTGAGCAACAACGCGTTGCTCACCACGGAAAGCGAGCTCATCGCCATCGCGCCACCCGCGATGATAGGGTTGAGCAAGCCCATCGCCGCCAGTGGGATGCCCAATACGTTGTAAGCAAAAGCAAAGAACAGGTTCTGGCGTATCTTGCTCAACGTCACGCGCGATAGGTCGATGGCATCCGCCACGCTGGAAAGATCGTTGCGCATCAGCGTGATGTCAGCCGCTTCGATAGCGATGTCACTACCACTCTTCATGGCAAAGCTCACATCGGCCGCAGCCAAAGCAGGTGCATCGTTGATGCCGTCACCCACCATGCCGACGATTTGGTTCTTCGCTTTGAACGAGTTCACATAGCGGGCTTTGTCTTGCGGCAACACTTCGGCCTGATACTCGTCGATACCGGCTTGTTGGGCTACGGCACGGGCTGTCGCATCATTGTCGCCACTTAACATCACCACGCGTATCCCCATCTCACGCAGGCGTGCTACCGCGACGATGCTGGTTGGGCGCAGTTGGTCTGCGAAAGCGATCAAACCGAGCAGAACGTTGTTGTGGGCTACCGCGATGACCGACCGACCTTGCTGCTGCAATACCGAGATGGAGGGTTCATCCAACTGCACGCCTTGCTCGGCTACAAAAGTCGGTGAGCCCATCACGTAGTTATCGCCGTCCATCGTAGCGCGCAGACCTTTACCCGGTGTCTCGTTGAAATCATTGATAGGGCGGGGTGTCACATCTTGAGTCTGCGCATAATCTTGCAACGCGACAGACAAAGGATGAGTGGAATGTTGGCCTAGGCTGGTCGCGATGCGCAGTAACTCACCTACACCGCTTGAAGCGCTTGGACGTACCTCGGCGACTGTGGGCTTGCCTTCGGTCAGCGTTCCCGTCTTATCCAATACCAGCACAGAAAGCTTGTGCGCACGCTCAAGCGCCGAAGCATCTTTGACCAAGATGCCGTTGTTCGCTGCCAAGCCACTGGCGACCACGATGGTGATAGGCGTCGCAAGGCCGAGTGCGCAAGGACAGGCGATGACCAATACCGACACGGCATTGATGAGTGCGTAGGAGAAGTCGCCTTCAAAATTCAACCAATAGATGAATGTTGCCGCCGCCAGCAGTAATACGGCTGGGACGAAGATGGCGGAGATCTTGTCAGCCATGCGTTGGATGGCTGCTTTTGAACCTTGCGCTTGTTCAACCAAACGGATCACGGCGGCCAACTGGGTTCGGCTACCGACCGCGATAGCGCGGCACTTGAGCATGCCTTGTTGGTTCACCGTAGCGGCATACACCTTGTCATTCACCGACTTTGCTTGTGGCAGGCTCTCGCCCGTCAACATGCTTTCGTTCAGGCTGGATGCCCCTTCCAATACCACACCATCCACGGGAACACTCTCGCCGGGACGCACGATGAAGATGTCGTCTGGACGGAACTGGCCGACTGGAACGTCGATCACCTCGCCATCACGTTCTACGTGGGCGATCTTGGGTTGCAGATGGAACAGGGCTTCGAGCGCGGATGTCGCCTTTTGTTTGGCTCCTGCTTCCAATAGTTTGCCAAGGAGCACCAAGGTGATGAGTGTTGCACCTGCCTCGAAATACACCGGTTGGTGGATGCCAAGCACCATGATGAAGAAGCTAAGGAAGTAGGCCGCGCTGGTGCCTAGTGCGACCAACAGATCCATGTTGCCGCTACCGTGTTTCAAGCTCCCCCAAGCGCCGCGATAGAAACGCATACCCGCCCAGAACTGTACAGGCGTCGCCAACAACCATTGCAACCATGTCGGGATGTTGAAGTGGATGTCGAACAACATCAGGAACATCTCAAGCAGCATCGGCGTGATGAGCGCCAAGGCAATCAAGAACTCCATCTTCTCTTTGCGGAATATCTCGGCACGTTCGGTTTTTTCAGCAGCGAAGTCACGCGCCACATGCGCGTCGAATCCGGTATCGGCTACAGCTTTGATGAGCTCTTCGACGTTGGTCAGCGTGGGGTCGAAAGTGACACTGGCTTTTTCAGTAGCCAGGTTCACCACCGCATTGACCTGTGGCAGTTGGTTCAGGGACTTTTCCAGACGTGCGGAGCAAGAGGCGCAACGCATGCCGACGATCTGGAGTTCTGCGTGTTGTTCGGTATCAGTCATAGTGGGGTGAATTTACCAGAATTCAACGGGAAACTCTTCAACAAAAAGGCGGATGTGGCCACCTCAGCCACATCCGCCTTATGGTGTTTGCTGCGTTCTTACAGTTTACGTTGGATGCTCAAACCACCACGCAATTGGCCAGGGGCATAGCCTGTGGCTTGGTCATGCGGATATTCAACAGCAAGGCTGGCTTTGACAGCTTCTGAAATCTCCTCTGACTTGCCGTGGCAACTCACGCAACCGGGCTGTAACACGATGCCCTTCATGTAGCGGAAGGTCTTGCCATCAGCACCTTTGACGATCTCGGCGACTTCCAAGGTCTCAGGCTTTTCGCCTTTGGCCAAACGAGCTTCCATTTTTTTTAAGGCTTTTTGTTCCCATTCATCGGTCGTACCTAGCATCGGATTACGTACCTTCATGCTGACTCGTGTCACCTTCCAACCCTTTTGGCGGGATAACTCACTTGCCATCTTGGGGGCGATGTCCTTGCAGACTTTGACTGCCGACTCAGGTCCGCCTTCTTGCACGGCTTTCTTATTTTCCTCGGCCAAGGCTTTCATAAAAGGCATAGCCGCTGCGCGCGTCCCGTCTTTGAGTGAGTCGATATTGTTGACTGCGAAGGCGGTCGTGGCGCTGAATGCGAGCAATGTAGCAAAGATGATTCTTGTTTTCATAATGTTCTCCTGAATGAAAAACGCCCGAACGAGTCGGGCGTAATTGAAAGACTAATAGATTACTTCTTTGTTTCCATCGGGCAGGTGTTGATACCTAGCAACTGATAAGGGAGGCAGAACTTGAAAATGCCAGTGAGTAAAGGTACAACGCCGATCCAGCCCCATATGCCGATGACATCAGCCAAAGTCATGCCTATCAAGGCTAGGCCAACTACGATGCGTGCGATTCGATCTAAACCACCTACGTTTGCCTTCATGGCGTGCTCCTTGAGTAATTGATAAAACGGGAGCGCATGGTAAGTCTGAACAAGGCAAGGGTCTGTGAGAAAAATCACATAGGTCGTTCTTGACCTTGAGTTGCCCAGGGTTTCCTGTTTCAATCCCGCATCCTTTAAATCGCAGGAAAAGACATGGCGCAGGCAAGCATCGGCATCATCGGGGGCAGCGGTGTCTACGACATCGCTGGGTTGGAGAACAAGCGTTGGGAGAAAGTGGAGTCATCTTTCGGTGAACCGTCCGACGAATTACTGTTCGGTGAACTCAATGGCGTGAAACTCGCCTTCCTTCCGCGCCATGGCAGAGGCCATAAGATACCGCCGTCTGAAATCAACTTCCGCGCCAACATCGATGTGCTGAAACGGGTAGGCGTGACCGATGTCATTTCGGTCAGTGCGGTCGGTTCTCTGCGTGAACATCTGAAGCCCGGCACCTTCGTCATCGTCGATCAGTTCATCGACCGCACCTTCGCTCGCAACAAATCCTTCTTCGGTACAGGCTTGGTGGCGCATGTCTCCATGGCGCACCCAGTATGTCGTCGTTTGGGCGACCACATCGAAGCAGCAGCGAAAGAAGCGGGTATCAATGCCTTGCGCGGCGGCACCTATCTGGTGATGGAAGGGCCGCAGTTTTCCAGCCTCGCCGAATCCGAGCTGTATCGCCAATGGGGCTGTGATGTGATTGGTATGACCAACATGCCCGAAGCCAAGCTCGCTCGTGAGGCCGAACTTTGCTACGCCACCGTGGCGATGGTCACCGACTACGACTGCTGGCATCCCGACCACGACCATGTGACAGTGGATCAGATCATCAAAGTATTGTTGGAGAATGCGGACAAAGCCAAGACGCTGGTGAAGCAGGTCGTGCCACGTGTTGGTGCTGATGCCAAAGCTTGTGACTGTGGTTGCCGTAGTGCGCTGCAATACGCACTCATCACCGCACCGGAAGCGCGCGATGCCGCCATGAAAGAGAAGCTACAAGCCATCGCTGGGCGTGTACTGAAAGGCTGACATGAACGAACAACAATCATGTGAACAACTGCTAGCCACCTCGCGCCGCATGGTCGAACTCGGCCTCAATCGCGGCACGGCGGGTAATGCCTCGGTGCGACTTGGCGATGGCATGCTCATCACGCCCTCTGCGCTACCTGTCTCTGAGATGACGACAGACAGCATGGTGCGCATGGACTTGGAGGGTAAGGTGCTGCAAGGCGGCAAACCTTCCAGCGAGTGGCGCTTCCATCGCGACATCTTCGTAGCGCGCCCTGAGATCGACGCAGTCCTCCACATGCATTCCACCTTTGCCACCACCATCGCCTGTCTGGGTAAAGATGTACCTGCTGTGCATTACCACATCGCCATCGCAGGCGGCGACAGCATCCGTTGCACCCCTTACACCATCTTCGGTGAACAGAATCTCTCCGACCTAGCACTGGAAGCGCTGCATGATCGTAAAGCTTGCCTGCTAGGTAACCACGGCATAATCGCCTTGGGTAAAGACTTGGCTGATGCATTGTCCGTTGCACAAGAAGTTGAATATCTGTGCGAGATCTACTGGCGCACCCTGCAAGCCGGTACGCCACAGATACTCAGCGCGCAGCAGATGCACGCCGTCAAAGAAAAATTCGTCGAATACAAGAAACGCGGATAAACCGTCATTTCGGCAATTAACCAACTTGCCAAACAATAACCAACTAGGTTAATATAAAATCCATGGAAAAAAGCACGCCTCATTGCAAGTTGGTAGTCGTCAAAACCATGATTGAAGCAGGTAAGGTGCGCTCGACTATTTCTGCCCTATCGGGTGGCGCGGCGCTGGGTTTGGATTTTGCAGGCATCGTGGCAACGGTGATGTCGCTGACCACAAAAGATTTCTACAAAAGTATGACGACTCACGCCGACCATAAAGTGTGGCAAGACGTGTACCGCACAAGCACCCAAGTAGGTGAAGTTTATTTGAAGCTTACGGTTATTGATGACGTGATCATCGTGTCTTTCAAGGAGTTATGAATATGAAATGTCCAACCTGCTCGAAAGCCAATTTAGTAAGGGATGCACGTGATATGCCTTATGCCTACAAAGGCGAATCGACGATGATTCCTGCCGTGCAAGGAGATTATTGCCCAGCCTGCGGCGAAGTGGTTCTTGATGCGAACGAATCAACGCGTACCAGTGCGCTGATGCTGGAATTCAATAAGCAAGTGAATGCGTCTATCGTTGATCCGGGATTCATCGCGAGTGTTCGCAAAAAATTAGCGCTAGACCAACGCGAAGCATCGGAAATATTTGGCGGTGGCGTGAATGCGTTTTCCCGCTACGAAAATGGCAAAACCAAACCTTCGCTGGCGCTAGTTAAGCTGCTTAAAGTGCTAGATCGACATCCGGATTTATTGGATGAAGTTAAGGCCGCATAACTTTCAATATTCAAAATCCCATGCCCATCAAATCCAAAATACGAACCGTCCCCCATTACCCCAAACAAGGTATCCAGTTTCGCGACATCACCACCTTGCTCAAAGACCCAGAGGGATTTCGCGCCACGGTGGATGAACTGGTGCTGCGTTACAAAGATGTGAAGATAGACAAGATCGCCGGCATCGAATCGCGCGGCTTCATCCTTGGTGCGCCGCTGGCGTATGCCTTGGGTAAAGGTTTCGTGCCTATCCGCAAGAAAGGCAAACTGCCCACCGAGACCATCGGCCACGACTACGCTCTCGAATACGGCACCGACCGCATCGAGATACACACCGATGCCATCCAGAAAGGTGAGAAGGTGTTGCTGGTGGACGACCTCATCGCTACCGGCGGCACAGCCGAAGCCGCCTGTATCCTCATCGAAAAGATGGGAGGCCATATTGTTGAATGCTGCTTCATCATCGACTTGCCGGATATTGGTGGTCGTGCGCGGCTGGAGAAGCTTGGGCAGAAGGTGTTTGCCTTGTGCGAGTTCGAGGGGGACTAAATGAAAGTCGAAACCCTACGCTGGTTCAACAACAGGCTGGAGATGGTGGACCAGCGCATCCTGCCTGCCGCCTTTGAATATCTAAGTTACTACACCGCAACTTCAGTGGCGGAAGGCATCCGTAGCATGGTGGTGCGTGGTGCGCCAGCGATTGGTGTGGCGGCGGCTTATGGAGTGGCGCTGGAGGCGTTGCGCTTGTCTCAGTTCCTTCCCCCGGGCAGGGGGAAGGTTAGGGTGGGGGTGGACTCCGTGAACGATTCTACCCCCTCCCTAACCCTCCCCCTGCAAGGGTGGGGGGACGTGGATTTCAAAACAGGTATGGAGGAGGGGTTCAAGATTCTGGCCGCTAGTCGCCCGACGGCGGTGAATCTGTTCTGGGCATTACAGCGCATGCGCAAGGTTTGGGAGGGCGTCGCGGTGCAAATGCCACAGCAGGTCGCGCAGCGCTTGTTGGCAGAAGCGCATGAGATTCTGGCAGAGGACATCCGCATCAATAAGGCGATGGGCGCACACGGTGCAGCTTTGTTGAAAGACGGGGCGCGGGTGTTGACGCATTGCAATGCGGGCGCGTTGGCGACGGCGGGCTGGGGAACGGCGTTGGGGGTGTTCCGCTCGGCGGTGGAGGCAGGCAAGAAGATTTCGGTGATCGCCGACGAGACACGTCCTTTCTTGCAAGGCGCACGATTGACTGCTTGGGAGATGGTGCAGGAGAACATTCCCGTGACGCTCATCACCGACAACATGGCGGGCTACATGATGGCGCAGGGCGAGGTGGATGCCGTGGTGGTGGGTACGGATCGGGTGGCGGCCAACGGCGATGTGGCGAACAAGATCGGCACCTACATGGTGGCGGTGCTGGCGAAGCGCCACAACATCCCTTTCTATGTGGCGTGCCCACTGTCGACCATTGACCTGAGCATAGCTACAGGCAAAGACATCCCCATCGAGGAACGTTCGGTGGATGAGGTGAAGGGCTTCCGCGATTATCACTGGGCGGCGGAAGGGGTGAAGATTCGTAATCCAGCCTTTGATGTGACGCCTGCCGAACTGGTGACGGGCTTGATCACTGAGCGGGGGGTGGTGTTGTCGCCGGATGTGCAAGGCATTCGGAAGTTGATGATGGGTGTGGCCTGATAGTGTTGTTGTGATTTGAAGAGTGTTCCCCCACCCTCAATCCCTCCCCCGATAAGAGAGGGAAGCTAGCACCTCACCCATAGGGCGAGGGGGCTTGGCTCCTTCCCCGCTGGGGCAAGGCTGGGGATGAGGGGCTTCTGGGTTTCCCCTTAAATACCTGTTTCCATTAGTGCATTCCTTTGGTACAATCCGCGCCGTTTTCAGATGGGCTTCGAGCGAAGCTAGTTGATACGACGCTGACTGGTATGGGATACGAGTTGGTTGATCTGGAAGTCTCTGGACGCGGGCTGATGCGCGTGTTCATGGATAAACCAGAAGGTATCTCGGTCGAGGATTGTGAGCGCGTGAGCAATCAGTTGGTGCGGCTGTTCACGGTGGAAGGGGTTGCCTATGAGCGCCTCGAGATCTCTTCACCCGGCTTGGATCGGGTATTGAAAAAAGAATCTGATTTCGTGCGTTTCGCTGGGCAGAAGGCAAAGTTCAAGTTGCGTACGCCTGTGAATGGAAGCAAGAACTTTGTCGGTGTCATCGGCAAGTTGAAAGATGGAATTTTGCAGTTGGATTTGGAGGGCAGTTCGGTGGCATTCGAACTGTCGAATATAGATAAGGCACGCATCGTGCCTGTGTTTTGAAGTCTCGGAGATAGCGATGAGTCGTGAAGTTCTGTTGTTGGTAGATGCCTTGGCGCGTGAGAAGAACGTGGACAAGGAGATCGTATTTGGTGCGTTGGAATCCGCTTTGGCCTCCGCCACTAAAAAGCGCTTCTCTGATGAAGAGGCTGATGTGCGCGTAAGCATCAATCGCCAAACAGGTGAATACGAATCTTTCCGTTGCTGGCAAGTGATGGATGACGAGACTTTCGAAACGCCTGAACTGCACATCAAATTGGAAGAAGCGCAAAAGCGCGACCCCGATATCCAGTTGGATGAGTTCATCGAAGAGCCTTTGGAGAGCATCGACTTCGGTCGTATCGGTGCACAAGCTGCCAAGCAAGTCATCTTCCAAAAGATCCGTGATGCAGAGCGCGAACAGATCCTCGCTGACTTCATGGAGCGCAATGAACACCTTGTATCCGGCACCATCAAGCGTATCGAGCGCGGCAACGCGATCGTCGAATTCGGCAAGATCGAAGCGCTGCTGCCGCGCGACCAGATGATCCCAAAAGAGAATCTGCGTGTGGGCGACCGTGTACGCGCCTATCTGTTGCGTGTCGATCGCACCGTGCGCGGCCCACAGATCATCCTGTCGCGCATCACCTCTGAATTCTTGAAGAAGTTGTTCGAGCTGGAAGTGCCGGAGATCGAAGAGGGGGTCTTGGAGATCGTCAGCGCATCTCGCGATGCAGGTTCTCGCGCAAAGATCGCCGTGCGCTCACACGATCAACGCCTTGACCCTATCGGTACTTGCGTCGGCATGCGCGGTTCGCGCGTACAGGCTGTCACCAATGAGTTGGCAGGCGAGCGTGTGGACATCATCTTGTGGGCAGATGATCCTGCCACATTCGTTATCAACGCCTTGGCGCCGGCTGAAGTCAGCAGCATCGTGGTGGACGAAGACAAGCACAGCATGGATGTCGTCATCGAAGAAGAGAACTTGGCACAAGCCATCGGTCGCGGTGGTCAGAACGTGCGTCTGGCTACCGAGCTGACAGGTTGGGAGATCAATCTGATGACGGTCGAGCAATCTGCCGAAAAGAACGAACAAGAGTTCTCAGTTATCCGCAATATGTTCGTGGCTAAGTTGGACGTGGATGAAGAAGTGGCCGACATCTTGGTGCAGGAAGGTTTTAACACCTTGGAAGAAGTCGCTTACGTTGAGTTGGAAGAGATGTTGGCGATCGAGGCATTGGATGAGGCGACGGTGAACGAGTTGCGTAGCCGTGCGCGTAACGCACTGCTGACCGCCGCTATCGTGAACGAAGAGCAAGTCGAACACGGTATCGAAGATCTGTTGAAGATCGACGGTATGGATGAAGCGACTGCGCGCACATTGGCCAGTAAAGGGGTGGGCACACAAGACCAATTGGCCGATCTGGATGGCGACGAGTTGGTAGAGCTGACTGGCATGGATAGTGAACGTGCGAATCAGTTGATCATGACGGCGCGTGCGCCTTGGTTCGTGTAGTAGAGATTCGCGTAGCGCTCGTTTGCCTCCTCGTCCGCTTGCGGGAGAGGATTGAGGTGAGTGCGGGCATGGCAAGTTTTGTAATTGGGAATAGCGACTTGCTATGCCCGTAAGTAATATAAGTCCGCAGGACTGAAGGAATGCAATGGGAAAAATGAATGTCGCTCAATTCGCTGGGGAGCTTGGTCTTCCAGTCGAACTGCTATTAGAGCAGTTGAAATCGGCTGGCGTGGACAAAGAAGCCGACTCCGACGCGATCTCTGAGCAAGATAAAGCCAAGCTGCTCGAACATCTGCGCAGTGCGCATGGTGGAGCAAGCAAGAACAAGATTACAGTGACGCGCCGCGAAACGACTGCTATCAAGAAGACCGACAGCACGGGTAAAGCACGCTCCATTCAAGTCGAAGTGCGTAAGAAGCGCACCATCGCCGCTCCCACTGCACAAACAGAAGAGTTGCCGGCCCCGGTTGTTGAGGCGGTAGCTGAAGTTACTGCAGCACCCGCACCGACGACCGCACCAGTAAGATCCAAGGGCGTTTTGGACGAGCAGCAAATGAAGGCGCGCGAAGAAGAAGCTCGCCTCCAAGCTGAATTGTCATCACGCCAAGCGGCTGAGATCGAAGCTAAACAAGCACGCTCGAAGCGTAAGGTAGCGGCAGCTGAGCCCAAGCCGGAGCCAACACCTGAGCCTGTCGTTGAGGCGAAGGCGGAAGTGGTCGCACCGGTCGCTCCCGCAGAAAAACAAGAAGGCACTTTGCACAAACCTATGCTCAAGCCGGGCGACAAGGTGGCAAAGCCAGCTAAGAAAGTTGATAAAGTCCCAGCGAAAGATAGTCCTTGGGATGAGGCAGGGCATAAGAAGCGTCCGCCTTCACGCAATACTGATCCTCGTGCCAACGTGGGTGTTCGTGCCGGTAGTTCGATGCGCGCGGGTCGTCATGACAAGCACAGCAAGCAACACGATACGGCACAGCACGCGTTCACATTGCCAACTGAAGCGATCGTGCAAGAAGTGATGATCCCCGAGACTCTCACCGTCGCTGAATTGGCGCAGAAGATGTCCATCAAAGCTGCCGAGATTATCAAGGCGCTGATGAAGATGGGTTCGATGGTCACCATCAATCAGGTGCTCGATCAAGAAACGGCGATGATCATCGTCGAAGAGTTGGGGCACAAAGCGGTTCCCGCCAAGCCGGATGATCCTGACGCATTCCTGATGGACGCAGTCGAGCATGAAGATGCAGTGCTGGAAGCACGTGCGCCAGTGGTCACCGTGATGGGTCACGTCGACCACGGTAAGACCTCTTTGCTGGATTACATCCGCCGCACTCGTGTCGCTTCAGGCGAAGCGGGTGGTATCACACAGCACATCGGTGCATACCATGTGGACACGCCGCGCGGCATGATCACTTTCCTAGACACCCCAGGTCACGAAGCGTTTACCGCGATGCGTGCGCGTGGCGCAAAAGCGACCGACATCGTGATCTTGGTGGTTGCTGCGGATGACGGCGTGATGCCGCAAACGAAAGAAGCGATCCATCATGCGAAAGCGGCAGCAGTGCCTATCGTGGTGGCAATCACCAAGATCGACAAGCCTGATGCGAACTCAGAGCGCGTGCGCCAAGAATTGGTTGCCGAGGGCGTTGTTCCGGAAGATTGGGGCGGTGATGCGATGTTCGTCGAGGTTTCAGCCAAGACAGGTCAGGGCATCGACACTCTGCTCGAAGGCATCTTGCTGCAAGCTGAAGTGTTGGAGCTGACAGCAGCTAAAAATACGAGCGCCAAGGGCGTTGTGGTTGAAGCGCGTCTGGACAAGGGGAAGGGCGCAGTCGCGACATTGCTGGTGCAATCGGGTACGTTGAAGCGTGGCGATGCCATCTTGGTGGGTTCTGTCTCTGGTCGCGTTCGTGCGATGCTGGATGAGAACGGTAAGGCCATCAGCGAAGCGGGTCCGTCTATTCCTGTCGAGATCCAAGGTCTGTCCGAAGTGCCGGTCGCGGGTGCAGATTTCCTCGTGTTGGCTGATGAGAAGAAAGCGCGCGAGATTGCCTTGTTCCGTCAGGGTAAGTTCCGTGACGTGAAGTTGGCGAAACAACAAGCCGCGAAGTTGGAGAATATGTTCGAACAGATGGGCGAAGGCGAAGTGCGTTCACTGTCCGTCATCGTGAAGGCCGATGTGCAAGGTTCGCTCGAAGCCATCGCGGGTTCATTGCAGAAGTTGTCTACCTCAGAGGTCAAGGTCACCTTGATCCACAGTGGTGTGGGCGCGATCTCCGAGTCCGACGTCAACTTGGCGCTGGCTTCCAAGGCGATCATTATCGGCTTCAATTCACGTGCAGACGCAACGGCACGTAAATTGGCGGAGTCGTCCGGCGTGGACATCCGCTACTACAACATCATCTACGCGATGGTCGACGAGATCAAAGCGGCGCTGTCCGGCATGCTGGCTCCCGAGAAGAAGGAAAGCATCATCGGTATGGTCGAGATCCGCCAAGTGTTCACCATCTCCAAGGTCGGCACCATTGCGGGTTGTTACGTCACCGAGGGTGTGGTCAAACGCGGTTCCAGTGTGCGTGTGCTACGCAACAACGTGGTCATCCATACCGGCGAACTCGATTCCTTGAAACGCTTCAAGGATGATGCAAAGGAAGTCAAATCCAACTTCGAATGCGGTCTGTCCTTGCGCGGCTTCAATGATTTGGAAGTTGGCGATTTCCTGGAAGTGTTCGAGATCGTTGAGATCGCACGCGCACTCTGATGGCAAAAGACTACGCACGCACAGATCGCATCGCCGAACAGATCCAGCGTGAGCTGGCACAACTGATCCGGCTGGAAGTCAAAGATCCGCGTGTGCGTAAAGTAACTTTGACTGGGGTGGAAGTGACTAACGACCACGCCCATGCCAAAGTTTTCTACACCTCTTTGGATGGCAATAGTCCAGAGCTACTCCAAGGTTTGGAGCGTGCTGCTGGCTACTTGCGTAGCCAATTGGCCAAGGCCATGAAGTTGCGCATCACGCCTCAATTACATTTTCTCTATGACGCTTCGATCGAACGCGGCGCTCATCTTTCTCAGTTGATCGACAAAGCCGTTGCCAGCGACACCAACCACTAATCGTACGACCCGAATCAAAAGGCAATTGGACGGCGTGCTGCTGTTCGATAAGCCGTTGGAGTTGAGTTCCAACGTGGCTATGCAAAAGGTACGCTGGCTTTTTGGCGCCGAAAAAGCGGGGCACACCGGCACGCTGGATCCCCTCGCTACTGGCTTGTTGCCCATTTGCTTCGGCGAAGCCACCAAATACACCGTCGCCCTGTTGGATGCCGACAAGGGCTATCGTGCAACGATACGTTTGGGGCAAAAAACAACGACTGGCGATGCCGAAGGCGAGGTGATTGAGACGCGCCCAGTTGCGGTGAATGAAGCTCAAGTGTTGGCTGTGTTGGCGAGCTTTTTGGGCGAGAGTCAGCAACTTCCGCCTATGCACAGCGCCATCAAACACCTAGGCAAGCCGCTGTACGAATACATCCGTAAGGGCGAGACCGTTGAGCGAGAGCTGCGCCAGATAGTCATTCACGAATTGAAGTTGGAGCGCTTACAAGGCGAGGAATTGGAATTCAGCGTCCTATGTAGCAAGGGCACTTATGTGCGCACCTTGGCCGAGGATATCGGTGAAGCTTTGGGCTGTGGCGGTCATCTTGTCGCGTTGCGTCGCACAGTCATTGGCGAATTTGATCTGAGCGAGGCCTATACCTTGGCACAATTGGAAGTCATGGGGGCGGCAGAACGTGATGGCTGCCTGATGCCGCTGGACCGACTGGTGCAAAATCTGCCGACTTTAGAGCTGGATAGTGTCCAAGCCATCCGTTTAGCCCGTGGACAACGGCTTGGTTTGACTGATAGCCACCCCGATGGCAAGCGCAGATTGTACGCAGAAGGGCGATTTATCGGCTTGGGCGAGCTGGTCGGTGGCAGATTGTCGCCGAGTCGCCTGTTGTCCAGTATCGCCAAGGCCGCCGCCATCCCTAATTCAGCTTGAGTGGATACCCCGTTCAGGGTTAGAATGCCGCACTTTTTATTTGGAGAGAGTAAGTAAATGTCTATTACCGCAGCACAAAAATCGCAGATCGTGACTGATTATCAACGTGCCAAGGGCGACACTGGCTCCCCCGAAGTACAAGTTGCTTTGATGACCGCTCGTATCAACTACCTGACCGATCATTTCAAAGAGCACAACAAAGACCACCACTCACGCCGTGGCCTGCTCCGTTTGGTCAGCCGCCGCCGCAAGCTGCTGGACTACCTGAAGAGCAAGAATGAGGGTAGTTACAAAGAGCTGATCCAACGTTTGGAACTGCGCAAGTAATTAAGTTTTACGAGCGGGTCGCGATAGCGGCCCGCTTTGTTTTGGGTGTCGTATTGGTGTCCTGACCACTCGGTCAGGCATTCACATTGGAGAGCGCTATCTTGAGTCAATATAAAAAAACACTGAGTTACGGTAATCAACAGCTGACATTGGAAACAGGCGAGATCGCTCGTCAGTCCAGTGGCGCAGTGATGGTTAGTTTGGGCGACACCGTGGTGCTGGTCACCGTGGTGGGACGTAAAGATGCCAAGCCTGATCAAGATTTCTTCCCGCTCACTGTTGACTATCAAGAACGTACTTATGCCGGTGGCAAGATCCCCGGCGGTTTCTTCAAACGTGAAGGCCGCCCAAGCGAAAAAGAGATTTTGACTTCCCGCTTGATCGACCGTCCATTGCGTCCTCTGTTCCCGGAAAGCTTCTACAACGAAGTGCAGATCGTGGCGACAGTTGTATCTTCCGATCCGCAGATTGACTCTGACATCCCTGCGATGATCGGTGCATCCGCTGCGCTGGCGATCTCCGGCATCCCATTCGACGGTCCTATTGGCGCGGCGCGCGTGGGTTATGCCAACGGTCAATACCTGTTGAACCCAACCAAAGACGAGTTGGTCACTTCGCAGATGGACTTGGTGGTTGCAGGAACCGTCAAGGCAGTGCAAATGGTTGAATCCGAAGCGCAAGAGCTGTCGGAAGAGATCATGTTGGGCGCGGTCGTGTTCGGTCACGAGCAGATGCAAGTCGTGATCAATGCGATCAACGAAATGGCTGATGCAGTAGGCGCAGACGAGTGGGATTGGACACCAGCAGCCAAGAACGAAGCACTCATCGCCAAGATCGGTGCGCTGGCAGAGAATGAACTGAAAGCGGCCTACGCAGTGCGTGAGAAGCAGGCTCGTACACATCAAGTGGATGCAATCCGTGCCAAGGTCTCTGCTGCACTGGCGACACCTGAATTCGAGAACGTCTCCAACAATGAAGTGAACGAGTTGTTCAGCGCGCTGGAAGCCAAGATCGTGCGCGGTCAGATCCTGAGCGGCGAGCCACGTATCGACGGTCGTGACACACGCACCGTGCGTCCGATCACCATCCGTACCGGCGTGTTACCGCGTGCCCATGGTTCCGTATTGTTCACACGCGGCGAGACCCAAGCATTGGTCGTTGCTACGCTGGGTTCGATGCGCGATTCACAAAAGATTGACGCATTGCAAGGCGAGTTCACAGACCGCTTCATGTTGCACTACAACTTCCCTCCGTACGCGACTGGCGAAACTGGCCGCGTCGGTACGCCTAAGCGTCGCGAGATCGGCCACGGTCGTTTGGCTAAACGTGCATTGGTTGCGGTATTGCCGAGCGAAGATGAATGCGGTTACGCGATGCGCGTGGTCTCCGAGATCACTGAATCCAACGGTTCCAGCTCCATGGCATCGGTTTGCGGCGGTTGCTTGTCGTTGATGGATGCAGGCGTGGCGATGAAGAATCACGTGGCAGGTATCGCCATGGGCTTGATCAAAGACGGCGGTCGTTTCGCTGTGCTGACCGACATCCTGGGTGATGAAGATCACTTGGGCGATATGGACTTCAAGGTGGCCGGTTCTGACAAGGGCATCACCGCTTTGCAGATGGACATCAAGATCAACGGCATCACCAAAGAGATAAAGAAGGCCGCATGCACATCCTCGGTATCATGAAGCAAGCGATGCCGTCTGTGCGTCCTGAAGTGTCTGACTTCGCACCGCGCATGATCAAGATGAAGATCAATCCGGACAAGATCCGTGACGTGATCGGCAAGGGCGGCGCGGTGATCCGTGCACTGACCGAAGAAACTGGCACCACGATCGATATCGACGATGAAGGCAATGTCACCATCTCCTGCGTGAGCGGCGAGGCGGGCGAGGCAGCTAAGAAACGTATCGAAGACATCGTGGCTGAAGTCGAAGTCGGCAAGATCTACGAAGGCCCGGTGGTCAAACTGTTGGACTTCGGTGCGCTGATCAACATCCTGCCAGGCAAGGACGGTTTGTTGCACATCTCTCAGATCTCGCACGAGCGCATCGCGAACGTGGCTGACCATCTGAAAGAAGGCCAAGTGGTTAAGGTCAAAGTGCTGGAAGTGGACGACAAAGGCCGCATGAAGTTGAGCATGAAGGCATTGTTGGCACAAGCAGCCGCACCTGCTGCGGAATAAGGCAACCCATCGCCGCGACGAGCCCCGCCTAGCGCGGGGCTTTTCATTGCTGGATTCGTTTGTGATTGATTGCGACATCGCGTTCAGACTGCGAGAATCTCTCATATCAAATTGCATGTGTGAATCATGAAGAAAAGTATGAAACCGCTCGCTAGAGATCTTGTAGACACCTTGCCATCCGGCTTGGCGGGGTTATTTAATCCTTGGAAAGATAGTTGTCCGCATGATGCGGCTGGTAATGGCCCAACTGAAAAATTGGAGCGTCTCATGCTTCATCTGGCGTGCGATCCTGAATTCATCTTGGTCGGCGAAGCGCCTGGCTATCAGGGCTGCCGTTATAGCGGTGTGGCTTTCACCAGCGAACGTCTGCTGGGTGAAGGGGCCATCCCGCGCATTCTAGCTTTGCAGGGGCGTCTGTCGGATCGACGTTTACCTTTCTCCGAGCCGTCCGCCACCATCGTGTGGAAGACGCTGTATCGTCTTGGTATCGCTGAGTGCACTATCCTGTGGAATGCGCTGCAACTGCATCCGTATCGTTCCGACAACCTGTGGTCTAACCGGACGCCCACGCCAGAGGAGATCAAGCTGGGTGAGCCTGCCATGCGCTTGTTGATCGAGGCGTTTCCTAAGGCAAAGGTCGTTGCAGTCGGAAAGAAGGCGGAGGGCTTGCTGGAGGAGATGGGAATAGCAGTGACCGGTGCCGTGCGCCATCCAGCGAATGGTGGTGCGACCGAATTCGCTAACGGTCTGCAAGCCTTGATGTGAGCCATGTCTGAACCGACGTTCGATCCCAAACCCTTACTTGCGAGCCTGCCTTTGCAGCCCGGGGTGTATCGCATGTTGGATGAAGCGGGGCAGGTGCTGTACGTCGGCAAGGCGAATCAACTCAAAAAACGCGTCAGTTCCTATTTTCAGATAAGCAATCTGTCGCCGCGTATCAGGCTGATGGTGTCACATATCGCGCGTATCGAAGTCACGGTGACGCGCTCGGAAGCGGAAGCGCTGCTGCTGGAGAACAATCTCATCAAGACGCTCAAGCCGCGCTACAACATCCTGTTCCGCGACGACAAGTCTTACCCCTACATCGTGCTCACCGGCAGTCCGTCGCCGCGTCTGACCTATTATCGTGGAGCGACCGATAAGTGCCATCAATACTTCGGACCGTACCCCAATGCGCAAGCGGCGAAGGAGAGCATCAATCTTTTGCAGAAGGTCTTTCTTCTGCGTACTTGCGAAGAAGCGGTGTTCAACAATCGCACGCGCCCTTGCCTGTTACATCAGATCCATCGTTGCAGCGCTCCCTGTGTCGGCATCATCAGCGCCGAGGATTACGCCACCGATGTGCGCAATGCGGGATTGTTGTTGCAGGGCAAGCATGATGAGGTAGAGAAGCGTCTGCGCATGGCGATGGAGCAAGCGGCCGAGACACTGCACTTTGAGAAGGCAGCTGCCTTGCGCGACCAGTTGCAAGCCCTGCATGCAGTGCAGGAAAAGCAGTTCGTGGAGAGCGGGCGCGATACCGATGCGGACATCGTAGCCGTCGTTGAGGCCGAAGGGGCGCTGTGTCTGAATCTCGCAGTGGTGCGTGGTGGACGTCATTTGGGTGACAAACAGTTCTTCCCTGCCAACGTGCAAGGCCAGGATAGCGTCGAGGTATTGGAAGCGTTCCTGGCACAGCATTATTTGGAACGCAGTGTGCCCCCCTTGATTATCACCAGTATCGAAGTGATCGACGAGGCGCTAGAACAACTCTTGACGGAGCAGGCGGGGCACAAGGTGCAGATACGTCACGCCGTCACGGGGGAGCGTCGCCAGTGGTTGGACATGGCGCAATCCAATGCCTTGTTGGCGCTGCAAAGACAGGCAGGATTGGAGGCGGGGCAGTCATTGCGAATGGATGCGTTGCGTGAGGTGTTGGCTTTGCCCGACTTGAAGCGCATCGAGTGTTTCGACATCAGCCACACGATGGGCGAGGCCACGGTTGCATCCTGTGTGGTGTATGACGATCTCGCTATCCGTCCACAAGAATATCGTCGCTTCAACATCAGTGGCATCACCCCGGGGGATGATTACGCGGCCATGCGCCAAGCGTTGACTCGCCGCTATCAAAAATTGCAAACGGGAGAGGGGAAACGTCCCGACCTGATCTTGATCGACGGTGGTGCGGGGCAGCTTGGTATCGCAGTAGAAGTGATGCAAAAGCTTGGGCTGTCAGACATCAGTCTTGTAGGTGTCGCCAAAGGCGTAGAACGCAAAGCAGGTATGGAGCAATTAATACGACCCGGTATAGAAATATCGTTACAATTGCCACCGGACAGTCCGTCCCTGCATTTGATCCAACAAGTACGTGATGAGGCCCACCGCTTCGCTATTAGCGGGCATCGGGCGCGACGCGGTAAGGTCCGTGTTACATCCAGTTTGGAAGACATCGAAGGCGTGGGTGAGAAGCGACGCCGTAATCTGTTGACCCACTTTGGAGGTTTGAAAGGTGTGCAACAAGCCAGTGTGGACGAGCTGGCGCGGGTGGAGGGTATCAGCCCCGCATTAGCCGAAAGAATCTATCAGAGCTTACATTGACATGCCTATAAACATCCCGAATCTACTGACTTGGCTGCGTATCTTATTGATACCGGTCTTCATCGCCGTCTTCTATGTCTCAGATGAGACATTGAGTCTGCATCACAAACACATGTTGAGTTTTGCCATCTTCTGGTTCGCCTCGATCACAGATTGGCTAGATGGATATCTGGCGCGAGTTTTGAATCAAGGTTCTGCTTTCGGCGCCTTCCTCGATCCGGTCGCAGACAAGTTGATGGTCGTCGCTGCGCTGGTCATCCTGTTGAACCTCGGCTATGTGGATGCCATCATCGCCTTCATCATCATCGGACGTGAGCTGACGATTTCAGCCTTGCGTGAGTGGATGGCACAGTTGGGTGGGAGCAAGAGCGTGGCGGTATCGATGATCGGCAAAGTGAAGACCGTATTTCAGATGTTGGCTATCCAATTTCTCTTGTTCCATGAGCCTCTATTTGGCATCTCAACCCAATGGGTCGGTACCTTGCTGATCTATCTGGCAGCCATCCTCACGCTGTGGTCGATGGTGTATTACCTGATGTTGGCAGCACCAAAAATAAAATCTCAAAATCAGAATTGATTTTCATCGCGCGGTCTGTATAATGCCGCGCTCTCGGGGTGTAGCGTAGCCTGGTAGCGCGCCTGGTTTG
>VBWD01000097.1:0-609 GCA_006218055.1 Gallionellaceae bacterium
CCGCTGGCCCACTACGAGAACCTGTATCACGTTTGCAAGAGGTAGATGCCATCGTAGTCAACGGTGGCATGGTGCAGGGTAATGAGTTCGCCATGAACCTGCAAGGCACACGCTTCCACAATCTTTTGAACCCTGAACGCGTCGTTTCAGCCAACGAGTTGATGGGACTGAAATTGCACGCTATCGCAGGTATCGGCCATCCTCGACGTTTCTTCGATCACCTACAACAACTCGGCTTGCAATGCACGGCACATGCTTTCTCCGACCACCATGACTTCATCTCGGCAGATCTCGCATTCGAGGACGCTGATGCCATACTCATGACAGAAAAAGATGCGGTAAAATGCACTCCGTTCGCCACCGAGAAACACTGGGTATTGCGCGTGGATGCGCAAGTCGATCCAACTCTTGCCCAACTCATCATCAAAAAGGTCACCCGATAATGGACGCCAAACTGTTAGATATCCTCGTTTGCCCACTGTGCAAATCTTCTTTGATCTATCGTAAAGTCGAACAGGAGTTGATCTGTAAGGCAGACCGCTTGGCTTACCCGATTCAAGACGATATCCCCGTGATGTTGGCCGATGAAGCGCGCGCGATGTCCCCCGA
>VBWD01000097.1:616-1201 GCA_006218055.1 Gallionellaceae bacterium
CCCCCGAGGAAATCGAAAAGCTCTGATTCGCTTATCACCATGCTGCAATTCAAAGTCGTCATTCCCGCCCGCTTCGCTTCCACGCGCCTTCCGGGCAAACCTCTGTTAGATATCGGAGGCAAACCGATGGTCATTCGTGTCGCAGAGCAAGCGACACAAAGCGGCGCGGCGCAGATCATCATTGCTACCGATCACCAGCCCATCATCGAAGCGGCCCAGCAGAACGGATTCGATGCCTGCATGACCCGCGCCGACCACACCAGCGGCACTGACCGCATCGCAGAAGTTGCTGCACAACACGTTTGGACTGACGACACCATCGTAGTGAATGTACAAGGTGACGAGCCGCTCATCCCGCCCTCACTCATCCGAGCTGTCGCCCAGCATCTGCATGAACATCCCGAGTGCGCTATCGCCACTGCGTGTCACCCTATCCATGATGAAGCCTCCATGCGTAACCCCAACATTGTTAAAGCGGTGCTGGATAAACATGGCAATGCGCTCTATTTCAGTCGCGCCCCCATCCCTTGGCCGCGCGATGCCTTTGCTGCGAATCAGCCACTGCCACAGAATGTCATCGTCCTA
>VBWD01000051.1:0-526 GCA_006218055.1 Gallionellaceae bacterium
CACTGCGTTGAGCAGTTCGGCACAGACAGAGAGTGACCAACTGCCAACTTCGAGCGACGTGAAGTTATCGAAGTCAATTGTTCCCAGATCTCCCGTTGCAAGCAGGCCGAGGTAGTCTGTGGTATCGCGGTAAACTTCGTTGTTGCCCGGCAGCTGATTGATCGTTGCGATCACACGCGCCGTTGTTACGTCATTAAGACCAACATTCTGGATGCGTGCCGATACCGGGATCGTTACGCCGCGAGGATACTTCTTTGGCACAACCAGTGGCGAACGGATCTGACGAACCATCAGGTCATTCGGGAAGGCAATATTGAATTCTTTCGTCCACGTCTGTGTGTATCCCGGAATCTGGTACGTGGCCTCGAGGCGGTAGGAGCCCCCTGCTGCGTTGGTGAGATTGAGTGCACCACCTGCACCGGCAAGTGGACCGGTTGCGTCGGACATTGTGTACGTAAAGAGACCGGTTGATCCGGCAACATGGTTCATCGTCGAACTACCGTTGCGTTGAGCTTGGTAGACCACG
>VBWD01000051.1:554-2946 GCA_006218055.1 Gallionellaceae bacterium
AGGGAAGTTCGGATCGATGCCATCATAAACCGCACCTGCACGCAGGATACGGCGAGGGTCCACATCATCAGGGAAGGATGTTTCAATACCCGACAGGATGCCAAACAACGCAACTGGGCGATTGTATGGGTAATAGATGTAAGCATACGGAGGATTATTCGCGCAATAGTCAGGTGCGCCGAAATTATAGAACGTTTGCTTGTTCCACGAGTTTGTATTAGGAGTACCTACCGTGGTTGACTCCCAATCTGGGAAGAGGAACGAGTTTCCTGTTCGATAGGTACAAAAATCAATGATGAGGTTACTTGTGCCATCCCACATGAATGGAGTCTGGAACGTGAACGTTACCCAGTCCGGAGAGCCGATTGGAATCACAGGAAGGTTGAAGGCCGGATTGTTATACACTGTTGTGAAACCAGTTGTAACCCAAGAACCAGTAAGTGCATTAGCCGTAGTGCTTCCCATCCTGATTGTTACGTTACGAGAAGCAGGCCACGGCGTGGCATTTCTCAACTTGATAGCAAAGGAAGCGATCTGCCCGGGAGTCATGCCTTTTGCTAGCAATTCCGAAGCACGATAGATAAATCTATTTCGCTGGTTGTTGGAGTAGTCAGAAAGTGGGTTGTATACGTAGTACGTATAGTTCCACGTTCTCACTCCACCCGGACCGCCATCTACTTCAACTAAGATCTGCGATCGCAGATCTCCCGAGGAAGATACAAGACCGGCAATGAGAATTGCCGTTGTTAGAAGGACACGCAGAAACTTCCGTCTCATGTATCACTCCCTTTAAATGTGTTGGAAATGTTATTTGAATAGACGCTTACTGTCAGATTTATCTGTGGCCGAGGTGTGTTTTTTTTAACCACATTGCGTCAAGATAATGAAACAATAGAAAAAGCAAAATGTTACCCGTACTAGTCCGAATTGTTTGTTTTGCACATAATGTCTCCTGGTAACTGATATTCCCTCACTCCCCCCCCAAATGCATGTTCATGATCCGAGGCGAATGATTGCTGTGTGATAAATGCCGTAGCATCCCATTCTACCTTTCGTAGAATCAGTTGTAAGAAAAGCAAACGCCCGATGTTCGGAGAGAACATCGGGCGTTTTGTATCGAGAGAGTGCTATTGCTGCGGAGTGCCTTAGCGGCGGATCACCAGTGGCGTTGTCAGTGTGGTGCCGTTGGTGGTTACGACCACCGTATAGGCGCCGCTGACGAGCGTGTTGACCGGGATGTCGATCGGTTGTGGACCTGCGCTCAGTTGTACATCGTTGATCTGAGCCACACGTGCTCCTGATGCATCGATGATCTCTACTGTGGCCGTTGCTGCTACAGGCATCGTTACCGTTACGCTGGCATTGCTTGTTGCCGGCTGCGGTGAGACGTTGCCGATCGTTGCTGCGGCGTCGGCGCCGATGACCACTTCTACTTCGTTGCTTACTGAACGCGAGCCATCCTTATCGGCTGTTGTCAGACGATAGAGGTAGCGGCCTTGAGCCACTCCGTGGTCGCGGAAGTTGTAATCGCGCGATGTGGTCGACACACCTGCCGCGGCTACTGTTCCTACCGTTGTGAAGCTGGCTTCGCTGCCGGCCATCACATCTGCGCGTTCTACATCGAAGTGATCGCTGTTCTTCTCCGAGGCGGTGTTCCACATCACGTCCACGGCATTGCCGCGGGCCTTCGCATCGAAGCTTGTCAGATCCACGGGGACAAATCCCCCACCGTTGGATTCAAAGAAGTCAAAGATGCCGCGGATCACGCGCTCAGTGCCCGTGCGTGCTGCCGTTGACTGCCAGTAGCGCCAGTCTACGCCCAGGTAGACCGTGTTCGATACAAGCGAGGCGGTGGCCGAACCCATGATCGAGTCCGGTGTCTGACGATCTCCCAGCACGTAGTTGTAGGCACGTTGTGCCACACCGGCCGTTGTTGGGTCGCTGTAGAGCTTCACCAGTGCCGGAAGCGGCTCGGCGTCGCCCAAGAAGCCTGTGCGGACAACGGTCTCTACTGAGCCGCGAGCCAAGGCGTCACCACGTACGCGGCGACCGCTATAGGTCAGCGCTGCCGGTACCGGATTGCCCGGCAAGACGTTGTTCACGCGCAGGATCGTTTGGATGAAGGCTTGGTCGTTGATCACGTCCATGCCTACGTGCTGACGTGGGTAGTTCTGACCGGCTACGGCCAGGTTACGCTTGGCCTGTGACGTACCCGAGGCCACGTAGGCACGCAGGTCACGGCGCTCGAAGCGCGTCAGAGGATTGTTGTCCGAGCTCCAGAACAGCGTGCGATAGAGCGAGTAGTCGATGGCACGCTCTTCGAAGTTGTCGCGGTCGAGCACATCATAGCTGATCACATCATTAGCCGGATCGTTGTAATACCCGATCCGCG
>VBWD01000051.1:3044-5651 GCA_006218055.1 Gallionellaceae bacterium
GTTCAGGCGTGCTGCGATCTGGTTCTGCGTTGGTGTGCCCGTAAGGACGTCTACCGAAGCGCCGCGCACCGAGGTCAGCATACGCGTGCTCGAGCGAGCCATGTAGAAGCGCACAACCTTTGACGTGGTGTTGTTCGGCGTGAACTCGTCCGACGAGACCGAGATCTCGATGCGATAACGAGGAGTGATGTTGTTACGCATACCGCTCAGGTTCGTCGGCACATTGTATCCAAGGCCCGACAACTGCTGATAGGACTGCGGTACCCACGTCAGGTCATAGACAACGTTAACCTCGTCTCCGCTGTTAATCGTGGCATTCACCAGACGATCAACAGAGGCTTGGCCGTTCCATTGTGGTACGACAGCTCCGGCGTTGTTCGATGCCGGTGTCTCGATGTAGACGCGCAGGCGTACCGGTGTGTTCGTCTGTGGCAGTGCGCCGATGTTGCGCACAAGACCCGTGATGCTGATCGGCGAACGGGTCATCACATACTCTGCATCGGCCAGTGTGCCCGTTGCTGCGCGATATTCACTCGGGCTCACCACGGCGGCGGCTTCGAGATCCTTCACGTATTGACGTCCGTCGAATTCATCGGCTCCGATGTCGAACGGTTGTTGAGCAACGAGCCGATCGGTGTTGGATTGGTCTTCACACGCAGACGCTGGTTCGGCGCTACGCCCGTGAGCGTCATGTCTGCCCACAGATTACCTTCCACCGAGTTGATGTCGCGATTGGTCCATGAGCGCCACTGCGACAGATAACGGAACTCATCAGCAGTGCCTTGGCTGATCACGTCGCTGTTGGCATTGATCTCTACGAAGCGTGCCATCGAGGCATTACCTACTTCGTAGGCATTGCGGTCACTCTTGAGGGCCATGGCATCGTTGCCGTCGGTCATCTGCACACCCTGATAGAACAGAGCTGAGTGCGATTGCGAGGACGCCGTGGCGCCGTTCTGCATGATGAACGCATTGTTCTTGATCGTGGCTCCGTTGGCGTGTTGTACACCAACTGCGGCCACAAGACCTGTACCCACTACGTTGTCATTGGTCAGCACAACCGTGTTGTTGTAGACCACGTCATTGCGCGTGAAGTACTGGTTGTTGTTCAACGACGGTGTGATCAGCTGGTTCCAGCCCGTGAGCGTGGTGCTGCGCTGCGTGAAGAGGTGGATGGCCGACATGTTCGTTGTCGACGACTGGCGGCGGATGCCCCAGATGGCGTTGTTCGTTACGCTTGTGGCTTCCGGACCGTTCGGGAAGTACGTGTTGCCACCGGCGGTGATCGATGGGAATGAGTTGCGCACCTGCTCCACGCTGACTCCGCGTGTCCACAGATCGCCTACCACGGCCGAGATCTCATTGCCCGTGATCTTCAGGTTCATGTTGTTGTAGCGGTTGAATCCACCGGCTACGATACCCGCTGCTTCTACGCCCGTTCCGCCCGTGGACTGGATACCGACGTTGTAGATCCGGTTGCCACTTACCATGCCGCCGTTGTCATAGCCGACAAAAATTCCGGCCGTGCGCACGTTTGTGATAAGGTTGCCGGTGATCTGCGACCCCGTGGTGTGATCTCGTTGTTCACAAAGGCATTGTTGGCACCGGCTACCGTGTCCAGGCGTTCCGAATTGTTGCCGTCTCTGCCTGCTGGCAGTTTCTGACGGCTCACGATACCGGCCGAATACGTCAGCGATGCTGAACGTACATCTGCCTGATACTGGAACGTGCTGTTAACAAAGTTGATGCTTGGCAAGCTGCTCACATAGCTTGGTGTTGTCATCGGCGAGTTGCGGATGATACAGTTCTTCACTGTCAGATCATGCGAACCGTCGCCCAAGTAGAATGGGGCACGAAACGGTGTGCTGGCATTCAATTCGAATACCAATGACTTCTGCTCTCCACCATCGAATCGGATGAAGCCCGGAGTGTTCGCCCACTGTGGGTCCTTTTGGAACTCAAACTGAACTGCATTCGGATTCGATGCGAAAACATTCTGACCAAGGAGTACACCAACACCGCTACCGGAGTTGAGTGTTACTACGATCGAACCCTTGTTGATTGAACGTGCAAGCGATGGCTTGAACGTGACAGGATTGGATGCGTCTACACCGATGATCTTTGTTGTAAGATCAAGTGCCGGCAGTGCTACGGCAGTTGACCCTACTGAATAGGCGGCATCTGTGAGTTCAAACTCTACCGGACCCGATACGCCCTTGCGATAGAGGTCATCTGCTGCGGCCTGCATCGTGAGGTAGTTACGTGGGTCGCCAGACTTGAGCGTGCCGATCGTATACACACCCGAGAGGTTTGCCTGGACGTTGAAGAACTGGCATACCTGATTGTTGGTGTTGATCGGATCGCCCGGATACTCCGTGGTGAGACACACTTCGTATTGTCCGGCTGCCTGCGGAACAAATGCCGGGAAGTCGAACGAGCTGATGTTCAGCGGTGCATCTGCGCCTACGTCCGGCACGATCACAACCTGATTATAGACCGGTACACGTCCCGGCAGCTGGAAGATCTGCATACGAACAGGGATGTTCGACAGATCCTGCATACCGCCGTTGATGATGCGGCCGCGAGGCGTGAATGGACGCTTCGCAT
>VBWD01000052.1 GCA_006218055.1 Gallionellaceae bacterium
CATTCTTGATGAGTTGATCGGCTTCAACGCCGTCAGACGGATAAACGGTGATGCCGATGCTGGCCGATGAGTTGATCATTTGTCCGTCCACAACGAATGGCTCGGACAGTTTACGGATAATGCTTTGAGCGACCTTCTCGATGTGGCCGACATCGGTGATCCGCGACAAGATAACCGTGAATTCATCTCCACCTAGGCGGGCAACGGTATCGGATTCGCGCACGCACTCCGTGATACGGCGAGCGGCTTCCACCAATAACGCATCTCCTGCATCGTGCCCCAAGGTGTCGTTCACCTCTTTGAAGCGATCAAGATCAATAAACATTAATGCCATGCTCAGGCTGGCGCGGTTCGTCATTTTCATTTCCTGTCCCAGCCGGTCACGGAACAGTCTGCGGTTGGGCAGCTGCGTCAGGTGATCGAAATTGGCATGGTTCCAGATCAACTCGTCGGCTTTCTTCTTCTCGGTGATGTCCGAGAAGAAAGCTATGTGGCGCGCAATCCTACCGTCCTTGTTGAACACGACATCGATGGTCAGCCACTCGACATAGACTTCGCCATTCTTGCGCCGATTCCAGAGTTCGCCCTGCCAGTAGCCGATCTTGTGCAGCGAATTCCACATCTCCTTGTAGAAAGCCTTGTCCTGACGACCGGAGTTGAGGATGTTCGGATTCTTGCCGACGACATCGGATGCGGTGTAGCCGGTGAGTTGAGTGAAGGCGGGATTGACGTTGAGGATGTTGTTGTCGGCATCGGTGATCAGCATTGCTTCGCTGCTGAATTGAAAAATGGTGTCTGCCAACCGCAGTTTCTCTTCGGTCTGCTTGCGCTCGGTGATGTCGCGTCCAAGAACCACCAAGCCCTGACGGCTGCCGTCGTCGTTCAGCAGCGGGATCTTGTAGGTGTCGAACACCCTTTTGCCGCCTTCCGGCAGCGGGATGGTCTCCTCGACCCGCGTCAGAATATGCGCCTGCCAGGCTTGTTCGTCCGTGGCAAGGCAGTTGCGGAATGCGGGCTGATAGATGGGATGGGTCTGCTCGGCCAGTTGCAGGTCGGTCTTATTCTGGTAGTTCTGGACATCCAGATGAAACAGTTCCAGTCCGCTCTTGTTGGCCGTCAACCAGCGGCCTTCGCCGTCCTTGAAGCAGATGAAATCAGGACTGGCATTGATCAGAGTGCTAAGCACTTTTTGTGTCTGATGTAATTCGCGCAGGTATTGATTGATCTTACGGTGCGACAAGCGCAATTCGAACTGGGCGATGACGTGATTGGCCAGCGCTTTTAGCGCCAGCAACTGGTTGTCGTTCAACGTGCGCGGCACGCGGTCAATGACGCAGATGGTGCCCAGCTGGAAACCGTCCGTGGTGATCAGCGGTGCGCCGGCATAAAAGCGGATATTCGGGGAGGAGGCGACCAGCGGATTGTCGAAGAATCGTTCGTCCTGCAGTGCATCCGATACCACCATGATTTCATTCTGCAGGATGGTGTGTGCACAAAACGCCAGATCACGCGATGTCTCTTTCGCATCCAGTCCAATGATCGCTTTGAACCATTGTCGATCCCGGTCAACCAGACTGATCACCGCGATGGGCGTCTCGCAGATGGAGGAGGCCAATTGGACCATCCCGTCGAACTCGGCTTCGGGATCGGTATCCAGAATGTTGTAGTTGCGGAGCGCCTCCAAGCGCTCCTGTTCGTTGTCAGGAAGCGGTGCGGTCTTCATATATCCTCCTCATTCCTGCTATCCGGGTTTGCCCGGCTTTTGTAATAAACCTCGTGTTCGAAGGGGCTGCGTGCACTCTCATCAAATCCGGCGGTGTGGATTCTTGATGCCGTGGCGTGATTATGCTCTTTAGGGGCGACATTTGTGACAAACAGAACAATCGCTGATTGGTCTTCATCTTGCTTGTTATCATGACACCCACTTTTCGCGTGTTGGAGTCGATGATGAATCTCTTTGCAAAATGCGGCCGTGTTGCCGCAGCCTTGGTTTCTATTGGTTTGATGAGTGCGCCGGTGTGCGCCGGTGAGGTGCGCGTGGCCGTAGCCTCGAACTTTGCCGCACCGATGGAGCGCATCGTGGCCCAGTTCGAAAAAGACAGCGGACACAAGGTGAATGTCAGCTTGGGTTCCAGCGGCAAGTTCTATGCGCAGATCAAAGGGGGCGCGCCGTTTGATGTGTTGCTGGCCGCTGACGAGGCGATCCCCAAACAGTTGCAACAAGAGAAATTGGCAGTGGAAGGTTCGCGCTTCACTTATGCGATCGGCAGACTGGTGTTGTGGAGTGCGCAGCCGGGCTTTGTGGATGCGAAAGGTGCGGTACTGAACAACGGCAACTTCAACAAACTGGCTATCGCCGATCCCAAACTTGCCCCC
>VBWD01000031.1 GCA_006218055.1 Gallionellaceae bacterium
CATAGAAAGACGTTTCTTTAGCGTTTATATCCGAATAGCCGCAACAAAGGCAGTACAGAGAATACGATGGCAAGGATAGCCAAGATTATCTGAAAAGGAATCGTCGTTACGAATTCTTCGGTATCTCGAAAGATGACCCAGAACGCGACTACTAGAAACAGGAGTGCGACAACGCGCTGGAAGTTGTCGTTCAAACCGGCTTTCCAACGCAAACTCACCCAGCCCCCCGCTACCGCCGCCAGCCAACCGCCGAATGCGCCACCCAGCACATCCAGCGGCCAGTGCACGCCACAGGCGATACGTGAGACGCCAACCAGAATCGCCAAACCCAACAGTCCAAACTTTAAGCTCAAAGAAAAACGGTGCAAACACAAGACGCCAACGATCACGAAGATAGTGGTGGTATGGCCAGAGGGGAATGAGTTGCCTATGAACGCATTGCCAATGAGATGGAACTGACTCAAATCCAGCACGGCGGGGGGACGCATCACCCCCAATGGCGATTTGAGACTTTGCGTCCACAGGATGGCAAACAAGGCTGCAAGAATGAAATGCCAAACGATCTGAGGCCTGCGTCCACACATGAGCAAGATGATCAGAAGCGACACCACATCACCCAGCACAGTGACGTGACTCCAGAAGATATCGCCCAGATTCGATGCCACATGATTCAACGTCAGGAAGACCTGCGTGTTAACTCCAAGTAGTAACAGCGATAACATCAGAATAAGCGATACCAGCGGCACACCCCAGCGCCATACCTTGAGGTGGGATGCAGAATCGAGTGAGATGTCTTCTCTCATCGCCGTTGATATCTAAGATTGGGTAGCCAGTGTTCCGATACTGCCATCGACCACACTGAATTTAACTTCGTGGCGCGGCAGTTCGGCCACTTTGAATCCTTGCAGATAGTGTTGCAGAGCCACCATTTCGTAACCTTGCTCCTTCCACCCTTTAAGTAACTCCTCAAAGATCGGCAACCATAGCCCGCCTTCGAGTTCGGCACGTAAAGTGAAAACATGACCAGTCGCACATGGCACTTGCGTCATTGCCAACAAGTTTTGCGCAACGTTCTCCACCGTGACGCCGTCGCGCCCGATGACCTCATCCAAAGTGGGCAACGTGGTTGGCAGTTGTGGACAGGCGATGATCTCGGCATCCCATGTGGGCAGATAGGGGTGGGTGCCACGCGTATCAGAGCTGTAAGCGAATCCCAGATGTTGTGTATGACGCAGACCGTAACGGTTGGTCTGCCAACCCGCCGCCGCATAGGATTTAGGTGCACTGCCAAATATCTCTGTGAAACGCGCAACTGATCTATCCATCTCGCGCTGTGTCCACTTCTCATCCTTGCCGATCACTTTATCCTGCCAGCAAAATCGATCGTCGGCATGGATGCCCACCTCGAAACCCGCGTCACGCACGGCACGCAAGGTATCGGCACATCTCTCTCCGATGTTCGGCGCAGGTAGCAAAGTGCCGTAGAGCGCCGTCTTGAATCCGAGATGTCGATAGGCGGAGATACGTTTGGCTTTGCTGATGAAGCCTGTGCGGAACACGTGCTTGATGGCGCGACCGCTGTGGTCTGCCCCCAAGGAGAAGAAGAAACTGGCCTGCGCCTGATGACGTTGCAACAGCTCTACCAACCGTGGCACACCTTCACGCGTCCCGCGGTAGGTGTCGACATCGATCTTGAGTGCGATCTGTTTGAGCATGATTTCCGTACTGTCTGATGAAACAAAAATAGTCGCGGATTTTAACTGATTAGCTCGGGCGGACTCAGCGTTTTTCCCTTACCACCACACCTGCACCGCCCTGTGCGAAGGTGATATCCAAGGATGCCCCCTCTTCCACTTGCCGGCTACTGGAAACGATGTTGCCCTTTGCATCCCGCACCAGACTATATCCGCGCGCCAACACTTGGCTGGGGTCGAGATGCTGCAAGTGCTGCTGCATGGATGAAAGGCGCGTCATGCGCTGCTCCAAGCTACGGCCCATCGCTCCCTGCCATCTTTGCTTCACCGTATCCAATCGCTCGGATTGTAGTTGGATGCGTTGTGCAGGATGGACCAAGCGCCGCTGTGCGAAATCCAATTGCTGCATCGCCTGCTCTAAACGACGGCTAGCTGCACGCGCAAAACGTTTTTGTAATTGCGCCAAGCGTTGCCGCCATTCCATCCCATCTGGCACGACAGCTTGTGCCGCCGCTGTGGGTGTCGCAGCGCGTAGGTCGGCCACGAAATCGGCGATGGTAAAATCAGTCTCATGTCCCACCCCGCTCACCACGGGGATGTGACTGTCCGCAATGGCACGCGCCACCACCTCCTCGTTGAACGCCCACAGGTCCTCGATACTGCCGCCGCCACGACAGACGATGAGCACATCGCAGTCAGCACGCTCACTGGCACTGCGTATCGCTGCGGCGATCTTCTGCCCCGCGCCTTCGCCTTGGACTGGTGTCGGATACAACACGACAGGTACGTTCGGCATACGGTTACTTAGGGTACGCAACACATCGCGCAAAGCCGCCGCTTGGGGCGATGTGACGATACCGACCTGTTGGGGCATCAGCGGCAGTTCACGCTTACGTTCTCCATCGAACAAACCTTCGTCACCCAGCTTGCGCTTCAAGCGCTCGAACGCTTCGAACAACGCCCCCAATCCGGCAGGGCGCATCTTCTCCAAGGTCAGTTGGAAATCCCCGCGCGCTTCGTATATCGACGCCAAAGCCAAGACTTCGACCTGCATGCCATTGGCGGGTTTGAAATCCAGATACTGACTCTTGTGACGGAACATCACACAACGCACCTGCGCTGCCTCGTCCTTAAGGGAGAAGTACCAATGACCGGATGCGGCACTGACAAAGTTGGATATCTCGCCACGCACCCATAACAAGGGCAATCCCCCCTCGATCAATTGTTTCGCGGCAAGGTTCAGCTCACGAATGCTCAATACTCTGTTGTTATCGACCGCCACGTTCGTTCCTCAATAAAAAACGGCACGCCCATGATGGACGTGCCGCTTCATTATCCCAGAGAAGATCAGAAATGGACTTGAACTTCGTAGCGACGGTTCTTGGCTTTCTTGGCGGGTGTATCGTCTTTCTTGACCAGAGGCTTTTCCGAACCCATACCGACAGATTCGATGTCTTCGGCACTCACACCTTGTGCGACCAGTTCTTTCACCATCACTAGCGCGCGACGAGCCGACAGCTCTTTGTTCTTGGCTGCGTCACCCGATGAGTCGGTATGACCGGATACGGTGAACATGAAACCTGTCTGCCCCTGAGACTGCAAGGTCTTCTTCACTTCGATGATGATGCCCGCCAGTTTCTTGGACTTCGAACCGCAGCCAGGAGCCAATTCGTCCGAACCACTCTTGAAGGAACATTGGTTCTTACGACCTTCGGACAGCAATTTTTTATTCACTTGAGCCGCCAGCTGTTTGTTACCAACGGATTTCGCCGATGACTTGGCCTGAGCCTCTACCTTGTTGCCTAAGTTGCTGCCAGTCGCCCTATTCAGATCATCCGCCAAACCAGCATGGGCTAGCATTGGCGTGAGAGACAACATCAGTAAGGCAATCAGTTTCACTTTCATATTTGGTTTCCTTCACAAAAATAGTTACACAGCTGAGTGGGTACACATGAACGATACATGAATGTTTAAAATCGCCGCGCATCTGAATATTAACGATTGTTCAAGTGCTTGCACGTCCGTGAACACCTTATTTAAAAATAGGCCCAACGGCATATTGACAAACCGTATTTACTCACAACCCCAATAAACACGCGGCTTTCATGGCCTATACCCGCGACACATCATTGCAACTTACAGTATCCAATTGATTTTAAATATGTTTATTGCGGTGCATTTATTGAGCAGAATAGCCAATTCCTTGTTGTAACAGGCTTGGAACATTCACCCCTTTGTTTCATCCACAAAGTTATCCACAGCTTTTGTGGGTAAGAAAACTTTTTGCTTATGTGGCGGCAAGTTAGCGTTTTGGGCCGCACTTGCCTTGCTCTAAGAGGGGGTAACAAGATACAGTTCGCGCCTCGGATTTTCTGCATATTTTTGGAGACGTTGCGTGTTCACTCTCATCGAAGCGGCCGGCTGGCCTATCTGGTTACTCATCATCGCCTCACTCATCGCCGTCACACTCATCGTGGAACGTGCGATCTATCTGCGCAGCAAGAACATCATCCCTCCCAAGTTATTGGATGAAGTCGTTCAGGAGCTCAAGACTAAAGGCGTGAGCACTGCGATGCTCGCGAAGCTGAGTGCGGAATCTCCATTAGGTAAAGTGTTTTCAGCCGGTCTCAAGAACATCAAGAGCCAACCGCAGGTGATGAAGGAATCCATCGAAGAGGCTGGCCGCGCCGCCACTCACGATATGGAGCGTTTCCTGACCACCCTCGGCACCATCGCCTCCATCAGCCCGCTACTCGGCCTGTTCGGCACCGTGGTCGGCATGATCGAGATATTCGGTGCGCAGAACGCAGGCGGTGCAGCGCCTGCCGAGTTGGCGCACGGCATCTCCGTCGCTCTATACAACACAGCATTCGGCTTGATCGTGGCCGTACCAAGCATGATCGCCTACCGCCACTTCCGCGCTTCGGTAGATAGCTTCACCATCGAGATGGAGCAGCAGGCAATCAAACTGGTGGAAATCGTTCACGGAGAACGCAGTAAATGAATTTCCGTCGCGGACGTTACCGTGAAGAACCGGAGATCAACCTGATCCCGATGATCGACGTGTTGTTGGTCGTACTCATCTTTCTGATGGTCACCACCAGCTACGGCAAGTTCTCTGAATTGCAGATCAATCTGCCGCAAGCCTCTGGCGAAGATAGCAAGGTACCCGTCAGCAAGCCCATCAATGTGGCGGTGGATGCCTCAGAACACTTCGCTATCAATGGCATCCGCGCCTCGTTCAAAGACGTGAATGACTTTGCCCAAGCATTGAAGAAGGCAGCCGGAGACCAGACCGACCCGACCATTGTCATCAGTGCGGACGCCAAAGCATTGCATCAGTCTGTGATTAACGTCATGGAATCTGCCCGCGTCGCCGGATTCGGTCGCATCACCTTCACCACACAGAGCCAGACCAAGTAATTTCCCGACATGGAGCGGCTGCAACATCATTGGTACCGGCTCTCTCCGCTCCATGTCATTCTCTATCCCGTCAGCCTGATCTTCCGCGTGCTCGTCTCTCTGCGCCGGTTCCTTTATCGCAGCGGTGTGTTCATCGCACCCAAATTCCACGTCCCCGTCATCATCGTCGGCAACATCAGCGTGGGCGGCACAGGCAAGACTCCGCTTACCCTATGGCTAGCGCAGCAACTCATCGAAGAAGGATGGCATCCAGGAATCATCAGTCGCGGATATCGCAAATCAAAGAGTGATGGCTCCTTACCTCTTTGTGTGACAGCCGAAGATCTTCCCGACGAGGTGGGCGACGAACCCCTGCTGATGGCACAACGCAATCTCTGTCCTGTGTGGATCGGGCGTGACCGCCCTGCTGTCGCATCAGCCTTACTGTTGGCGCACCCTGAATGCGACATCATCTTGAGTGACGATGGACTACAGCACTATCGTTTACATCGAGATGCCGAAATCGCTGTCATCGATGGCGCTCGTCGCTTCGGCAACGGCTTGTTGCTACCTGCAGGGCCGCTACGCGAGCCCGTATCACGCTTGCACGATGTCGATGCCATCGTGGTGAATGGCGGTGACGCACAAGAAAATGAATTCGGCATGAGCTTGCATGGCACACGCTTCCACAATCTCTTGAATCCCGAGATCATCGTTACCGCCAATGAGTTGAGTGGGCAACGATTGCAAGCTATCGCAGGCATCGGCCACCCGCAACGTTTCTTCGATCACCTGCAAGAACTTGGCTTGCATTGCTCGGTCCGTGCTTTTGCAGACCATCATGACTTCACAGCATCAGACCTCGCGTTCGACGATGCGGATGCCATACTCATGACAGAAAAAGATGCGGTAAAATGCGCCGCATTCGCCACCGAGAAACACTGGGTATTGCGAGTGGATGCGCAAGTCAGTCCGGCTCTCGCCCAACTCATCATCAAAAAGGTCACCCGATAATGGACGCCAAACTGCTCGACATCCTTGTTTGCCCACTGTGCAAATCCCCTCTGATCTATCGCAAGGCCGAACAAGAGCTGATCTGCAAGGCAGACCGCTTGGCCTACCCCATCCAAGACGACATTCCCGTGATGCTGGCAGATGAGGCGCGCGTGATGTCTCCCGAGGAAGTCGAAAAGCTCTGATACACGCCCCCCATCATGCTGCAATTTAAAGTAGTCATCCCTGCCCGCTTCGCCTCCACGCGTCTTCCGGGCAAGCCGTTATTGGATATCGGCGGCAAACCGATGGTCATCCGCGTCGCCGAACAGGCTGCACAGAGCGGTGCAGCACAGATCGTCATCGCCACCGATCATCAACCCATCATTGCGGCGGCAAAACAAAACAACTTCGAAGCCTGTATGACTCGCGTCGACCACACTAGCGGCACAGACCGCATCGCAGAAGTTGCCGCTCAACAAGGTTGGGCTGACGACACCATCGTAGTCAATGTGCAGGGCGATGAGCCACTCATCCCGCCCGCGCTCATCCGCGCTGTAGCTCAACATCTACATGAGCATCCAGAGTGTGCAATCGCCACCGCTTGTCACCCCATCCATGACGAAGCAGCTATGCGCAATCCGAACATCGTGAAAGCCGTATTGGATAAGCATGGCAATGCGCTCTACTTCAGCCGCGCGCCTATTCCTTGGCCGCGCGATGCATACGCTGCGAATCAGCCTCTGCCACAAAGCGTCAACGTCCTGCGCCACATCGGCATCTATGCCTATCGCGCAAGTTTCCTGCGCGAGTTCGGCGATCTCGCTCCTGCTCCGATAGAGCAGATCGAGTCACTCGAACAGCTACGGGCGCTGTATCATGGCTACAAGATTGGGGTGACGATCACCCGAGACGCACCGCCCAGCGGCGTCGATACCGAGCAAGACCTATTATCTGCAAGGGCACTGTTTAACACCCATTCGAAGGAGACGAAATGAAACTGATACTTCTAGGTGCACCGGGCGCTGGCAAAGGCACACAAGCTAATTACATCAAAGAAAAATTCAGCATCCCGCAGATATCGACCGGCGACATGTTGCGCGCCGCCGTAAAAGCAGGCACTCCGTTGGGGGTCGCCGCCAAGAAGGTGATGGATGCCGGAGGGCTGATTTCCGACGAGATCATCATCAACCTCGTGAAAGAACGCATCAAAGACGCGGATTGTGCCAATGGATTCTTGTTCGACGGCTTCCCGCGCACCATCCCGCAAGCACAAGCAATGAAAGATGCTGGCATCAAGATCGATTACGTGGTCGAGATCGACGTCGCCGACAAAGAGATCATCAGCCGCATGAGCGGTCGCCGCGTGCACCTGGCATCGGGGCGCACTTACCATGTCGTGTTCAACCCGCCCAAAGTAGAAGGCAAAGATGACATCACTGGTGAAGAACTGGTGCAACGCCCTGACGACGTGGAAGATACAGTCGTCAAGCGCTTGAACGTTTACCACGACCAGACCAAACCACTCGTCGAGTATTACTCTGCTTGGCAAAAATCGGGAACAACGGATGCGCCCAAGGTCGTTCATGTTCCTGGTGTGGGTGACGTAAACGCGATCCGCGATCGGATCTACTCATTGCTTGGTGCTTGAGCATGGCCAACAAACCCATCCTGACGTTGGAAGATGCCAAGCGCATCGCTGCGGCTGCCGAAATTGAGGCGCTGAAGAATGGATGGAAAGTGGTGGTCGCTGTCGTGGATGATGGTGGCCATCTCCTGTACCTACAGCGTAGCCATGAGACGCAATGGGGTAGCGTAGACACTGCCATCATGAAAGCCCATGCGGCAGTTGCTTTTCAGCGCCCCACCAAAGCTTCTGAAGATGCCGTACTAAGTGGAAGGCTCATCCATCTTGCCCTCCCCGGCGTGATTCCAGCCGAGGGAGGTGTGCCTCTGGTACGCGACGACATCATCATCGGTGGCTTGGGTGTCAGTGGTGTCCGCTCGGTGCAAGATGGACAGGTTGCGAACGCAGGGCTGAACGCCCTGTAGAAAACCGGGCTGCATCGCAACCCGGGACAATCAATCACTTCGGTACTTTGTACTGATCCTGCGTCATCAGGTCGACACCGCAAGGTAGTGCTTCGATCCAGTCCAAGAACTCGTTCACCATCTTCTTGCCTTTGAACATGCGTCCATGCTGCGGGACGATCATCTCTACGTCCAAGGTTCGCACCATATTGACCCAGAAGCGGCATATCTTGTTGGAGATCATGTACCGCTTGTGGAAACCTTCCATGTATTGGATATGTGACTTAAAGTCTTCCACGGGCGTATCCGCCGCATCATGCGCCACGATAGATGCGCCCATATCCCCTGTGAACAATATCTTGCTGATGGGGTCGTAGAACTGGAAGTTACCTTCCGAGTGCATGAAGTGCGCCGGGATCGCCTTGATAATGGATTGCCCTAAAGGAAGATTCATTCCCGCATCTGGAATACCCTCAACCCTGCCTTCCGAATTTCCTACGCTACAAAAGTGCGGTACGAAACGCACCCATAGATTGGAAATCATCACTTTACATTCAGAGTGGATCATCCATTTATTGACCGAGGCGATGATGTCCGGATCGGCATGCGAAGCAAGAATGTACTCAAGATTTTTGGGGGCGAAGTAACTGTGCATCGACATCAACAGACCGTTGTAGGTCATATTGCCACCGGGATCCAGCAAGGCACCATGACCGTTATCCACGATCAGGAATTGATTGGCCTGAACGGCATCCCCTGATGAGTCGTCTACAAGATCATCAAACATCAGGCACAGATGTTTTCCATCATTGAATAATTCGATCGCCATGTCTCTCTCCTAATGAATGCTATAGTTTTTATAAGGTGCGCATCCTAGTCGGAAGTGTCACACATTGATTTGACCTAAATCAAATACTTCCACCTGAACAACACTGAAAAAATTGGCGTAATATGCGCAACATCAAAACCTTATTTCGAAGGAAGCATAGCATGGCCAAGAAGAACGCGTTTTATGCACAATCCGGCGGCGTGACCTCAGTCATCAACGCCTCCGCCTGCGGTGTCATCGAAACAGCACGCAAACACAAAGACAAGATCGGTAAAGTCTATGCAGGGCGCAATGGCATCATCGGGGCACTCACTGAAGACCTGATCGACACCAGCAAAGATTCCGCAAAATCCATCGCCGCATTGCGTAGCACACCCGCAGGAGGTTTCGGCTCTTGCCGCTTCAAACTCAAGTCATTGGAACAGAACCTGCGCGAATACGAGCGCCTGATCGAAGTTTTCAAGGCACACAACATCGGCTACTTCTTCTACAACGGCGGCGGTGATTCAGCCGACACCTGTTTCAAGGTCTCACAGATTTCCGAAAAGATGGGCTACCCCGTCCAAGCCATCCACGTGCCCAAAACCGTGGACAACGACTTGCCTATCACTGATTGCTGCCCCGGCTTCGGCTCGGTAGCCAAGTACGTCGCGGTGTCCGTGCGTGAAGCCAGTTTCGACGTGGCTTCGATGTGCAAAACATCGACCAAGGTGTTCGTGGTGGAAGTGATGGGTCGTCATGCAGGTTGGATCGCTGCCGCAGGTGGATTGGCATCGGACAAAGGATGCGAACTGCCTATCGTCATCCTGTTCCCAGAGATCGAATTCGATCAAAAGAAATTCATCGCCAAAGTAGATGCTATGGTGAAGAAGCACGGCTATTGCAGTGTGGTCGTATCTGAAGGTTGTCACTACCCTGATGGCAAGTTCCTCGCCGAACAAGGCACACGTGATGCCTTCGGCCATGCTCAACTCGGCGGTGCAGCCCCCGTCGTTGCCAATATGGTAAAAGAGGCGTTGGGATACAAATTCCATTGGGCAGTTGCCGATTATCTGCAACGTTCCGCTCGTCACATCGCATCCAAGACAGACGTAGACCAAGCCTATGCGCTGGGTAAAGCTGCTGTCGAACTGGCACTCAAAGGTCAGAATGCGGTGATGCCAACAGTTGAACGTCTCTCCGACAAACCCTATAGATGGAAAGTCGGCGTGGCGCAGTTGTCCAAAGTCGCCAACGTGGAGAAATTCATGCCGCGCAACTTCATCACACCGGACGGTTTTGGTATCACTGAGAAATGCCGCACCTATCTCTCACCGCTGATCAAGGGTGAGGATTACCCGATATTCAAAGATGGACTGCCACAATATGTCCAACTAAAAAATGTGGCTGTTGCCAAGAAACTGAAAGAATTCAAGATCTGATTTTTGTTTACCGCTCCGCAAGGGGCGGTTTTTACTTGGGGAGGAAATAATGTCATCAGCTTTGGGGTTCACCTTGTTGTGTGCTGTTGCTGCGATTCTGTATGGGATATTTTCGAGCAAGTGGATATTGAGCAAATCAACGGGTAGCGAGAAGATGCAAAGCATCGCCGCTGCCATTCAGGAAGGCGCATCGGCCTACTTGAACAGGCAATACACCACTATCGGCATCGTTGGGGCGATTCTGTTCGTCGTTATTCTGTTCACGCTGAAATGGCCAACAGCTATCGGCTTTGCCATCGGGGCGATTCTGTCGGGACTAACCGGCTACATCGGCATGAACGTTTCGGTACGCGCCAATGTACGCACCGCAGAAGCAGCCAAAGAGGGCCTGAACGCTGCGTTGAACGTAGCCTTCAAAGGCGGTGCGATCACCGGCATCCTAGTCGTGGGCTTGGGTCTGCTCGGCGTGGCGGGCTACTACGCTTTCCTCACCCTGATGATGCACACCAGTAGCGGGGACGCCACTCATGCGTTGGTGGGTCTGGCCTTCGGCGGTTCGCTGATCTCCATCTTCGCGCGTCTCGGTGGCGGTATCTTCACCAAAGGCGCCGACGTAGGTGCCGATCTGGTAGGTAAAGTCGAAGCCGGTATCCCGGAAGATGATCCGCGTAATCCGGCTGTGATCGCCGACAACGTCGGCGACAACGTCGGCGACTGCGCAGGCATGGCAGCTGACCTGTTCGAAACTTATGCGGTTACCATCATCGCTACTATGGTGCTAGGCGGCCTGTTGATCAGCGGCTCCCCCGAAGCGGTGATCTACCCGCTCCTTCTTCGTCAAGGCGCGCGCGGGGGGCAAGATTATGAACGCGCTGTATCGCGGCCTCACCGTCTCCGCAGTGCTGGCGGCAATCGCCTTCTATCCGATCACCACGATGATGCTGGGCGACGGTGTAACGATAGGCGGCAAATTGGTTACTTCACTGCACTTGTACTATGCCACGCTGATTGGCTTGGCACTAACCGCAGCCATGGTGTGGATCACCGAATACTACACCGCCACTGAATATGCGCCGGTGCGCCATATCGCCGAAGCCTCCACTACCGGCCATGGCACCAACGTGATCGCCGGTCTGGGCGTATCAATGAAGGCCACCGCCGCTCCGGTGCTGGTCGTGTGTCTGGCGATCTGGGGGGCCTACGAACTGGGCGGACTGTACGGCATCGCCATCGCTGCAACTTCGATGCTGTCCATGGCCGGCATCATCGTGGCACTGGATGCCTATGGTCCGATCACCGATAACGCCGGCGGCATCGCCGAAATGTCCAAATTGCCGCCCGACGTGCGCAAGATCACCGACGCGCTGGACGCAGTGGGCAATACCACCAAGGCCGTTACCAAAGGTTACGCCATCGGTTCTGCCGGTCTGGCCGCACTAGTCTTGTTTGCCGACTACACCCATGCAATCGATGCCAAAGCGCTGTTGGCTGACCCCCTTGCAAGTGCAATGGCCTTCGACCTATCCAACCATATGGTCATCATCGGTCTGTTCATCGGCGGCATGGTGCCGTACCTGTTCGCTGCGATGGGTATGGAAGCGGTGGGTCGCGCCGCCGGTTCTGTGGTGGTGGAAGTGCGCCGCCAGTTCAAAGAGATCCCCGGCATCATGGAAGGTACCGGCAAACCGCAATACGGTACTTGCGTGGACATGCTGACCAAGGCCGCAATCAAAGAGATGCTGATCCCCTCGCTGCTGCCGATCGCCGTTCCGGTGATCGTCGGGCTGACGCTGGGTGCTCAGGCGCTTGGCGGCGTACTGGTCGGCACCATCATCACCGGCATCTTCGTGGCGATCTCGATGACTGTCGGTGGCGGAGCATGGGACAACGCCAAGAAGTACATCGAGGAAGGCAACTTTGGCGGCAAAGGTTCGGAAGCACACAAAGCTGCTGTCACTGGCGACACCGTGGGTGACCCCTACAAGGACACCGCTGGCCCAGCCGTGAATCCGCTCATCAAGATCATCAATATCGTGGCTTTGATGATCGTTCCACTGCTGTAATCCTCACGTAAGCGTCACCTCAAAGGGCTGCCGCGGCAGCCCTTTTCATCGCCTCGGATGGTACAATTCGCGCCTTTCAATTCACACGCAAAGGTGGCGCATCATGGGTTTGAACAAGGTTCCTTCCGGCAATAACCTTCCTGACGATTTCAACGTCATCATCGAGATCCCACAACACGGCGAGCCTGTGAAATACGAAGTGGACAAAGATTCCGGCGCAATCTTCGTTGACCGCTTCATGAACACCGCGATGCACTACCCTTGCAACTACGGCTACATCCCACACACCCTGTCCGATGACGGCGATCCTGTGGACGTATTGGTCATCACACCCGTTCCTTTGAACAGCGGCGTGGTTGTGCGTTGCCGCCCATTGTGCGTGTTGAAGATGGAAGACGAATCCGGTTTCGACGCCAAGGTATTGGCTGTACCCGTGGACAAGCTCTCCACTCTGTATCGTGGATTGAAGAGCTACAAAGAACTGCCTGAGATAACGTTGAAACAGATCGAACATTTCTTCGCACACTACAAAGATCTGGAGCCGAACAAATGGGTGAAGATCGGCGGCTGGGAAGGCGTGGAAGAAGCACGCAAAGAGATCATGTTGGGTGTTGAGAACTACAACAACGCCAAAGTCAAACCAGAGTTCTAATCCAGGAGACCACGATGACCGCTCGCATCATTGACGGAAAAGCCATCGCACAAGAAGTGCGTGCTGAATGGAAGGTTCGTGCCGATGCACTCAAAGCGCGTGGCATCACGCCCGGGCTGGCGGTCATCATCGTGGGTGAAGATCCTGCCTCTAAGGTGTACGTTGCCAACAAGGTGAAAGCCTGTGCTGAATTGGGTTTGCATTCCGTTCACATCGCCCTGCCCGCTGACACTAGCGAAGCTGCTTTGCTGGCGAAGATCGACGAATTGAATGCCGATCCCAAGATACACGGCCTACTCGTTCAACTGCCCGTACCCAAGCATATCGACAGCGAAAAAATACTGAACGCCATCAGCCCAGACAAAGATGTGGATGGATTCCATCCGCTCAATGTCGGTGCATTGGCTACAGGCAATATGCGCTTCGCCCCTTGCACACCCTATGGCTCATTGGTGTTACTGCAAAAGAGCGGCGTATCTATCGAAGGTAAACATGCAGTCATCGTTGGCCGAAGCAACATCGTGGGCAAACCAATGGCATTGTTGCTGTTGCAGCACAATGCGACCGTCACCATTTGCACCTCCAAGACGACTGACCTCGCCAAGCACACGCGTGATGCCGACATCCTGGTGGTGGCCACCGGCAAGCCGAAGATGATCACCGGCGACATGATCAAACCCGGTGCCGCAGTGATCGACGTGGGCATCAACCGCATGGCGGATGGCAAGCTGTGTGGGGATGTGGATTTTGAATCGGCGAAAGAAGTTGCTGGTTACATCACGCCGGTTCCCGGCGGCGTCGGTCCAATGACCATCACCATGCTGGTCGCCAACACGGTGCAATCTGCCGAACGCGCTGCCGGCTAGCGGCACACCGTATTACCGAACGGGTCGGTACCACAGCGCACTGCTGGCGTATCGGCCTCGTGACCTGACTCTCTGATTCGCTTCTCTTCCGCCGTATCGTTCACGCCAGACTTTGGTTCTGTCGTTTTTCCTTGCTGCTTTGACTTGATCGGCTGCGTACTCAATACGCCGTCCCTATCCATACAAACGACATTTCCGAACGCATCGTGACCACAACGCGGTTGTACCGCAGATGCCAACTGAGAAACGGACAACAATAAAAGAGATAGCGCGACCGAGAGATTCATCCTTCGAAACTACTGGTTAACCCGCCAAGCCGACATAGACGTTCTGCACATCGTCATCCTCATCGATCGCTTCGAGAAAGGCTTCGACTTCTTCGCGCTCGGCATCGCTGGTGATGGTGACAGGGTTCTTGGGGCGGTAGCCGATCATGGCGGAGGTGACGGTAAAACCTTGGGCAGGTAATGCCTTGCACACAGCATCCAAATCAGTCGGCTCGGTGATGAACAAAGTCGCACCATCTTCGGAAGCCTCCAAATCTTGCGCGCCCGCTTCGATTGCGGCGACTTCGGCATCCACCTCTTTTGAATTCGGTGTCGCCTCGATCATGCCCACATGATTGAAGTCCCACGAGACGGAACCGGGTGCGCCTAATTGCCCTTTGCGGAACAGCACGTTCATGCTGGACTTGGTGCGGTTGATGTTGTCAGACAGACATTCGACGATGACTGGAACGCGATGCGGTGCGAAACCTTCGTACACTAGGTGTTCCATGTGCAGCGGGCCATCCAACAGACCCGCGCCTTTTTTGATGGCGCGATCCAAGGTGTCTTTCGGCATAGAGGCTTTTTTGGCCTGCTCAACGACCAAGCGCAAACGCGAGTTGGAACCCAAGTCCGCGCCACCTTTTGCGGCCACCATGATCTCTTTGGCCAGCTTGCCGAAGATCTTACCCCTTGCGTTCGCTGCGACTTCTTTGTGTCTTGCTTTCCACTGTGCGCCCATGTCTGTTCTCTTCTAAGTTCGATACTCATGCTCATTTTCCACTCGCCACATCCTCCAACACCTGCAAAAAATCATCGCCGTATTTCGTTAATTTGGACTGCCCCACGCCACTAATCAGCCCCATATCAGTCAAACTCTGCGGCTTGCGGTTGAGCATCTCCAACAAGGTGCTGTCGTGGAAGATGACGTATGGTGGCACACCTTGTTCGCGCGCCAACTCCATGCGCTTCGCCTTGAGTGCTTGCCACAATGGATCATCGTTCGCCCCCGCGAACGCCTCGCGCAAGCGTGAACCACGTTCGGGTTTGCTACTGCTGCGTTTGACTGGCTCAGCATCGCGGCGTAACCAAACTTCCTGCTCGCCACGTAAGATAGGACGTGATATTTCGGTAAGTTTCAACCCACCATACGCCTCCATATCGACACTAATGAATCCGGCTGCCACCAGTTGCCGATACACACTGCTCCATTGCGCTTGCACCATTGCTTTACCGATGCCAAAGGTGCTCAGTTGTTGGTGATTGAACTGCTCGATCTTGGGTGTGAGCTTACCGAGTAACACATCAATCAAATGCGCCACACCAAAACGTTGCCCCGTGCGATACACACAAGACAAGGCCATCTGCGCAGCTTGCGTGGCATCCCAAGTGTCCACAGGCGATAGGCAGTTATCGCATTCTTTGCATGCGCCAGGATGTTCTTCACCAAAATAACGCAACAGAGTTTGATGACGACATTCTGTGGATTCGCAAAAGCCCAACAAAGCATCGAGCTTCTGTAATTCAACGCGCTTGCGTTCTTCCGGCGAATCGCCAGAAAGTAACATCTGCCGCATCGACACCACATCACCCAAGCCATACGCCATCCACGCATTCGCAGGCAAGCCATCGCGTCCTGCACGACCTGTTTCTTGATAATAACCTTCCATACTTTTTGGCAAGTCGAGGTGCGCGACGAAGCGCACGTTAGGTTTGTCGATACCCATACCGAAAGCCACCGTGGCGACCATGATGACGCCTTCCTCGCGCAAGAATCGGCTTTGATTCTTGCTGCGCACGCCAGCGTCCAATCCTGCGTGATAAGGCAAAGCATCCCAGCCCTGCTCCTTCAACCACGCAGCAGTCTCTTCCACTTTCTTACGCGACAGGCAATACACGATGCCCGCGTCGTCTGGATGTTCTGCCTCAAGGAAGGTCTGTAACTGTTTGCGCGCATTGTCCTTGAGCGCGACGCGGTAGCGGATGTTGGGACGATCAAAGCTGGAGACGAATTGCTGCGCCTGTTCCAACTGAAGACGCTCAATGATCTCGGCGCGCGTCGGCGCATCCGCCGTAGCGGTCAATGCGATGCGCGGTACATTGGAGAAGCGTTCATGCAACACGGTCAGTGCGCGATACTCGGGACGGAAATCATGCCCCCACTGTGACACGCAGTGCGCTTCATCGATGGCGAACAGGGCGATGCCATTGCCTTCGTTCAACTCATCCAACAACTCAAGGAAACCCTGCGTCATCAAGCGCTCTGGCGCGACGTACAACAACTTCAATTCGCCCGTACGCATCTGGCGCATCACTTCGCGCGCCGTCTGTGCATCCAGACTCGAATTCAAGAACGCTGCCGATACTCCCAACTGCTTGAGCGCATCCACCTGATCTTGCATCAGGGCGATGAGCGGTGACACCACGATGCCTACGCCGTCACGCATCAATGCGGGGATCTGATAACACAAAGACTTACCACCACCGGTGGGCATCAACACCAACGCATCGCCACCCGCAACGACGTGCTCGACGATGTGCTGCTGTGCACCACGAAAAGTGGTGTAGCCGAAGGTGTCTCGGAGTATCTGCTGAGCGGGGTTTTGCATCATTCATTGGCGCTGCTGTAAAGGTTTGCAAGCTTACCGCAATGCACAGATTCAGAGGCAATTCGCGCGGACGAGGAGTATGATTTATGCAGAAAAAAACGAGGTCAAACACAAGGGAGATTTTTAGATGAGCATCCGCACCGTCAACACCCAGCCATTTTCCGATCAAAAACCCGGCACCTCAGGATTGCGTAAAAAAGTCCCCGCCTTTCAAAAGCAGCACTACCTAGAGAATTTCGTACAAAGTATCTTTGACAGCATCTCGCCGCCTGCTGGCGCGACACTCGTACTGGGTGGTGATGGTCGTTTCTTCAACCGTGAAGCTATCCAGATCATCCTCAAGATGGCCGCAGCCAATGGTTTCGGGCAAGTGTTGGTCGGTCGTGGTGGCATCCTTTCCACACCTGCGGCGTCCTGTGTCATCCGTAAATACAAGACTTATGGCGGCATCATCTTGTCGGCCAGCCACAATCCCGGCGGCCCAGATGGTGACTTCGGCATCAAGTACAACGGTAGCAACGGCGGCCCCGCCACCGAGACCGTCACTGAAGCGATTTACGCTAAGAGCAAAGTCATCTCCACGTATCGCATCCTCGAAGCGGCTGATGTGTCACTCGACCAATTAGGCGAAACGACATTGGGCAGCATGAAGGTCAAAGTCATCGACCCCGTGAGCGACTATGCCGAGTT
>VBWD01000032.1 GCA_006218055.1 Gallionellaceae bacterium
GAAGGTATGGCAGTTTCCTGCCTAATGACCGTTTACACAAAACTTCTTACACCCTCGCCTGAAATTCGGACCGCGCGTCTTAAGGCCTTGGTGTGGTGCTGCACTCTTGATGGAGCTTATGCAAAGCCTCTTGTAGGTCGGACTTTAGTCCGACATGTCGGGTTGCACCCGCAAGGAGTAGGCCGTGGTTGTACGGGGCTGACGCCCAACAACGCACGTTCAAACCCGACCAAACAGTACAGGGCGTTGTTATCAGTTCCAAACAGCGAGCAACGCTCAGGACAATAAAGGCAGAAAAACAGTGCAGGGAAGCTATTCCCTAATGCTCAATAGGGGCGCGCAAACTCGCGCAGTCCCTTTTTCCAACTTTGCGCGATATGCCGCAACCTAGCAGTTCTGCTAGGTCACTTTATAGCCATGCTATGCAATAATCCCGCACACGTATAATTGGCAAATAAGTTCGGTCATGATGAATATTCCCGAAGCGATGTATCACTTGGTGTCCCTTTGACTCATCGAAAGAATTAATGACCTCAAAAAAAATAGCGCGTAAAGCACGCATCGTCGGCGTCGACCCACAAGACTTTGCTCCCAGCTTGTTGCGCATTCAGTCACAACCCCCGGCTCCGTTCGCCGGCATCCTGTTACGCCTACTGTTGGTCTTGCTCTTTCTGCTCATCCTGTGGGCCGCCTTCGGCAAGCTCGACATCGTCGCCACCGCCGAAGGCAAGCTTATCCCGCAGACCTATCTCAAAATCGTCCAGCCCTTTGAGCAAGGCCTTGTGCGCGACATCCTCGTCAAAGAGGGGCAGCAAGTCAAAGCCGGGCAAGTCCTCATGCGGCTCGACAGTACACTCTCCAATGCCGACGGTAAAGCCATCGGCACCGACTATATCGACAGACGGATTGCATTACGCCGCATAGATGCAGAACTCGCCGACGAGGACGAATTTAAACGCAAGCAGGGCGACCCCGAGGCCGCCTATGCCGAAGCCTTAGCTCAATATCGTGCCAACCGGCACGCTTACCAGGCCGCACTCGCCGAAGAACGCAACACCCGCGACAAAGCGATGAGCGACCTAGCCGCCGCCCAACAAACCCGCACAAAACTTATCGAAACCCTGCCGCATTACCGCGAACAAGCACTTGCCTATACCGATCTCGTCAAAGATGGCTACGTCAGCAAACTCGCCGCCACCGACAAAGAGCGCGAACATATCGAAAAAGAACAAGACCTCAAAACTCAAGAACACATCATCACCAGCGCCCAAGCTACCCTCGCCATGTCCACGGGCAAAATCGAACAAATCACCGCCGATTACCACCAGAAGCTGCAAGCCGAGCGCGTCGACAACAGCGACAAACTCGACAAGACCCAAGCCGAAGTCACCAAACAGCAATATCGCAACGGCCTGCTGGAACTCAAAGCATCGCAAGCCGGCATCATCAAAGACGTCGCCACCCACACCATAGGCTCAGTCATCAGCCCCGGCACCATCCTCATGACCCTCGTTCCAAAAGATGAAATCCTCAGAGCCGAAGTGTGGATCTCCAACGAAGACGTCGGCTTCATCCACAACGGCCAGCCCACCAAAGTCAAACTCGCCTCCTACCAGTTTCAAAAATACGGCATGGTCAAAGGCGAAGTCATTCACCTCAGCGCCGACTCCACCGACAACACCCAACAAGGCGCAGGCCAGTCCGCCCCGCCCACCGTAAAATCACCGAACGGGCAACCGTATTCCTACCGCGCCCTGATCGAACTCAATGCCCAAGAGCTGTTAGTGAACGGCGTGCGCCACGCACTCAGCCCCGGTATGCAAGTCACCGCCGAAATTCACCTCGGCTCAAGAACCATCCTCGAATACCTCCTCTCGCCCGTGATGGGCGCGTTTCAGGAAGCGGGGAGGGAGAGATGATTGTGGAAATCACATTGATCGCGATGAAATATGTTTGTAGCCTGAGTCGGACGGATAAGTGAGAAAAAATGGATGGCACGAACAGAAAAAATTAATTAACGAAGCGAGCGATAGCAGTAAAAACTGACAGGAGGCGCTAAAAAATGATGAGATCACCACAAGAAATAGTTCGGCGGACATGTGGACGGGGCACCGCCTTCTTGCAAAACCCAAGCTTCGAAGCGGCGAACGATGAAGCTGCAACTGAATGGAGGGATGCAGCATGAGCCACCTTCACGTATTGATGCAGCGAATGACGAAACTCGGATTGATCTTGATGATGGGGGTGAGCATGAGTGCATGTGCCGGGTTGTTTGGATCAACGATGAAATGGAAGGAAGAAGTGAAGCTGCACGATGGGCAAATCGTTATCGAAGAGCGCTACGTGAACTTGGGGGGGTATCTCTACCTTGACAGTACAGAGCGTACCTCGTTGGACGAAACCGCGACATTCATCCTGCCGAAATTGAAGAAGCGAATCATTTGGAAAACCGACTTCCGTGATTCAGAGCTCGAGCCGAACAGTCTAAACATGATTCGCTTCGATGTGGTGAATGATACCCCGTACCTTGTCACCTATCCGGCAGGTTGTATCGCCTACAACAAATGGGGAAGACCGAATCCTCCACAAATACTGTTCAAGTATGAGGGCGACCAGTGGAAACGCATCAGCGTGGCAGAGCTGCCGCCGGAACTCATCGGTATGTCTGCCAACGTTATTGTTGGGACACCAGCATCTAGTTTGCTGAAATCCTTCTACACCGCTGGTCAAGTGGATGATAAGAACCGTCCTATCAGTACGGTGGAATACAAAACCATCCTGCGGGAGCCAGTGAAGAGCGCGGATTCGGTGGTGAGTTGTCTAGACTTCAACTCACAGCGATACCGAAGTTTCACCCCCCCGCTTCCGATGAAGCCATTATCTGAAAATTAAGTTGATCGTTACGCAAGCAAATAACGCTACAAATAAAAATTTGAAAGGGAATAAATCATGGCTACTGCAATTGATTACGCATTGATGGCTGGTGCTGCATATATCTCAAATCGTGACCCGAAGAATCAATTTCCGACACCGCCTGGATGGTTAGCGTTTGCGCATGTTCCTAATAATCCAGCCTACCCGATGTTTACAGGCGCATCCGGTTTTGAAGCCGTTTCTTTTCAAAACGCCACCAACCCGAATGAAATCGTCATCTCCTTCGCTGGCACCGACTCCAGCAGCGCACTTGGTGATTTTATATACGGCAACATCCCGTTAGCCAGTGGCATCAGCGTCAACGGAGCCGACCAGTTGGTGGATGCTGTTGAGTACTACCTCACTGTCAAAGCTAGTGTTCCAGCAGGCACGCCCATCACCATCACCGGTCACAGTCTAGGTGGCGCACTGGCTGCATTGGTCGGCGTATTCTTCGGCGAGACTGCGTACACCTTCGACCAAGTACCTGCCTATTTAACGGCCACTTCAGGCCCTGCCAAACTTTTGTACGATGCCCTGATAGCCAAAGGCCACACTGCAACAGAACTCACGGTCCTCGGCAATTATGTTGCCGCAATGGACGGAACCAACCCCACCCCGGCTGCTACAGACACCTATGCGAACCGTGCCGCCAACATCACCAACATCAACGTCCAAGGCGAAGTAGCCGGACTCATACCTACCTCGCGCATCGGCAATAGCGTAGACATCGTGCAGCAAAACAACATGCTGTTTCCCCAGAGCGACCTGCACTCGCAAGCATTGCTCACCACCTTCTTGCAAAGCAACCAGACCGCAGCGCCGAACAAAGGGCTGAACGACGTGACGTTCAAGCTGCCAGATTTATTGAAGATGATTTTTGATAAAAATCTGTTTGCCACTGACCCACTCAACAAACGCGACCCAGTAGAGAACTTCCTCGAACGCCTAGTCAAACACCAAGCAGGTGTACAGCCAGACCCGGTAACAGGCAGTGCCGCCATTACCGCCGACGCCATGATCACCCGCTTCACCACCGACCTGTGGAAACTCGCGCAAGACGGCGGCCTCACTATGAACGACTGGGGGCTGAGCGGGGGCAATTACAACGTCAGCCGCGCCCTCATCGCCTTCGCGATGGAGAAATACTACAGCGAACAAACGGGCAGTGTTGGCGCAGGTGCAACCCTGTTTCAGGACGTGAGTGGCGGCATCCAGTTCGACACAGCGGCAATCGTTGCCGCAGGCAAAACCATTATGGATGCTAAAGGCTTTGCCCAATACTTCCAGCAATACCTCACCCAAGTCGCCCCAGACTTGGGCGCAGGCGCAGTGCAATTCACCGCCGCAGAACAACACCTCATCACCGCCATGCTGCCGCAGCTGCGCGACTGGTACGTGCAAGCCGGAGCCACCGGCATGACCGCCACCGACACCTTGAACCGTGGCGCCTTCATGCTGGGCGGCACTGGTGCGGACACCTTAACGGGTGGGGCTGGCACCGACCTGCTGGTGGGCAACGCGGGCGACGACCTGCTGCAAGGCGGCAAAGGCAACGATACCCTTCTTGGCGGCACCGGCAACGATACCTACCAATACACCAACGGCGGCACGAATCAAGACGGCCTCGACACCATTCTCGATAGCGACGGGCAAGGCCGCATCATTATCGACAATGCGCCACCTCTTGCAGGCGGCGCACAGTTTGGCGACGCCCGCGTCCACCGCGATGCATCCGGCCATACTTACACCGATGTCGGTCGTGGCACCGTCATCGACGGCAACATCTTCGTGCAGAACTGGCAAGCGGGCAATCTGGGGCTAAACATGACCGGCCCCGCAGCCGACGCCCTCCCGCCGGTAACGATCACCGGCACCGCCAATGCCGACATCATCGACCTCGGCGTGACCAATATCACTGACGACGTCATCGACGCCGGTGCCGGGCAAGACTACGTCATGGCAGGCTACGGCAACGACACCATCATCGGCGGAGCGGGCAACGACGCCCTCGACGGCTTCGGCGGCAACGACCGCCTCTATGCCGACAACTACATCAGCGTCGCCGACGCCATCACTCTCGGCAATACTCAAGCGGGCACCGGCCTCAGAGGCGACGCCCTCTCCGGCGACGACGGCAACGACACCCTGGCGGGCAGCAACGGCAACGACATCCTCTCGGGCGGCGCGGGTGCCGACCTGCTCATTGGCGGCGCGGGCAACGATTACATCTTCGGCGACACCGACTGGGCTGCTGGCACAGGAGATACCTGGGGCGTGGTAAACAATGTGCTCGTCGGCGGAGCGGGCGGCATCGCTAATTGGAGCGGCGACAACTCGGACGTCATCTACGCCGGAGCGGGCGACGACCACGTCTGGGGCGAACTCGGCAACGACGTCATCCTCGGCGAAGGCGGGGCGGACTTGCTGGTGGGCGGCAGCGGCAACGATATTATTCTGGGCGGAGACAACAACGACATCATCTACGGCGACCTGGCCGACAGCGCCAACTTCGCCGCCGCCCCCGGCAACGACTACCTCGACGGCGGCACGGGCGACGACGTCATCTACGGCAACGAAGGCGACGACATCCTCATCGGCGGCACGGGCAACGACACCCTCAACGGCGGCGTAGGCCAAGACACCTACCTCTACAATCTGGGCGACGGCAACGACCAGATACGGGACACCATCGTCGCGGGAGAAACCAATAAGCTGCTGTTCGGCGCGGGCATCACGCTCAATAGTCTCAAACTCTCCATCGGCGCAAACGGCTACATGCTCACCTTGGGCGACGGCTCGACCATCGAACTGATGAGCGGGGCCAGCGGCACCCTCAATGCGCAACGCAACTACACCTTCGACCCGCAGCACACCGACATCCAAGAGCTGCAATTCGCCGATGGCAGCAGCATCGGCTGGGCGGACTTTTTAAAGCGCGGGTTGGATCAGCATGGCCTGTTGCCCGGCACCGTGCTGGGCAGCGACAACGGCGACCGCCTGTCCGGTGCGAACAGCATACTGGTCGGTGGTGCGGGCAGCGACACCTACACTTTCCAGATCGGCGACGGCGTGGTGCATGTTCGGGATGTGATCAATAGCGGCGATACCAATACATTGCGCTTGGGGGCGGGCATCACCAGCAGCAACATCCAACTGCATTTAGGTTCACTGATGCTCGACATGGGTAACGGCGATGCAGTCCACATCGACAACTTCGACCAGAACGACGTTTTTTACAGCAGCACGATACAGCGCTTCGAGTTTGCCGACGGCACCATACTCACCACGGATGAATTGCTGGCGAGGGGCTTCGACCTCAACGGTACGGCAGGGGGGGATACCATCACCGGCACCAACACCACCGACCGCATCAACGGGCTGGGCGGCAACGACACGCTGATCGGCGGAGAAGGCGACGACACCCTCAGCGGCGGCACGGGCAACGATGTGCTCATCGGTGGCATCGGCAGTGATACGTATGTATTCAATCGCGGCGACGGCCAAGACATCATCGCCGATGGCGGCGACCCTTCGATAGTCTCCGGGCAAATCGGCAATGTCGATACCCTGCAATTCGGTGCAGACATACTGCAAAGCGACGTCACCATCCGTCGCACCCCGGCAGGCGAACTCGAATTTTCCATCGCAGGGTCGACTGACACCCTCACAATCTCCGGCTGGTATACGGCGGATGCCGATGCGAACCGCATCGAGCGCATCGTGTTCGGCGACGGCAGCATGCTGACACCGATAGACTTTGAGAACCTGCCGATCACGGGCACGGCGGGCGATGACATCATCGACGGCACCCCGGCGGCGGAGACCATATTGGGGATGGGCGGCAACGATGCTCTCAACGGAGGAGACGGCAACGACACCCTGGACGGCGGCACGGGCAACGACGTGTTAAATGGCGGTGCAGGCAACGACACACTCATCGGCGGAGGCGGGCAAGACACCTATGTCATGGGCTTCGGCATGGGCATGGACGCGGTCATCGATACCTCGATGCAGGGCGGCATCATCCAGTTAAATTCGGCGCTGGCCTTTACCGATTTGGCGGTCACGCGGCAAGGCGACGACTTGTTACTCCAGATTGTTGGAGGGAGCAACGAAGGGATGATGCTCAAGGGGTATTACGCCAATCCTCTGGCGACTTGGACTATCAGGGATACAAACAACAATACCACCACGCCACAGGCGATATTAGATACGGCCCCAAGCGCAAGTGTCGTGAGTCAGCTGGAAAGTGCCTTTATCACAAACAGTAAGCGTCAGGAGGTTAACTCGCTTCTTGCCGGCGGTTACACAGCGCAGGCCGACGGCAGTTTTTATCGCTCGACGCAAAATGATCCAATTTCCGCCTATTTCTATTCTAAAGACTGGATCATGACTTGGTACGACCAACCCCAGACCACGGAGACGACGTATCAAAACTGGAGGACACCGTACAGCGGTTATTCAATTTATAACGAGACCGCAACTATCAATGTCGTCAATACTTCAACGGATGCTGCGGTTGTCGATGTCAGGAGTGGCGGGAGTTGGAGCCAAACGATAACAATGGCAACGCGTTCCGTGGCTTGGGAGAATAGTAAGACTCGGGATGGTTATCATAGGCGTATTGACTACACAACTACCTGGAGCCAGTTATACCCGACCAATGTGATCTCTAGCTATTGGGGATTTGGCTATGCCAATTGGCCATCGAATTTGATTTCCGTCAGGTATCACCCCAATACGACGATTGCGCTTGGCCACTTATCTTCTTCTTCTTCAATACAGCCTATCGGTGGCGCATATCCGTCCTCGATTCAAGTCAGCGTCTATGATTATCAACACACTTATGATATTCAGAAAATCAATCTGGGAGCCAGCGACCATACTGTTTATGCGAACTGGTACACGGTGGTGAACGCCGGTACGGGAAATGACACAATCTCTGGGGCTGGATTCGTGTCTGCCAGTTCGGGCAACATTACGACTAACTATTGCAGAACGGTATATACAGGCTCGGGCAATGACTTTATCTACGGCGCCAATTTCACACAGGGTAGTGCGGGAAACGACACCATATTCACTTATGGTGGCTCCAATATCGTTCTTGACCACAATACCCTCGGTCAAGTTTTAATCGGCAATCTTAACTATATTCCCTATGATCGATGGATCGACTATTCGGGCTATGATCCCCAAAATGATCTGATAGTCGCTTTCGACCCGGGTATTTCCTCATCGGATCTTCGTTTCGCATGGGGTCAGGTAACCGCTAATTTTGAGCGGAATTTGGTTCAGCCTTCGACGTATAAGACGATCAACATCAGCTGGGGCACGAATCAATCTGTTCAGGTGATATCACAAACCAGATTCCAATTTGTGGATGGTAGTTATTGTTCTTATGCCGTCGATGGTCATGGCGGCAGCTCCATGAAAGTCTACGATGCTCAGGGCCGACTGGCGAGTGATTTTTGGCAGCAGAGTCAGGGCAGCCAATTTGGCAGTGATAGCTACCATGCCGATGGCTCCGGTTATGGCGAGTGGCATAACGCGGATGGAAGCTATGCAACATACACCCAAGCAGCCGATGGCAGCTATACCGAGTTCAACTACGATGCCGCCGGGAAACTGACCTTTGATTACTGGTGGAAACCGGACAATTCATGGGGGCAGGATTACTTTAACGCCGATGGTTCCGGCAGCGGCGAGAACCACAGTGCGGATGGCAGCCACAGTAACTACACGAACGATGGGCTAGGGGTCGTTACGACTAATTTCTTCGATTCCAGCAACCTTGCGCTGGGTCACAATATTTCCACAACCGACGCGCAAGGCAATGTCATATCGACAGTCTACGATGCGAACAACGTTGTGCTCGGCGTTGCTACAGGAAGCCTGGCTCAGCAGGTACACCCCAGCGGAGCATCGGCGATTCAATTCGCCGCCAGTATTTCTGCGGCTAATCTTGCCGTTAGCCAAAACAGTCTGGGTGATTTTGTCATTTCCTATAACAACGGCGCGAGCAGTCTGGTTGTTCCCGCGCAGTCCGCTATTTCCGCGCCGGTGGTGGCGAGCTTTACTAACGGTGCCAATTGGCAGTTCGTCAATGCTTCCGGCAATCCTTATACATACGCTGCGGGCAGCGGTGTGGTCTATATTGCCAACCCGTCAGCGGTTCAGTTCGGCGCGGGTATCACCCCGGGCATGGTTACGCTGGGTCTGGGTTCTCTTATGCTGCGCGTCGGCAATGGCGGCGATGTGCTTCACATCGAAGGCTTCAACGCTAACGATGCGCTGGCTCCCAATGCTATCCAGAGCTTCAGCTTCGCCGATGGCACGATGCTTACTTACGACCAGATGCTGGGTCGAGGTTTTGACCTGTATGGCACCGGCGGTAACGATACGTTGTCTGGAACCAATTTGACAGACCGGATGGTCGGCGGAGCGGGCGACGATGTGTTAAACGGTGGGGCAGGGGATGATGTGCTGGAAGGTGGTGCCGGTAACGACACCTTGATCGGCGGCTCCGGCAATGACACTTATCACTTTAATCTGGGGGATGGTGCAGATGTTATTGTCGATGGTACTGAGGGTGGGATCAGCAGCAATACCTTAGTGCTGGGAGCCGGTATCACTGCCTCTATGATCACGCCCATCATTGATGCAAACGGTATGGTCACGCTCGACTTTGGCAATACCGACAGCGTGCAAATTAACCAGCTTGGCAACCTATCCGTGCAACACATCCAGTTTGCCGATGGCAGCGTTGTGCTCACGGAATCTCTGTTGAGCGTAGCGCCTGTCGCGGTAGACGACATGATTGCGGCAACAGAAGGAGCCGGTGCGGTTGTCATCAGCCAGGCGCAGTTGCTGGCCAACGACACGGCTTCCAATGGCAACACCTTGAGCGTGGCACACTTCGATGCTGTGTCAGCGAACGGCAACGCGGTTGTGCAAGATACATCAGGCAATCTGGTGCTGGATATTGGTAGCCGCTACCAGTCTCTGGGAGTAGGGCAGACTGCGACTGATCGTTTTACCTACACGATAACTAATGCCGCAGGTCTAACTTCTACTGCCGCTGTGAATGTCACTATCACAGGAACGAACGATGCGCCCGTGACGACCGTGGATACTGCCGCAGTACAGGAAGACCTGAGCATCACGGCAACAGGAAACGTGCTGATGAACGATAGCGATGTCGATCAAGGTACAGTGCTGAGTGTGGCGAATGCCGGTGTGTTCGTTGGCCAATTCGGCCAGCTCACCTTGCAATCAGATGGCAGTTACACCTATGCCCTCGACAATGCATCTCTGTCCGTTCAGTCGCTGGCGCAAGGACAGGTGGTCACCGAAACCTTCGCGTACCAAGCCACCGACGGTATTACCTCAACCCCATCTATATTGACCGTCAGCATCACCGGCACGAACGATGCGACAGTGACGACTGTGGATGCCGCTGCCGTGCAGGAAGACCTCAGTATCACCGCAACTGGAAACGTGCTGACGAACGACAGTGATGTCGACCAAGGTACTGTTCTGGCTGTAGCGAATGCTGGCGTGTTTACTGGACAGTTTGGCCAACTCACGCTCAATGCCGACGGCAGCTACAGCTACGCGTTGGATAACGCTTTGCTCGGCGTGCAATCGCTGGCACAAGGCCAAGTCGTCACTGAAACCTTTGCATATCAGGCCACTGATGGCATCACCTCCACACCATCTACGCTGACTGTCACCATCACCGGCACGAACGACGCACCGGTAGTTGTGGCGGACAACGCAGGTGTGATGGAAGTGTTGCCAATGCCGGCGTGTTCGCCGGGCAGTTTGGACAACTCACCTTGCAGGCCGACGGCAGCTACAGCTACGCGTTGGATAACGCTTTGCTCGGCGTGCAATCGCTGGCTCAAGGTCAAGTGGTCACCGAGACCTTCGCCTATCAAGCCAACGACGGCATTACCTCCACGCCATCCACACTCACTGTGACTATCACGGGCACCAACGATGCGCCCGTGATGACAGTGGATACGGCAGCGGTACAGGAAGACCTGAGCATCATCGCAACAGGTAACGTGCTGGCGAACGACAGCGATGTCGATCAAGGCACGGCGCTTGCGGTTGCAAACGCGGGCGTCTTCGGCGGACAGTATGGACAGCTCACACTCAATGCGGATGGCAGCTACAGCTACGCGCTGGACAATGCATCGCTGGCAGTTCAATCGTTGGCTCAAGGGCAAGTGGTTACCGAGACATTCGCATACCAAGCGACTGACGGCATCACCTCCACTTCATCTTCACTGACTGTTACCATCACCGGCACGAACGACGCACCGGTAGTTGTGGCGGACAACGCAGGTGTGATGGACGTTGGACAGTTTGGTCAGCTCACCTTGCAGGCTGATGGCAGCTACAGCTATGCCTTGGACAATGCCTCACTGTCCGTGCAGTCGCTGGCACAAGGACAGGTGGTCACCGAAACCTTTGCGTATCAAGCGACAGATGGCATTACCTCCACACCGTCCACGCTGACTGTCACCATCACCGGCACGAACGATGCGCCTGTGACGACGGTTGATACGGCGGCAGTGCAGGAAGATTTGAGTGTTGTTGCAACAGGCAACGTACTGGCAAACGACACGGATGTTGACCAAGGCACGGTGCTCAGTGTTGCTAATGCTGGCGTGTTCGCCGGTCAATTTGGACAGCTCACCCTCAACGCCGACGGCAGCTACAGCTATGCGCTGGACAATGCTTCTCTCGGTGTTCAGTCCTTGGCTCAAGGTCAAGTCGTCACTGAAACCTTTGCGTATCAAGCCACCGACGGCATCACCTCCACACCGTCCACGCTGACAGTCACCATCACTGGCACCAACGATGCGCCAGTAACGACCGTGGATACAGCAGCGGTGCAAGAAGACCTCAGCGTCACCGCAACAGGCAACGTGCTGACCAACGACAGCGATGTCGATCAGGGTACTGTGCTCAGTGTTGCAAATGCTGGAGTGTTCGTTGGACAGTTTGGTCAGCTCACCTTGCAGTGCAATCGCTGGCTCAAGGTCAAGTCGTCACTGAAACCTTTGCGTATCAGGCCACCGATGGCATTACCTCCACACCGTCTATGCTGACAGTCACCATCACTGGCACGAACGATGCGCCAGTAACGACAGTGGATACCGCCGCAGTGCAGGAAGACCTGAGCATCACCGCAACAGGAAATGTATTGGCAAACGACAGCGATGTAGATCAAGGTACGGTATTGACGGTTGCGAACGCGGGCGTCTTCGCCGGACAGTTCGGTCAACTCACACTCAATGCTGACGGCAGCTACAGCTATGCGTTGGACAACGCCTCGCTCGGAGTGCAGTCGCTGGCACAAGGGCAGGTGGTTACCGAAACCTTTGCCTACCAAGCCTCCGACGGAATCACCTCCACACCATCCACGCTCACCGTTACGATCACCGGCACCAACGACGCGCCAGTGACGACAGTGGACACCGCTTCGGTACAAGAAGACCTGAGCATCACCGCAACAGGCAACGTGCTTGCGAACGATAGCGATGTCGATCAAGGCACGGTTCTGACAGTTGCCAATGCAGGCGTATTCGCCGGACAGTTTGGGCAACTCACGCTCAATGCCGACGGCAGCTACAGCTATGCCTTGGACAGCCGACGGCAGCTACAGCTATGCCTTGGACAATGCTTCTCTCGGAGTTCAATCGCTGGCACAAGGCCAAGTGGTTACGGAGACGTTCGCCTACCAAGCCACCGACGGCATCACTTCAACACCATCCACGCTCACCGTTACGATTACCGGCACGAACGATGCGCCAGTGACAACTGTTGATACGGCGGCAGTGCAAGAAGACCTCAGCATCACCGCAACAGGCAACGTGCTGACCAACGATAGCGATGTCGATCAAGGCACGGTACTCAGTGTTGCAAACGCAGGAGTCTTCGTCGGACAGTTTGGGCAACTCACGCTCAATGCCGACGGCAGCTACAGCTATGCCTTGGACAGTGGTTACGGAGACCTTCGAGTATCAGGCGACCGACGGCATCACCTCCACGCCATCCACATTGACCGTTACGATCACGGGAACAAACGATGCTCCCGTAACGACAGTAGATGCCGCTGCGGTACAGGAAGATATGAGTGTCACTGCAACAGGCAACGTGTTGATGAATGATAGCGATGTCGATCAAGGCACGGTGCTCACGGTTGCGAACGCAGGAGTCTTCGTTGGCCAGTTTGGTCAACTCACCTTGCAGACCGATGGTAGTTACACCTATGCACTCGACAACGCTTCTCTCGGTGTTCAATCGTTGGCACAAGGTCAAGTGGTTACGGAGACTTTTGCCTACCAAGCCACCGATGGCATTGCAGTGACTCCATCCACGCTGACCGTCACCATCACCGGCACCAACGACGCCCCCGTCGTTGCCTCTGCCATCGCCGACCAGCACACCATTGAAGACGTGCCGTTCAGCTTCACCGTCCCGTCCACCACCTTCACCGACATTGATCAGGGCGACGTACTCACCTATCACGCCACGATGGCCGATGGCTCGGTGCTGCCAAGCTGGCTCAAGTTCGATGCGGCAACCCTCACCTTCAGCGGCATTCCGTCGAACTGGGATGTGGGCGTACTTAACGTCTCCGTCAGAGCCACCGACACTGGCGGCCTCAGCGCCACCGACACCTTTGCGCTCGACGTGCAAAATGTCAACGATGCCCCCATCGTCAGCAACCACTTGGCCGACCAGCATATCGAAGAAGACCACCGCTTCAACATCGTCGTACCGGCCAACACCTTCGACGACTGGGACATCGTTCATGGTGACAGCCTCAGCTACAGCGCCACACTAGCCGACGGCGACACACTGCCGGACTGGCTCAAATTCGACGCCACCACCCGCAGCTTCAGCGGCAAGGTGGAAGGCAACGATAACTTGGACATCCTGCTCACCGCTACCGATCAGGCCGGCGCCAGCGTTTCGCAAGTCTTCAACTTAAGCACGGGCAAGGATCATCACGACCAGCACCACGATGACAACGTGGCACCCGTCGACACCAACCAGAACGAAATTATCGTCAGCAGCACGGTGAACGACATCATCCACACCGGCAACGGAGCCGACACCGTCGTTTTCCAGCGGGGCGATGGGCGAGACACCGTCTATGGCGGCGTTGGTACAGACAACACCGTGGTGCTGGCAGGCGGCATCCAGACGAGCGACATCGCCCTCTCCAAACAAGGCAACGACCTCATCCTAGAAGTCGGGCACACAGCCGGACAGGCCACCGAGCAGATCACCTTTAGAAACTGGTACGACACCGGTGCCAACTACAAGAGCGTGCTCAACCTCGAAATTATCAACAACGCTGTAGCCGACTTCGACCGGAAATCAGGCCACCAAGACTGCGGTCAGACCGTTGACTATTTCGACTTCACTGCCGTGGTCAACGCCTTTGATCAAGCCTGCGGTACGGGCACCACCTTCCAACACTGGAACGCCACCAACAGCCTCGTGGCTGCCCATCTGGAAGATACCCATGACAGCGCACTGGATGGCAGCGCTTTCTCTCAGGAGAGCATCAACAGCCTGCTGGCAAACGGATCAGCAGCCACTCAGAACGTGCTGGATACTCAGACGCAGCAAAGACAATCGGTGGGGGTGTAGCGACAGGTAGGCAGAGAGATGAAAAAGCGGGGCTTCTCACAAGATGTCCCGCAACAACACCTCACAGTTGAAGCACTCAAGATCGCATGCAGTTTAAAGAGGCAGGCTCATCGAACAAGCCGATTCACCTAGTAGTTCTGATAGGTGTCTAAAGGTGGGATTTGTAATAACCTTGGCTAGATTTTTGTTATGTCGCGCGGAGTCACCAGTGCAGAAATGTTAGTTTTTGTTTATGAGCCGTTGTTGATGATTAATTATATTTAAGAGAGAGCTAAGATGAAGCTGATAATTTTGTTGTCAATGTTTTTGTCAGGATGTGCTACGCATTCAGGAGTCATCACAAACGGTAAAGATGCTTATATCGTTATCGTATCGGGGGGGTATGGATTCGCATCCGCAGGTAGTCTGAGAATCGACGCCTATCAAGAAGCAAGTCGATTTTGCAGGAGAGCGGGGCAACGGCTTGAGGTGATTTCTGAGAAAACAATTCAAGAAGGAATCATAGACGAGTTTTCTGAGGCGTCTCTGAAGTTCAAATGCATCGATAAGCAGGAAAAGTGAGCTAAGTGACATTTCGTGGAGGTTTAATCCTGTCTATCCCTTATGCCTATTGTG
>VBWD01000053.1 GCA_006218055.1 Gallionellaceae bacterium
TCGTGCCTACGTTTACGTGTGGTTTGGTACGTTCAAATTTGCTCTTTGCCATGATTTATTTCTCCGACTAGTCTTAAATTCGTTAATTATTTCTTGTTGCTCATGATCGCTTCAGCGACGCTCTTGGGTGCTTCAGTGTAGTGCTTGAACTCCATGGTGTACGTCGCACGACCTTGGGTCGCTGAACGCAACGAAGTCGAGTAACCGAACATCTCGGACAAAGGAACCTCCGCCTTGACGGTCTTGCCACCACCGATCATATCGTCCATACCTTGGACCATGCCGCGACGTGATGACAGATCGCCCATCACAGTTCCGGTGTAGTCTTCTGGCGTCTCCACCTCGACCGACATCATCGGCTCCAGCAACACAGGACTAGCCTTGCGCATACCATCCTTGAATGCCATCGAAGCAGCCATCTTGAAGGCGTTTTCGTTGGAGTCAACATCATGGTAAGAGCCATCGAACAATGTGACCTTCACATCTACAACTGGGAAGCCCGCCAACACGCCGCTAGGCAATGACTCGCGCAAACCCTTTTCAACTGCCGGGATGAATTCGCGCGGAACGGTACCGCCCTTGATCGCGTCAATGAACTCGAAGCCCTTGCCCGTTTCATTCGGCTCCATCTTGATCCACACGTGACCGAATTGACCACGACCACCGGTTTGCTTGGCGTACTTGCCTTCCACTTCAACCGGCTTGCGGATTGCTTCGCGATAAGCCACCTGGGGTGCACCTACGTTTGCCTCAACGCCGAATTCGCGCTTCATGCGATCAACCAGAATTTCCAGATGCAATTCGCCCATGCCGGACATGATGGTCTGACCAGATTCTTCATCCGTACGAATGCGGAATGAAGGATCTTCAGCCGCCAAGCGACCCAACGCGATACCCATCTTCTCTTGGTCAACCTTGGTCTTTGGCTCAACCGCAACGTGGATGACCGGCTCAGGGAATATCATGCGCTCAAGGATGATCGGCTTGTTCACGTCACACAGCGATTCGCCGGTGGTGACATCTTTCAAACCGATACAAGCAGCGATGTCGCCCGCCAAAATCTCATCGACTTCCAAACGATCGTTCGCGTGCATCTGCACGATACGACCGATACGCTCTTTCTTGCCGCGAACGGGGTTATAAACCGTATCGCCTTTTTTCAGCACACCAGAATAAACGCGCACGAAAGTCAATTGACCCACGAACGGATCCGTCATCAGCTTGAATGCCAGCGCGGAGAAACTCTCGCTGTCATCCGCTTTACGAGTGATGGGCTCACCTTCTTCGGTCATACCAGTCACATCAGGGATATCCACTGGTGACGGCAAGAACATGATGACCGCGTCCAACATACGTTGAACACCCTTGTTCTTGAACGCAGAGCCGCACAACATTGGCTGGATCTCGCAAGCGATGGTACGCGTGCGGATACCAAGAATAATTTGCTCTTCGGTCAATTCGCCATTTTCGAGGTATTGATTCATCAAATCCTCGGAGGCTTCAGCAGCCGTCTCAACCAGTTTGCCGCGCCACTCATTCGCAGTCGCCACCAGATCAGCCGGGATCTCTTGGTACTCGAACTTCATACCTTGGGAAGCTTCATCCCAGATGATCGCGCGCATCTTGATCAGATCCACTACACCGGTAAAGCCTTCTTCTGCGCCGATAGGAATGACCAACGGAACTGGGTTCGCGCGCAGACGTGTTTGCATCTGGGTGACGACCTTGAAGAAGTTCGCGCCAGTACGGTCCATCTTGTTGACGAACGCCAAACGTGGAACTTTGTACTTGTTAGCCTGACGCCAAACCGTCTCGGACTGAGGCTGCACACCACCTACTGCGCAATACACCATACAAGCGCCATCCAACACGCGCATCGAACGCTCAACTTCAATCGTGAAGTCGACGTGTCCCGGCGTATCGATGATGTTGAAACGATGCTCCGGGTAGGAATTGTCCATGCCTTTCCAGAAGCATGTCGTTGCAGCGGAAGTGATGGTGATGCCGCGCTCCTGCTCTTGCTCCATCCAGTCCATCGTGGCCGCGCCGTCATGCACCTCACCGATCTTATGGCTCACACCGGTATAGAACAGGATGCGCTCGGTGGTGGTTGTCTTACCCGCATCAATGTGCGCACTGATGCCGATGTTGCGATAGCGGTCGATTGGTGTTTTGCGTGCCACGATAAATTACCTAAATGAATATTCTTATTAGAAACGGAAGTGCGAGAACGCCTTGTTAGCATCAGCCATGCGGTGAACTTCTTCACGCTTCTTGACTGC
>VBWD01000033.1 GCA_006218055.1 Gallionellaceae bacterium
ACTGGATATGTTGGCTTTGTTCGGTATCTATCTGGCCGGTATGTTCTACACCACCAACATCTCCATCGACCAATATTGGTGGTGGTGGGTGATCCACTTGTGGGTCGAAGCGACTTGGGAAGTGATGGTTGCCTGCATCATGGCTTACGGTCTTATGAAGGTGTTGGGCGTGAGTCGCAAGATCGTCGAGACATGGTTATATATCGAAGTCGCCTTGATGTTCGGTTCCGGCATCCTGGGGTTGGGCCACCACTATTTCTGGATCGGCACACCTGAATACTGGTTCAGCATCGGCGGATTCTTCTCGGCTCTAGAGCCTATCCCGCTGGTGGCGATGGTAGTGCATGCTGTGTTCGATGCAGGTGCGCGCCATGCCAAGAACAACAACCATCCAGCCATGGCTTGGTTGATCGCCCACGCCTTCGGTAACTTCTTCGGTGCGGGCGTGTGGGGTTTCATGCACACCTTGCCGCAGATCAACCTCTAAACTTCTTCGGTGCGGGCGTGTGGGGTTTCATGCACACCTTGCCGCAGATCAACCTCTACACACACGGCACACAATGGTCGGCATCGCACGGTCACCTCGCGTTCTTCGGTGCCTACGCCACTATCATCATTGCCATGTTCTATCTTGGTGTGCAACGTTGGCGCAGCGGGGTGTGGATGTCGGGTGACCTGCCGGGCAACGGCTGGAAGTGGAAGTGGGCGTTGGGTCTGCTCAACCTCGGCATGATCGGCATGACGGTATCGATGCTGGTCTCCGGTTACGTCCAATCCCAGATCGAACGTGCCATCGAAGGCTCGACTTGGATGGGATATTTCGCAGCACAGATACATCCTTGGTTCGTGCAAGGTATGTGGTGGCGCGAAGCGTTCGGCGTGATGTTCCTGGTCGGATTCATCTTGTTGGTGTGGGACTTGCTGACCATCGGCAAGGGCGAGAGCCGCGCCATGCAGCCGGAAGTGTCGGAGAATTGATCTAGAAAGAAAGTTGATAGCCCACCTGGAGGTTTTTCAGGTGGGCTTTTTTCTGCGAAATAGGAATGTCGTATCTGTGATCCGCTTTTCAAAATGAGGAGATGATGATGAAGACAAATTTTCAAAGAACACTAACAGTGCTGGCCGTCTTGGCTGCGTTGCCATTTGCAGCCTATGCGGCTGAAGCCTCACGTGTCGCGCCTGAAGTAGGAGCGCACCATGCAGGCACTTCGCCAGTCGGTGCGGTGATCATGCATAAGAACGCCAATGCCGATGCACCCAAGATGACACAAGCGGAGTTCGATCAAGCACGCCAGCTCTATTTCGAACGTTGTGCGGGTTGCCACGGTGTGTTGCGTAAAGGTGCGACAGGTAAAGCGCTCACGCCTAGCACGACGCTCGGACAGGGGACGGAATATCTGAAAGCCTTCATCGGTTATGGCTCACCCGGCGGCATGCCCAACTTCCTGACCTCGGGTGATTTCACTGAGTCAGAAGTCGATCTGATGGCGCGCTACCTGCAACAAGAACCGCCTGTGCCTCCCGAGTGGGGAATGAAGGAGATGACGGAGAGTTGGAAACTCGTCATCAAGCCAGCAGATCGCCCCAAGAAGAAGATGAACAAGGTCAATCTGAAGAACGTGTTCTCGGTGACTTTGCGCGATGCGGGTGAAGTGGCGCTGATCGATGGCGATACCAAACAGATATGGGGTATCGTCAAAACAGGTTACGCCGTGCATATCTCGCGTGTTTCGGCATCAGGGCGATATGTATATGTGATCGGGCGTGATGGCAAGTTGGATCTGATCGACATGTGGTTTGAGCAACCTACCGTGGTGGCGACACTCAAGGTCGGTATCGAGGCACGTTCCGTGGAGACTTCCAAGTTCAAAGGCTTTGAAGATAAATACGCGGTCGCGGGATCGTACTGGCCGCCTCAATACGTCATCACCGAAGGGGATACGCTCAAGCCGCTGAAGATCGTCTCCTCGCGCGGTATGACGGTAGATGGCGAGTACCATCCTGAGCCACGTGTCGCTTCCATCGTGGCGTCGCCGCACAAACCAGAGTGGGTCATCAACCTCAAAGAGACAGGCATGATCCAGTTGGTGGATTATTCCGATATCAAGAACTTGAAGACCACCACCATCGAGTCTGCCAAGTTTTTGCATGACGGCGGATGGGATTCGACCAAGCGCTATTTCCTCGTGGCTGCGAATGCTTCCAACAAGGTGGCGGTAGTGGATACCAAGTTGGGCAAGCTGGCTGCCTTGGTCGAGACGCAGCCTAAGCCGCATCCAGGTCGTGGCGCTAACTTCGTGCATCCGAAGTTCGGTCCGGTGTGGGCGACATCCCATCTAGGGTCAGATGTCATCACCTTGATCGGTACTGATCCCGTCAAACATCCAAAGCAAGCTTGGAAAGTAGTACAGGAATTGCAGAATCACGGCGGCGGTTCGCTGTTCGTGAAGACGCATCCCAAATCCAAGAACCTGTGGGCAGATGCGCCGTTGAATCCGGACAAGGACGTATCGCAATCGGTGACGGTGTACGACATCAAGAATCTGGATAAGAAACCAGAAGTGATCAACCTCGTCAAACTATCTGGCTTGCCAGAGAGTAAAGCGGTGAAACGTGTCGTGCATGCCGAGTACAACATGGCCGGTGATGAAGTATGGTTCTCGCTGTGGGCAGGCAAGACGGAGCAATCAGCCATCGTGATCATGGATGACAAGACACGCAAAGTGAAGGCGGTCATCAAAGATCCACGTCTCATCACACCGACGGGCAAGTTCAATATCTGGAACACGCAAGAGGATATTTATTAACCGCCGATCCCCTCCCCCATGCAGGGGGAGGGCTAGGGAGGGGGTAGAAATGGGGATGTTTCGCGACTCTACCCCCATCCCAACCTTCCCCCTGCATGGGGGAAGGAGCAGGTTTTTTGCACAAGAAAATGATGAAAACTAAATCAAGCACCACTCCAAAATTATTCCTATTGTCGTTTATTGCGATTGCGCCCGTGGCGGCGTTGGCAGAAGAAGACGGCAAGCAATTATCGTTAGATGAGGTAGTTGTGACTGCCACCCGAACGGGTGTGACGGCTTCGGATGCGCCTGCCGCTGTGACGGTGGTCAAAGCAAGCGACATACAGAATAAGAATGCATCCCGCTTGGGCGATGCGCTGGATCAAGTGCCCAGCCTCTATCTGCGCGGTGGTGCGCTGGGGCAGTCGCAAGGCACGGTGGGTACCAGCGGCATGTCCCTGCGCGGCATAGATCAGACGAGGACGCTCGTTTTGTTAGATGGACAGCCTATACAAGATGCCGCCACTGGGAAGGTGAATTGGCGCACGCCTTTCATGGAGGATATCGAGCGCGTCGAGGTGGTGCCGGGCGCGTTCTCTTCCTTGTACGGTAGCAATGCCATCGGCGGTGTGGTCAACATCATCACCAAGCAGCCGGACACGCACGAACTGACGGCCAAGGTCAAGAAGGGTTGGGGTGATGCCAGCGGAGAGGATGCCAGCCTCTATTTTCGCGACAAGATGAAAAATGGGCTGGGTTTCGCGGGTGGGATCGGTCGTCAAATACGCGATAGCTATGTGAACGATTTCATCGTCAAGGCATCGGCCGCCGGCGTGGCGGGTACACCTGTCACGGGTGCGCAGGCGATCACCACGCGGGAAGGTGTTCCAACCTATCTGGTCGGAGATCTGGGCAAGACGCCGTGGCATGCCACCAATGCCACCGCCAAACTGTTCTATGACTTGAATTCCCGCGACAAGATATTCGCCGGAATCAATCATCAGGAAACCAGGGTGGGCTACACCCAGTTCAATTCCTATCTCAGCAACGCAGCGACGGGTGCGTCTGTGACCAGCGGAACGCTGGGTATCAACGGGCAGCGCGTCGTGTGGGCGAACTCTGACTTCGCACCATTCTCATCGCTACCGCTGCACGAGGCATCGACACGCTATTTCATCGGCTACGACGGCAGCATCGGCAGTGACTATCTGTTGAAAGTAGACCTCGCCAGGATTGATCGTGCCTATGATTTTTCCGCAGCAGGAGCAACGGCTCTTTGGAATAGCGGCACGGGGTCATGGTCTGATACACCCAACAGCGGTATCGATGGCACAGCACAGTTGAGCTTTCCGTTGAGCGATGCACATTTCATGGTCACCGGATTGGCGTTCCACAAAGATGTCGTGAATCAGAAAATCTACACGCTCTCCAACTGGCGTGATCCGGCCACCAAGACGGCGCTGAGCAGTGGCTATAACGGTCACTCGAGCACGACCTCCGTTTTTGTACAGGACGAATTCAGTGCGACAGAAGCATTGAAGGTCTATGTGGGCGGACGCTGGGATGATTGGCGAGCTCAAGGTGATAACTTCGTCATCACTCCGGTGAGTAGCACAAGTTATGCAGAACGCCATGTCGCTGCGTTCAGTCCCAAAGTGTCGGCGACCTACAAGCCTATCGAAGCATTGGTATTGCGTACCTCATTCGGCAGATCATTCCGTGCTCCAACCAATCAGGATTTATACAGCTCATCGACCAGCCGGGGCAGGACGACTACGGGTGACCCCAACCTGCAACCGGAGCGGGCGGATACGTTGGAGGTGGGCGGGGAGTGGCGTGCCAGCGCAGCGATCAAGTTGACGGCGACTGTTTACGAGACACGACTCAGCAATCTGATCTATGTGAAGCAAGTCACTACCGTTGCACCGCTTCTATCGCAACGCATCAACGCGGGTAAGGCGAGAGTGCGTGGTGCAGAACTGGGGGCATCACACCAGTTGACAAGCTGGTTGGCGGTGGATGCCAACTACGCCTACATCGATTCACGCATCTTGGAGAACGCCGCCGACCCATTAAGTGTGGGTAAGCGTCTGACAGATGCCCCCCGAAACATCATCGGTATCGGTGTGACGGCACAGCGTGGCGATTGGTCGGGCAGTTTGAATGCGCGTTATGTGAGTCACATTTTCTGGAACGCGCAGAACACCGATGTGGTGGAGGGCGTGCCGGGAAGCTACGACGCGCACACCATGGTGAATGCCAAGATCGGTTATGCCTTTACCAAGGTGGTGAAAGGTTCGGTAGCAATCAATAATCTACTGGATACAAAAGCGTATTCTTACTTCTTGCTTCCTAGGCGCAATCTCACAGCCGAATTGGATTTCTCTTTCTGATAACGACACGCATGAAGTCATGCGTGCTTCCTGCAACATACCAATAAACACACTATGCTAAAAAACTTTACCGCTGCACCCCATCGCGTCATGTTCTTCGGCGGCGCAATTCAAAGCCTTGCCGTCATGTTGTGGTGGACGCTGGAGTTAGCGTCGCGCTATGGCATCGTCGGCCAGCCTGTCAGTTGGACTGTCGCACCCAGCGCCGCACATGTTTATCTCATGATCTACAGTCTGTTGCCGTTCTTCATGTTCGGTTTTTTGATGACGACTTTTCCACGTTGGATGGCAGGTAAAGAGATTCCCTCCAAACGCTATGTTCCCGCATTCGGTTTGATGTTCCTCGGTGCTGTGGGTTTTTATGTGGGCTTGATCTTCAGTGCCACGATCTTGCTTGCGGCAGTCGCTTGTGCCTTGGCTGGATGGGGAATCGCGCTCTATGCCTTGGTGCGAGTGTTGCTGGATACGCGCCCCGGCGATAAACGTCATCCCATCGTATTGTCCATCGCACTTGCGATGGGATGGTGCGGTCTGGCGAGTTACCTGGGCTGGTTGCTCTCAGACGAGTACGCATTCTTGAATTTTTCTATTCAGAACGGATTATGGTTCTTCCTGATGCCGCTGTTCGCCAGTGTCGCGCACCGCATGATCCCTTTCTTCACCAGCAATGCCTTGTCGCAACCCAATGTGCCGCGTCCGTTCTGGCCGTGGTGGACGATGCTGGCGGCCAGCCTTGCACATGGGCTGCTGGCCTTTGCGGGAGCGACGCAATGCTTGTGGTTGGTGGATGCACCACTGGCGGCAGCGGCGCTGTACCTCAGTTATCTGTGGGGCTTCCGCCGTAGCTTGGGCAACCCGTTGCTGGCGGTGTTGCATGTGGGTTTCGCGTGGATGGGTATCGCCATGTTGCTGTACGCCGTGCAGAGTTTCATGTTGTTTTCCAGTCACGGAGCAGCATCGATATGGGGCTTCGCACCTTTGCATGCGCTCACCATCGGCTGTTATGCCACCCTGATGATCGGCATGGGGACGCGCGTGACGCTCGGGCACTCCGGTCTGCCCTTCAACATCGACACTTCCATCAAACTCATGTTCGCGGGGATGCAACTGGTCGCGCTGGTGCGCGTGCTGGCGGATGTGTTGCCGCTGCAAAGCGGTTATGTGTGGTACCTCGTATCGGCGTTGGGCTGGCTGGCCTGCTTCTCGCCCTGGGTGTTGCGCTACCTGCCAGCCTACTGGCGTCCGCGTGCGGATGGGCAGCCGGGCTGAGGTGATGGGGTGAGGACTTTCCTGAAACCGTAGTTGCATTCCCTCCGGATCGCCATTAAGATAGCAATCAATTACTAACTTGGTGGCGATTCGTGTCCGCGAAAAAAATAAAATTACTGTTGGTTGGTGTCGGTTTACTTGTTGTTTTTGCATGGGTAATCCTTACCCAAGGCCCGTTGTCGGCAGTCAAGGTCACGGTGGAAAAGGTTCAAGTCGGCACGCTTTCCAACGCTGTATTTGGTATCGGTACGCTCAAGGCCAGGCACAGTTACAGCCTAGCGCCCACTATGACGAGCCGGGTGAAAAGCGTGCTGGTGGATCAGGGCGATAGTGTGCTGGCCGGGCAGGTGCTGGCCGAGATGGACCCCGTCGATCTGGATGACAAGCTAGCGGGAAGCCAGCGCATAGTTGAGAAAACGGCCAATGCAATCCAAGCGGCGGAGGCTCAAATAAGTGAAGCCCAAAGCCGCCTCAAGACGATCTCTGCGACCGTCATCCGTTATGAAGAGTTGCGGATCGGCGGCTTCGTCAGTCAGGAAATGCTGGATGCAAAACTGCATGAGAAAAATTCGGGCAGCTCTGCATTGACGGCGGCCTTTGCTAATCTGGCGGTGTCCCGCGAAGAACATGCCCGCGCTCAAGCCGACATGCGCGGTATCGGCAAGGCGCGTGCGCAGACCAAGTTAATCAGTCCGATCAACGGTGTGGTGGTTGCCAGGTTCGTTGAACCGGGCAGCACCGTGGTGGGTGGGCAGGTCGCGCTTCAGGTCATTGATCCGGACAGTCTGTGGGTCGAGACACGCATCGCCCAGCAACAAGCGGGGCCAGTCCGTGTTGGACAAGCGGCAGAGATTGTATTGCGCTCGCAGCCGCACACAACTGTCCTGGGCAAGGTCGCACGAATCGATATGGTGAGCGATGCAGTGACCGAGGAGCGCATCGTCAACGTTTCATTCAAAACTTCCAGTGCCAGCATCGGCGAATACGCAGAAGTCACCTTCAAACTTCCCGATTTGAACAACACGCGCAGTATTCCGAGTGCCGCGGTCAAACGCGTGGACAAACAGACCGGCGTATGGGTCTTGCAGGATGGCAAGGTTCAGTTCAAGCCCGTCAAGATTGGTCTCGCCACGATGGAAGGACGCACCCAAATACTGGATGGTCTAATCGATGACGTGGAGGTGGTCGTGTATAGCCAACAGGCTTTGCGCGAGGGACTCAAAGTCAAAGTCGTAGCTGCGCTGGTGAAAGGCTAGGCCGTGATCAATCTGGCGAGCCGCGACATTCTGCATGGCTGGGGGAAATTCGTTTTCACCGGTGTCGGTCTCGGGCTGCTCATCGGTGTGACGCTGACCATGGCGGGCGTCTATCGCGGCATGGTGGATGATGCGCGGGTGCTGATCGAGAATGCGGGAGCAGATCTGTGGGTGGTGCAACAGGACACCTTGGGGCCTTATGCCGAACCTTCCAGCGTGCATGATGATGTAGCCAATGATCTGTTGGGGATGCCGGGCATACAGGAAGCGGGCAACGTGACTTACCTGACCATGCAGGTCCGCCACAACCGCAAAGACATCCGCGTAATGCTGGTGGGGTATGAAACGGGCAAGCCGGGTGAGCCTGCGTATCTTGTTGCGGGCCGTCCGATCACGCAGCCGCACTAGGTCGGTTTGACACGGCGCATGGTGTCTTCCAGCGGTGATCCGATGATCTTCATTCCGCTCAAAGACGCGCAGGAAGTACAGTTCCTCAAAGACAACGATGCACTCATCAACGAGCGCTCACGCACTGCGGCGAATCCTGCCTTCAATCGTCCGGGTGTTCCCGGATTGTTGGAGGCGATACAAGCCAGTCAGACCTCCAGCCGCTTCGTGAATGCGGTGTTAGTGAGAACTGTATCTGGTAGTGAAGAGGCAGTATCCGAACAGATCGTGCGTTGGAAACACCTGCAAGCTTATTCCAAAGATCAGATGGACGAGATTCTGGTGGCGCGTCTGATCGCCACATCATCCAAACAGATATTCATGTTTCTGGTAATCCTTGCCATCGTCAGCGCGGCCATCGTCGCCTTTATCATTTTCACGATGACGATGAACAAGGTGCGCGAGATCGCGGTGCTCAAGTTGATCGGAGCGACCAACCGCACCATCAGCGGCATGATTTTGCAGCAAGCATTGGGCTTGGGTTTGATCGGGTTCTTGGTGGGAAAGTTGTCGGCGACGCTATGGGCGCCGCTGTTCCCCAAATACGTGCTGCTGCTGTCAGGTGACGCTGTATTGGGATTCTTTCTAGTGATGATCATGTGCGCGCTGGCCAGCGTCTTCGCCATCCGCGCGGCATTGCGCATTGATCCCGCCACGGCGATTGGAGGGTGAACATGCGCGAGCCTGCCATTCATATCGAGAATCTAAAGAAGCGCTACGGCGACGGCGAAACTGCTGTGGATGCGCTCAAAGGCGTGGACATGACCATCTGGCCGGGGGAAGTGGTGGGGCTGGTTGGCCCCAGCGGTTCCGGCAAAAGTACGCTGCTCAAATGCTTGGGCGCGGTCATCGAACCTACTGCGGGTCGCATGACGTTGGGCGGGCAAACCATCTACGACGAGGCATGGAAGATCGACGATTTGCGCACGCTGCGCCGTGACCGCATCGGCTTCATCTTCCAAGCACCTTATCTCATTCCATTCTTGGATGTCACCGACAACGTGGCCTTGCTGCCGATGTTGGCAGGTGTGTCGAATGCCGATTCACGTATGCGCGCACAAGAATTGTTAGCGGCACTGGATGTGGGTCACCGTTCCAAAGCGGCTGTTTCGCAACTATCGGGCGGCGAGCAGCAGCGCGTTTCTATCGCACGCGCACTGGCTAATCATCCGCCCGTCATTCTCGCCGATGAACCGACTGCGCCGCTGGATAGTGAACGCGCGCTCAACGTGGTGCGCATCCTCAATCAGATGGCGGAGCAATATCAGACCGCCATCATCGTGGTGACTCATGACGAGAAGATCATCCCCACGTTCAAGCGCATCTATCACATTCGGGATGGGCGCACCTATGAGGAAGCGGGCGAAGGCAGACATGTTTAACGCTTTATTCGAAGGAGAGAAAAATTGAATCAAGAAATAGTAAAAAAGAGGTTGAGTTCGGAAGAACGGCAAGGCGAGATCATCCGAGTGGCGGTGGAACTGGCTGCTGACAAGGGGGTGGACAGTGTCACCACACAAGATATGGCCGATGCCATGAACCTCACACAAGGCGCGATCTTTAGGCACTTTGCGACCAAGGACGACATCTGGTTCGCCGTCATCGTTTGGGTGCGCGAACGCCTGATGAAAGTGTTGGACAAAGCGGCGGCTGATGCGACCGACCCATTGAATGCCATTGAGCGCATGTTCTTTGCGCACATCACGTTCATCAGCAAACATCCGGCGATACCTCGTTTGCTGTTCTCCGAGTTGTTGCACAAGAAGAACGGAAAGTTGCGTCAACTCATCGAGGGCATCATCTCTGGTTACGAGGCCAAAGTCGCAGGTTTGCTGGAAGAGGCCAAGTCACAATCTCTGGTATCGGCTGATCTCGATAGCCAAAGCGCGGCGGTGCTCTACATCGGCATGATTCAGGGCTTGGTCATGCAGTCATCAATCTTTGGCGGAAAACACGCCCCTCAGCAACAAGCAGAAAAAACTTTCCCGATCTTTTTAAACGGCGTCAAAACACGTAGTTGACCATCAACCCACACAAGGAGTCACCATGAAGAAGCAATCGATCTTAGTCGCATCCCTTATCACCTTTGCATTGTCCATAACTCATGCCCAAGCCGCAGAACCATTGGAGCTGCAAAAAGTAATGCAGGAGCTGGGTAGGAATATGCAGGTCATCACCGATGGTATCTCGCGTGAAGACTGGGAGTTGGTTGCCAAGACGGCTCCGCACATCGCGGAACATCCGCAGCCACCCGTTTCTGAAAAGATGCGCATCATGAAATTCATGGGGCCGGAGATGTCAAAGTTCAAAGCGCTAGATGGGAAAACGCATGAAGCTGCACACGATTTACTGCATGCGGCCAATGAGAAAGACGGGCAAAAAGTCATCGCGGCTTTTCAGCAAGTACAAACCACTTGTTTGAATTGCCACCAGACCTTTCGTGGCAAGTTTGTTGAACATTTCTATGGCGCGCCAGGCAAGTAAATCGGCTATTGATAAATCATCATTTAGGGAGAAAACAATATGAAAAATTGCAAATTGAGTTGGATTTTGGTTGCCGTGCTGGCCATTGTCGTTGCTGCATTGGGCTACAAATTCACAGTCGGCAATGTGCAACCCTCTGACGATGGCCGGCAGGCAGTGATGCTGAGCAAGGACGAACGCAATACCTTGTTGCTGGAGATGCGCGTCTGGCTGCAAAGTTCGCAAGGCATTTTGGCGGCCGCATCAGAGAAGGATTTTGATGCCGTCATCAAGTCTGCCCAAGCATCTGGTATGCAAGCCGAAGCCGACACACCGGGATCATTATTCAGAAAGATCCCGGTTGAGATGAAGGCGCTGGGTTTTGATACGCGCAGGAAATTCGACGACATCGCTGTCGAGGCCGCAAAGTCGAAGGATAGTAGTCTCGTCGTCAAAAAATTGAGCATGGCAATGAATAACTGCATCGCCTGCCACGAAATGTATCGCTTCGTTGAAGAAACCAAATAACCCAAGGAGACATAAACATGACTACACTCAAACAACCCAGAGGCTGGCTGATAAGCTCACTCGCTATCGTGGCGATCCTATTCGGCTTGATGACGATCAAGGAGGGGGGCGCAGTGTTGCTAGGAGATGAAGCGGCAGTTGCTGCGGCCGGAAACTATGTGCCATTCGTCCTTTGGTTCAATTTCTTATCGGGCTTTGCCTACATCGCTGCCGGTGTCGGATTGTGGTTGCAGCAACGATGGGCGGTTTGGCTAGCTGTGGCAATTGCCGCCGCCATCGCAATCACATTCGCCGCCTTCGGCATGCACATCAACTCCGGTGGTGCTTACGAGCAACGCACGCTGATTGCCATGAGTATGCGTACTGCGGTGTGGTTCGTCATTGCGGGTGTTGTTTTCCGTATAGCGCTTCGCAGGTAACCACCAAGACTACATTCGGCGAGCTGGAACGCAGGGGGCGTATAATGCGCGCACTTTGAACGCAGCCCTAACTAAGAGAACCCTACATTGAACACAGTCAGTTTTGCCGACCTGAAGCTCGCCCCGCAAATCCTCAAGGCGCTTACCGAGTCCGGTTACACCACGCCCACGCCGATCCAGGCGCAAGCCATCCCTTTGGTACTGGAAGGCAACGACCTGATGGCGGGGGCGCAGACGGGTACGGGCAAGACGGCCGCCTTTGCGCTTCCCATGTTGCAAAAGTTGATGCCGCACGCCAGTGCCAGCACCTCTCCGGCCAAGCATCCGGTGCGCGCACTGATTCTGGTGCCTACACGCGAATTGGCGGTTCAAGTCGAAGAGAGTGTCAGGGCTTATGCGAAATACACCCACCTGCGTTCGCTGGTGGTGTACGGCGGCGTGGACATCAAGACGCAGACGCCGCATCTGAAGACGGGTGTAGAGATATTGGTGGCGACACCGGGACGTCTGCTCGACCACATCGAGCAAAAGACCGTGCTGTTGAATACCGTGCAGATGCTGGTGCTGGACGAAGCCGACCGCATGTTGGACATGGGCTTCATGCCTGCGCTGAAGCGCATCCTCGCCTTGTTGCCGCGCCAGCGTCAGAGCCTCATGTTCTCCGCAACCTTCTCCGACGAGATCAAAAAATTGTCGGAAGAGTTCATGAACTATCCGACCCTGATCGAAGTGGCGCGCAGCAATGCATCCGCCGACAACATCACGCAGAAGGTCTATCTGGTTGCGAGTGAAGACAAACATCAGTTGTTGGCGAAGCTATTGAAAGGCGACGATGCCAAGCAAGTCATCGTGTTCACCAAGACCAAACTCACTGCCAGCCGCTTGGCGCGCCAGCTACAACGCGAAGGTGTGTCTGCTGATGCCATTCACGGTGACAAGAGCCAGCTCGAACGCATGCAAGCATTGGATTCTTTCAAGCAAGGCAAGGTGAGTGTGCTGATCGCCACCGACGTGGCTGCACGCGGTTTGGATATCGACCATCTACCGATGGTCATCAATTACGAGATACCACACGCGGCGGAAGATTATGTGCACCGCATCGGGCGTACGGGCCGAGCAGGCGCGAGTGGTACAGCGATATCGTTAGTTTCGCCGGAAGAAGAAAAGTATCTGGTCGAGATCGAAAAGCTCATCAAGACTGAGATCAAAAAAGAGAAGGCTGACTTACCGCAACATTCAGCCAGACCACAACGTGAGACACGCCCTGAACGTACGGAGAGTGCAGCACGTCCAGAGAGAACCGAACCGAGCCGTGGATATCACTCACCCGCACCGAAGAAGCCGCACCACGATCCGTGGTTTGATAAGCCTTATGTTCCCAATATGAGTGAGCCTGCTGCACCACTCAAGAAGCCCGAAGTGTCTGCGTTGAGCAAACCCAAGGCGGCGATTCCTGCTTTGTTCCAGCGCAAGCCACCTGCAAACCCCTGATTATTTCCCAGCGTCGGGAACGAACTTCAATACGTTCCCGTTGATGCAATAACGCTTGAAAGTCGGTGCCGGGCCGTCATCGAATACATGGCCGAGGTGGATACCCGAGCTGGCACTTCTCACCTCGACCCGTTTCATGCCGTGGCTGATGTCCTCGTGTGTCGTCACGGAACCCGGCAACGGGGTGAAGAAGCTGGGCCAACCGGTGCCACTTTCGAATTTGCTGTCGCTGCGAAACAACGCAACACCCGTGATCGGATCGACGAAAGTGCCGGGACGTTTCTCATCCAGATTCGAACCCGTGAAAGCGCGCTCAGTGCCTTGCTCGAAAGCGATCTTTTGTTGCGCGGGTGTCAGCAGTTGATAGCCCAGCCATTCCCAGAAACGTGCCTTCTCCCCGTTGTAGCCTGTGTAGCGAGATACCTCTTTCCCTTTTACGAACAGCACGATGGTGGGTGTGGCGAACAAAGGTTTTTCGAGCGACCAACCAGACGGCGGATTGAATCCCAGCGTGCGGGATACTGCTACCGGGGATTTCCAACTATCCAAAACGTCTGCTTTTAATTTGCGACAGTACGCGCAATCGACGCCTTCGAAGACGATGAGCTGGCGTTCGAAGTTGAGTGATTTCGGATTGAACTCATTCATGGGTTTCGTCGCTTTCTTTTCTGCTGCGTTGGCGCTGAAAAGTACGAGAGAGCAGATGATGAGGAAGGTACTGCGAATCATGGGGCTGAAGAGCATGGTTGCACCTTTCGACGTCATCAAAGTGATAATGAGCGGGGCTGGCGTGTACCTGCAAGCATTTATCTGTTTGTTGAGAATGCAGATGTAGGTTGTTAACCCAAAGCCGCCCCAATAACGGACATTCAACGTTCAAAATAACCGGCGCTGTACGGCTTCATTGCGCAGCGTCCGTGTTGATTGCCGTGTTAGGGCTCATCTTGTGGAAGCGCGTAGCGAACGACATTCGATACTTCCCTGTGACCTAGAACTATTCCATCAACATGAAGCACGACGTTTCGCATTTCGCTCACAGTCCCGTCCGCCAGCCTGAAGCTCAAGTGCTCTCCAAAATTGCGTAGGTTGCGAAACTCTCCTGATGCAGGCACGTATGATCCGTCGCCCTTGAGGTGAAGCACGGCGTCTGTTCTGCCTTCTGCTCGGAGGTCATCGCATTGAATGTCCATTTGAAAGTCGAGGAACAGAACCGCCGGGTTCTCGGTTGCGAATACGTTGAAAGTGAAATTCGTTCTTTGGCCCAGTGCGAAGCCATGTCGCTCCGAAGAACTGGCAACACTTACTCGGTGCTGTTCGATGAACGCTGCTTGGAGCATGTCACCGTCGACCGTGATTCGCGTTTGAACAGACTCTAGGAGATCGGCCAATGCAGGAAGGACTCGTATCGTGTGTTGGCATCCTCGGACTTCCTCTCGCAAAGAGGCGGCTAGACCCTTCGAGTAAAGTTGGTCTTGATAGAAAGCTTTGTCCGCAGTTACGAGCACTACCTCGTCGGTGGATAAGAGATGGACACAGTCGGCCCACAAGACACCGTCTTTGAACTGCTGGTTCTGGTGACTGGGTGGCAGCTTGTGGATTGTCTTTAGGAACGAACTCCTAGCGCTCTCAAGCGTAAATGGGAGGTCTATTTGCTCTACTTCCATTGAAGCAAATAGCTCTGGAATTCGTTTACGAACCTCTGCTTCATCTGGGAGCACAACCTCCCGTAGCGTACCGAAAGCCGTCAGCAGTTGACTGTAGTCGGAGCGAATGCTCTCTATGTGCTTCATTAGGCGACTTGTGAGGTTCTGTGCGACCTCCAGTCGAATGACTTCCGGAATTGCGATCCGTGCGCCTCGGTGTTTGAGGTAGAAGCGTGTCGCGGCTCCTGCCCCTGAGCGAAGGCCAAGCTCGGAGAGCCAAACGTTTGTGTCGAAGACTACGATCATGGAAGCGCCAATCTGATGAGCCCTAACAGTTATTAGACGGACGCACCTGTCCGCATATGCATTAATAGTACGGACAGGGCCAATGTCCGCTCCTGGCCGCTAGCAGCCAGCTAACGGCCAAGTCTTTTGTTTAGATTGCGGGTGTCGGTTTCTTCTTGGGTTTCTTCACTTCTTTGTTCTTTTTTTGTTGTCCTTTAGCCATGATCGTTCTCCTTGTGTGGTTGGAATCGAATTGTAGTGCGGACCTGCAGCCGGATTCTGTGCGGCTATTGAATCGAATGCAAGCTGAACTCGTTATCCGGTTTCAATACGGCACTTCGAGTGCTTCACATAAAAATCTCATGAACGGCTTCGCCTCGGCGAAGCGTTTTTCAGCCAACTCGACCAACCCTTTCCCGGTGACTTGTTTGAGTGTCAGCGGTGTCAAGGCGACGAAATCTTTGCGTTTGATGTCTTCGATGGCGGGATGCTTGATATCGTAGCCGCGTGGTGGCCGTGACAGCGTGTCGCCCCACAACTCCCATTCCGACCTGAACTGTTTATCGTCGCGCGCGGCGAACCATTTCTCCGGTTTCTGCGCGATGAGGTCGCGATATTTTCCGAGTTGATCTGCTTCGGGATGCCAACTGCCCACTGCCAAGAAACATTCGTCGGTGGCGATGTGCACGTAGAAGCCGGGTGCGTGGATGTCTTTACCGAGTGCGTGGCGGAACTGGATGCCGATGTTGGTCTTGTACGGTGTCTTGTCGCGCGAGAAGCGTGTGTCGCGGAACACGCGCATCAATGAGCCGCCCACCTTCTTGGGTTCTGCACGGAACTTGGGCGCGAAGGATTTGAGCGCAGGTTCCATCGCTTCGATGAAGTCGAATGCCGGTTCGCGCACCAGTGCTTCATAACGTGGCTTGTTGGCTTCGAACCACGCCTTGTTGTTATTGGCGGCAAGTTCGTCGAGGAAACTGAAGGTGGCTTTGGTGAACATGATGGATTTATTCTCCTGTTTGGGTTCGAACCTTGGCTTGTGCAGCAAGTAATCGTTTGCCTTGTTCGGTGAACTTCCACCACGGGATGGATTCGCCACTTTCCAGAAAGTGCTTGGCCGCCATCAAGGTGTACAGCACGCAGGGATCGTGACGTTTGCCCATGTTAGCCGACAGCGCGAGGTAGGTCTTGAGCGGATCGCGCGTGGCGAGTGTTTCTGGCGTGTGGATGCCCAGCGAGCGCAGATCACCCGCGATGGATCTGCCGATGTTGGGGATGTCTTCGAGATTTCGTGCGGTGGCAGGCATTACATCTTCCTGGAATAGACGATGAGTTGGTCGAGTGCGATGTTCCATCCCTCGTGAAAACCCATGTCGGCATGCTGTTTGCAGCCTGCTTCATCGGCATGGCGAACCGTGGCGGTATAGCGTGTCCCCGTGCCGTGTGATTGCAATGCGATGCTTGCAGTGAACTTGAAGTCAACGGTTTGTACGGGTTGCGCTACACCGGCGATGGGGCGGAAATCTTGCAGGAGCGCATTCGTCCAAGTCAGCTTCTGATTTTCGACCACTTCGAGGTAGCAACCATCACCGGGAAACTGCTTCCCTTCCGGCGATTGCATCACGGTGTAGAAACGACCGCCGGGGCGTAGGTCGATCTCGCACGCGACTACGCTCCACGGCGCTGGGCAGAACCACGGCATGAGATGTTCGGGTGTCGTCCACGCTTTCCAGATGAGTTCCTTCGGTACATCCACGATGCGTTCGAATGAGAGATCGAGTTTGGAATCGAGTGTGTTCATAGTGGGCTCCGCTATTCGAATTTATTTATGGATGACGCGTTACTTCGTAGTGCAAACACACCACACCCGAGGCAAAGGTTTTACTCGTTATTAGCTGGAGTTTGGTTCTGTCCCTGATGTTCTTGAATAAGGGGATGCCTTGCCCAAGTAAAACGGGATGGATGAATATCCAATACTCGTCGATGAGATCTTCCGCCATCAGCGCATGCGTGGCGGAGGGACTGCCGAACACTAGGATTTCGCTTCCATCAGATCGTTTTAACTGGGCGATCTCATCGCTCAAATGGTCGCGGATGATCTTTGTGTTGGCCTCATTCTTATCGGCCAAGGTTTTCGATAACACCACTTTGCGAGCACTTTTATACCAACGGGAATGTTCATGGTCATGCTTGCTGGCGTTGGGTTGTTCGGCGGCAGTAGGCCAATAGGCTTCCATCATCTGATAGGTGACACGACCATACAGCGCGGTGTCGGTTTGTTGGATGCGTTGCCCAACGTAATCAAACAATTCTTCGGTGATACTTACCCAGTCCAGTCCGCCCTGCGCCGAGGCTACGAAGCCATCGAGAGACAAATGCACGAACGAAACGATTTTTCGCATGATTCCTCCTATTGGTTTTCAGCCACCGTTTTCATCTTGGCGAGGCCAGCCTCAAAGTCTTTGCCAATCATGTTGTCCATGCTCATAAACAATCCCATTACTTTGCTGATCATATTGTTTGCGCCGTCCATGCCCCAAGTCACGCGGGTGGTATCGCCAGTGGCTTCGATGGTGAATACAACGATGTTGCGCGCCTCAAACGGTTTGATCATATGGAGGTCGAGCACGACTTTATTGGGAGCAGTCGTGTCGGTGATGCTGATGTCGCCTTGCCCTACATCACTGTTGCCTTCCCATGCGTAAGTTGCGCCTTTGCCGGTGGCACTACCGCTGTAGGTCTTCTTCATGGCTGGGTCTTTGTCATAGGGCGTCCACAATGCCCACTGATGAAAGTCGTTGATGAAGGGGAATATCTTGTCCGGGGAGACTTTGATGTTCACGCTACGCTCAACATGAAAAGTATCGGGCTTGCTTGAGGCATAAATCAGGATGGCGACGATAGCCAGCACGATGAGGATAAGGATGAGTTTGAGCATGGTGCTTTCTCCTTGAGCTGCGGATTGTTGACTAATTTAGTGCGAATTCTCCGCGCATTAGGTTTTTCGTCAAGTCAGCGCTTGCTTAAAGGCTGGGTCGGTTAGACATTCCCCCCTTAAATCATTAGACTTGCGCACTTTTTTGCACAGGCAAGCCTTATGTCAGACGCCATCGACCAGACCATCCAGGAACCCGCAGCCGTTCCGCGCGACAAGATCGCGCGCGAAGTGGCGCGCCGCCGCACTTTCGGTATCATCTCCCACCCCGATGCGGGCAAGACCACGCTCACTGAAAAATTGTTGCTGTTCTCCGGAGCCATTCAGATGGCGGGGGCGGTGAAGGCGCGTAAGAGTGGTCGTCATGCGACGTCTGACTTCTTGGAAATTGAAAAGCAGCGCGGTATCTCGGTGGCTTCGTCGGTGATGCAGTTCGAGTATCGCGACCATGTGGTGAATCTGGTGGATTCCGCGTTGATGGTGATCGACGCGGCCAAAGGTGTGGAAGCGCAGACCATCAAGCTGCTCAACGTGTGCCGCATGCGCAATACGCCCATCGTCACCTTTATGAACAAGATGGACCGCGAGGTACGCGATTCATTGGAGTTGTTGGACGAAGTGGAATCGGTGCTCAACATCCAGTGCGCGCCCGTCACATGGCCGCTGGGTATGGGCAAGACTTTCCGTGGCGTGTATCACCTGCTACGCGATGAGATCCTGTTGTTCACCCCCGGCGAAGAGAAAGCAGATGGTGATGTGGAAGTCATCAAGGGTATCGACAACCCTATCCTGGCCGAACGTTTCCCACTGGAGATCGAACAGTTGAAGATGGAGGTGGAGTTGGTGCACGGTGCATCGCATCCTTTCGATCTGCAACGTTTCCTCGAAGGCAAGCAGACGCCGGTGTTCTTCGGTTCGGCCATCAACAACTTTGGTGTGCGCGAGATTCTGAATGCCTTGCTGGACTGGGCACCTGCGCCGCGCGAACGCGATGCGACGTCGCGTGTCGTGGAGCCTGCCGAACAACCCTTCTCCGGCTTCGTGTTCAAGATACAAGCCAATATGGATGCCAATCACCGTGACCGCATCGCTTTCTTGCGCGTGTGTTCCGGCCACTTCGAGCGCGGTATGAAAGTCAAACACTTGCGCATCGGCAAAGAGATACGCGTGTCCAGCGTGGTCACCTTCATGGCGAATTCACGCGAGCAGGTGGAAGAGGCTTACGCAGGCGACATCATCGGCTTGCCCAACCACGGCAACATGCAGATTGGCGACAGCTTCTCTGAGGGCGAATCGTTGCAGTACACCGGCATCCCCTATTTCGCGCCAGACTTCTTCCGCTCGGTACGCATCCGCAATCCGCTCAAGGTGAAGCAGTTGCACAAGGGTTTGCAGCAGTTGGGTGAAGAGGGCGCGGTACAGGTGTTCAAGCCAGTAGACGGCGGCGACCTGATTTTGGGCGCGGTGGGTATGTTGCAGTTCGACGTGGTGGCCAGCCGCTTGCACGGTGAGTACGGCGTGGATGCGATGTTCGAGAGCGCCAGTGTCAACACCGCACGCTGGGTGACTTGCGACGATGCCAAAGTGTTCACGGATTTCCAGAAAGCGCTGTCGCACAATATCGCAATCGATGCGGCGGGCAACTTGGCCTACCTCGCACCGAACAGCGT
>VBWD01000098.1 GCA_006218055.1 Gallionellaceae bacterium
CTCACCGAGCAGGCGAACAAGGTCACCCATACCGTCGACCTGCTGGTCGAGTATATGGAACACAACGACCCCATGATCGCAGATGAACTCAAACAGAACGTGCATGAGGCCGACCTCATCAAGGTGCGCAACCTGCACGAACTGAACGATGCCTTCTCCACCCCTATCGACCGCGAAGACATCTACCGCGCCATCATCGCGCTGGACGACATCGTGATGTACTGCAAGACCACCGTACATGAGATGGATGTACTCGACGTGAAGCCAGACGAGTTCATGCGCGACATCTCACACTGCATCAAGGAAGGTGTGGACACGCTCGCAAAGGGATTCGCCAAACTCGGCACCACGCCTGCAGAAGCGGCGCTTAATGCGAATCAAGCACGCCAATCGGAGCGCCATGCAGAGAAACTCTATCGCAAGGCGTTGCCCATCTTGTTCGACGGCACTGATTACATCAACATGTTCAAACGGCGTGAGATCTATCGTCACCTGACCAATCGTGGTCAAGATCAGCTGAAGGCAAGATGCGTACGACCGACACCCTCAACCGCTTCCTACAAGAACACATCCCCCTCACCGGTGCGATGCAGTTGCAAGCGAGCGCCTACGATGGACAGACCTTGCACCTAATCGCCCCGCTCGCCCCCAACGTCAACGACAAGGGCACCGCGTTCGGCGGCAGTCTGTACAACATCGCCGTGCTGTGCGGCTGGAGTCTGCTTCGTCTCAAGCTCAACGAAGCTGGTCTGAACAAAAAGAACATCGTCATCCAAGAGGCGCATACGCGCTACCTGCTGCCGGTCACCGGTGAGCTGCGCGCCTCATGCACCCTCACATCCGACGTACTGACTGAGTTCTTGCATCCACTGCAAAACAAAGGTCGTGCGCGTATCACATTGACCGTCACTATCCATCAACAAGATAAGACCGCCGTGGAATTCACCGGCAACTATGTCGCCCTCGATTAGAGACATGAAAGATACCGCCCCCGAAAAACAG
>VBWD01000099.1 GCA_006218055.1 Gallionellaceae bacterium
AGCGGTGGGGATTGCCGAGGCCATCCATGATTCAGCAGCATTCCCCATGTGGACGGGGTCGCTTGCATGAAAGTGACGCCCATGCATTCGATCACTGCAACCAGTTGCGTGGGATCTGTGGCAGTCTGGCGAGTGACAAAAACTGCACATGCACCTGAGATCAATGGCAGAAACAGATCCGGCACTACCAAATCGAATGAAAGTGAGGTTACGCTGAGGAGCACATCTTCAGCCTCAATGCCGGGCCGTTGTTGCATGGTTTTCATCAGATTAACGAGCCCACCTTGGGTTACCTGCACACCTTTCGGCTTACCGGTGGAGCCGGAGGTATAGATTACATAGGCGAGATGCCCAGGGAGGGTGTGATGATCCGTCGTGGATGCATCAAATAGATGTTGCTGAGTGAGCAGCAAGACCGGTAGCGCATCGCTGAGCATGTACGCCCGGCGGTCGACGGGATAGTCGGGATCCAATGGCACGTATGCACCACCGGCCTTCAGGATGCCGAGCAGCCCAATCATCATCTGCAATGAGCGCTCGACGCAAATCCCTACCAAAGAGTCCGGTCCGACGCCGACACTGCGCAAATGATGCGCGAGCTGATTTGATTTGGCGTTCAGCTCCGTGTAGGTGAGTCGATCGTTTTCAAAAACTGCAGCGATGCTGTTGGGGGTCGCGACTGCCTGCGCCTCGAACAGTTGCTGAATTGTTTGATCGCTTGGATAGTCGATCAATGTCATGTCTCCGGCTCGACAGGTCGGCAGAGACACAGCAGCGTTCAGCAGGTTGGTCAAATGACATGTCATGCGTTCGATGCTGGTTGTATCAAAAAGATCGGTGTTGTATTCGAGGTTGCACTGCAATTGACCGGCCCTTTCTCTTATGTTGAGAAGCAGGTCGCATTTGGCGATTGCGGCGTCTGCAGTTATTTGCTGCATGTCCAACCCAGGCAGATGAATCGTCGTGTTCTGCATGTTGTGTAGAACAAGCATCACCTGAAATAGTGGTTGATGGCCGAGATTGCGTTCCGGCATCAGCGCATCGACCAACTGTTCGAATGGCATGTCCTGATGGGCGTAAGCGTCGAGGGTCGTTGTTCGCACTTGCTGCAGCAGTTCGATGAACGGCACCTCACCGCTGACGCGGTTTCGCAAAACAAGCGTATTGGCGAAGAATCCGATGAGTGGCTCGATCTCGGCTAGATTTCGGTTGGCTATGGCCGTGCCAATGCAAATGTCGTTTTGGCCCGAG
>VBWD01000100.1 GCA_006218055.1 Gallionellaceae bacterium
TTACGTTGACCTTGTCCTTATTGATCGTGGTTTTGAGCGCAGTGTCTGCAGCATTTTTCTTTAGCGCGAGACTGAGTGCGCCGTTGGCAGCACTTGCCGAAGGTACGCGCGCCGTAGCCAAGGGTGACTTCAGTAGTAGCTATCCTGTGCAAAGCAATGACGAATTGGGCGGATTGACGGCGCTGTTCAACCAGATGACCGCACAGCTATCGGCTGCCAAACGATTGGGAGAACAACAACAGCGTCAAGTCGAAGATGCGAAGGCCCACTTGGAAAGTGTATTGGCGCACTTGTCATCGGGCGTGTTGGTGCTGGACGAACGATTCAATCTGCGTTCGACCAATGCCAGCGCGAGTCAGATACTAGGCGTCTCTTTGCAAGAGATGAACAGCAAGAACCTGCAGACCTTGTGGAACGACCATACGCTTCTGCGTCCATTCTTGGATGCGGTCATCCAAGGGTTGACGACAGCGCAAGAGACCGCATGGCAACGCCAGATCGAACGCATCAGCAAAAACGGTGATCAGGTCTTGTTGATGAGCCGACTTACTACGGAATCCGAGACGGGTCATGTCGTGGTGTTCGATGACATCACCCATCTGTTGCAAGCAGAAAGACAAGCGGCATGGGGCGAAGTCGCACGTCGTTTGGCGCACGAGATCAAGAATCCACTCACGCCGATCCAACTCTCGGCAGAACGGTTACAACATAAACTATCAGCCAAGTTGGATGAAAAAGATGCGCAACTGTTGGAGCGCGCGACACAGACCATCGTCAGCCAAGTCGCGGCCATGAAGAACATGGTGACCGATTTTGCCGATTACGCGCGTACACCGGCGCCCAAATTGATGAGATTGGACATCCATCAGCTCATCAACGAGGTGATGGGTTTGTATGAAGCGAACAGTAGCCCCATCACACTAAGGCTGGAAGCAAGTCGCACATGGGTGGATGGGGATGCGACCCGCTTGAGGCAGGTCGTACATAACCTGTTGCAAAACGCACAC
>VBWD01000034.1 GCA_006218055.1 Gallionellaceae bacterium
GACACATTGAAGGTGGCGAAGGAACTGCACCCCGGCAAGAAGAACAATCTGAATGCCTTGTGTGACCGCTACTTCATCGACAATTCGCACCGTACCTTGCACGGCGCTTTGCTGGATACCGAGCTGTTGGCTGAAGTCTATCTAGGCATGACGCGTGGGCAGGAAAGTCTGCTGGGTGAGGAATCTTCGGCTGAAGATGGCGTGCAATTCAATGCCGCAGGCGAAGCCATTCAATTGAGTGTGCGCGTGTTGGCGGCGAGTGAGGAAGAGCTAGCCTTGCATGAGGCACAGATGAATGACATCGATAAAGCCAGCAAGGGCGCCTGTATGTGGAAGCGTCTAGCCAGCGCTGAAGCTCAATGACTAAAAAAGAGAGCGTCGTAGCCACATCGGATGTCATCATCATCGGTGCAGGTGCCGCAGGCATGATGTGCGCCCTGACTGCAGCCCAACGTGGCCGCAAGGTCGTGCTACTCGACCACTACGCCAAACTGGCCGAGAAGATACGCATCTCTGGCGGCGGGCGTTGCAACTTCACCAATCTGAATTCCAAGCCAGACAACTACCTGTCGCACAATCCGCATTTCTGCCGTTCTGCCTTGTCGCGTTACACGCCACAACATTTCATCGCCCTGTTGGATAAACATGGCATCGGCTATCACGAGAAGACCTTGGGGCAGTTATTCTGCGACGATGGTTCGGAAGCCATCATCAGCATGCTTAAAAAAGAGTGTGACGATGCTGGGGTGAAATGGCTGCGGCCGTGCGAAGTGGGGGAGATTCGTCGCACGACGAAATTCACGGTGATGACCTCGCGCGGTTTGCTTGAAGCGGATGCGCTGGTGATCGCGACAGGTGGTTTGTCCATACCCAAGATCGGTGCGACACCGTTCGGTTACAAGGTCGCCGAGCAGTTTGGCTTACCCATGACCAAGCTCAAGCCGGGGCTGGTGCCACTCACTTTCCATCCCGAAGAGTGGGCTGCTTATGCCGACCTAACTGGCGCGTCTGTGGATGCAGTGGTCAGCTTTGGCAAGCAGCGCTTCCGTGAGAACTTGCTGTTCACCCATCGTGGTTTGAGCGGCCCAGCCATCTTGCAGATATCGTCCTATTGGGAAGCAGGGCAGCCGCTGTCCATCGACTTACTACCCGACTTGGATATGCGCGAAGTGTTCACCGAGCATGTTAAGAGCAAATTGTTGTTGAGCAACTTCCTAGCGCAATATCTCCCCAAGAAATTGGCTGATATCGTCGCTACGCAATGGATCGCCGAGAACAAGCCCCTCAATCAATATTCATCCAAGGTGCTGGCTGCGCTCGCTGACCGCTTGAAAAACTGGCAAGTCACCCCCACTGGTACGATGGTGGATACCCATGCGCTGTCGTCAAAAACGATGGAAAGCAATGAAGTGCCCGGCCTCTATTTCGTGGGCGAGGTGATGGACGTGACGGGGCAGTTGGGTGGTTATAATTTTCAGTGGGCGTGGGCTTCAGGCTACGCTGCTGGTTGTGCGGTTTGATTCATTTATCGAAGGAGATTTGACGATGCGTATCTTGTGGATTGCACTATTGACGATGTTGTTGAGCGGTTGTGGCTACAACGATTTCCAAGCCAAAGACGAACAAGTGAAAGCGGATTGGGCGGAAGTGCTTAACCAATACCAACGTCGCTTCGACCTCATCCCCAATCTGGTGAATACCGTCAAAGGGTATGCCCAGCAGGAAAAGGACGTCCTCATCGGCGTGACTGAGGCGCGCGCCAAGGTCGGCACCATCCAAGCCACACCTGAACTCATCAAGGATGCGCAAGCGTTCAAGCAGTTCCAAGCCGCACAAGGCGAGCTGACACAAGCGTTGAGCAAATTGATGATGGTCACTGAGAACTATCCCCAGTTGAAATCGGATGCCATCTTCCGTGACCTGCAAGCGCAGTTGGAAGGCACAGAGAACCGTATCACGGTGGCACGTAAGCGCTACATCGACGGTGTGAAGGAATACAACGTGTTGGCACGTTCTTTCCCGACCAATCTGACCGCGATGATGTTCAGCTATGAGGTCAAACCTTCCTTCGCAGTGGAAGACGAGAAGGCCGTCTCGTCTGCACCTAAAGTCGATTTCGGCGCACCTGTTGCTCCTGCCAAGTAATCTGAAATGAAGCGCCTTGGGTGGCTGTGGCTATTGCTTGCGTCGTTCCTATTGGGAACGGCGCAAGCGGAAGTCGCCATCCCACCACTGAAACAGCGTGTCACCGATCTGACATCGACTCTCGATGCCAGCCAGATACAAACTCTAGAAACCAAGCTCGCCGCCTTTGAAAAAGCCAAAGGCTCACAGATCGCCGTTCTCGTATTGCCCACCACGCAACCCGAAGTCATCGAGCAGTTCGCTATCCGTGTCGTCGAGGCGTGGAAGCTAGGGCGCAAGGGTGTCGATGATGGTGTGCTCCTCGTGGTTGCCAAAGACGACCGCAAGTTGCGCATTGAGGTCGGCTATGGATTGGAAGGCGCACTCAACGATGCGACGGCCAAGCGCATCGTTGCAGAAGTCATCAGTCCGTTATTCAAGCAGGGGGATTTCTATGGTGGCATCGATGCCGGAGTGACTTCCATCATCAAAGTCATTGATGGCGAACCGCTGCCGCCACCCAAGCCTAATTCTGATTCACAGTCTTTCGGTTCGGGAACAGATAGCCTAGGCAATTTGCTAGGAATCGGCTTCGTCATCTTCATGATGGGCAACATCATCCTGCGTCAGATGTTGGGGCGTTTACCCAGCGGGCTTCTCGTCGGCGGTGCTATCGGTGCCATCGCTTGGTTCATGTTGCTGTCACTGGGTATCGCCATCGTCGTCGGTGTGGTGGCATTCGTACTTTCACTGATATTCGGCTCGAACACTAGCAGCTCTGGTCTGCCTGTAGGTTGGGGTGGAGGCGGGGGTGGATGGGGAAGCAGCGGTGGAGGTGATAGTTGGAGCGGTGGCGGCGGTGGTGGTTTTGGAGGCGGCGGAGCCTCGGGAGATTGGTAATGGATTTGAAACGCATCGTAAAACATCTCTCCATCAGTCATGCGACCGTACGTCGTCATTTCCCACGCACGGCGTTGGATAACATCGAACGTGCCATCGCCCAGGTGGAACAGAGATGTTCGGGGCAAGTACGTTTTGCGGTTGAGCATGCCTTGGACTGGAAGCCCCTCATGGCCGGACAGACTGCACGCGAGCGTGCCATCGAGGTTTTCAGTGACCTGCATGTATGGGACACCGAACACAACAACGGCGTGCTGATCTACCTGTTGTTGGCAGACCGTGATGTCGAGATTGTCGCCGACCGTGGCATCCATAAGAAGCTGGGGCAGCCTGTGTGGGAGTCCATCTGCAAACAAATGGAAGCCGAATTTCGCCAAGGCAACTTCGAACAAGGCGTCATCGCAGGGGTGAACAGTGTGGGTGTGCATCTTGCGGAACATTACCCGCAGACGGGTGAACAAGCGAATGAGCTCCCCGACCGACCTGTATTGATCTGAGGCCATGGGCATCGAGACCGAACTCAAGCTCCATATCTCAGCGGAGCACCTTAGCAAGCTCAAGCGCCATCCTTTCGTGCGCTCTCTCACTCGCGGTCGTGCCCGTACACAAAAGCTCACCAGTATCTACTACGACACCCCAGACTTGGCATTGCGTCAACATGCGATGGCCTTGCGTTTACGCAACGTAGGCAAGCAATGGATACAGACATTGAAGGGGGGCGGACAGGTCAGTGCAGGGTTACATCAACGCAACGAATGGGAGGCTCCGGTCCCATCGGAGCAACTCGACTTCGATGTGCTCAAAGACAGCGGCGGGAAACTCCCTCGCGGCGTGCGTCACCATCTGCGACCTGTATTCATCACTGATTTTTCGCGCAACATCCGCTTGGTGGAATATGAGGGAGCACAGATCGAACTGTGTATGGATAGTGGTGAGATACGCGCAGGACATCAAAGCTATCCGATCTCTGAAGTAGAGCTGGAGCTCAAATCCGGCGAACCCCATCAACTCTTCAAGCTAGCTATGGCCTTGCTCGATATCGTCCCGATGCGGGTGGAACACACAAGCAAGGCAGAGTACGGTTACCGTCTTTTCTCTGCATCCCAACCCACTGTCAGGCAAGTTGGTCGCGTGCCCTTGCACAAAGAACAGCCCGTCGGTGGCGCGATACGTTCGCTCATCGCTGATTGTCTGTCCCATGTGCAGTCCAATGTACCTGGAGTCTTGCTCAGATCGGACTCTGAATATCTGCATCAGGTGCGTGTCGGTCTGCGCCGCTTACGCGTGGTGCTGTCGATCGCCTTACATTACCGGCCAGATACCGAGTTGGCGTCTTTGCGTGAACAAGTCAGTGAATTGTGTGTGGGGTTAGGCAGGTCTCGCGAATGGGACGTGTTCGTCACACAGACGTTGGAGCCGATCTGTGCGAGATTCCCCGAGCACGAGGGCTTGCAAGAGATAGCGAGAGCCAGCGAACGCGCTCGAAAACAACAACATACAAGGATCGACAAGCAGCTCGGCTCCCCCGAATTTCAACGCATGCTCTTACGTTTCGGCGCTTGGATGCATTCTGAACAGCTCGTTGCACCTGCCACTTCACTGAAATCATTTGTGTCGAGGTCACTAAAGAAACGTCTCAGAGATGTCGTTAAACACGGGAATGGATCGCTGACGGAGGATATGGAGCAATTGCATCGCCTGCGTATCGCTTGCAAAAAATTGCGCTATTTGATCGAGATGTTCGATTCCTTGTTCGATCGAGAGAAAAGCAAGACTTATCTAGGCGTGTTAGCCGATTTACAGGATGTCCTTGGAAGGTTTAATGATCACGCCGTAGCTCAACGATTGACTGACACGCTGGAGAGCAAGGCCAGACATGAGGTCATCGCGCTCATCCATGAAGCCCTGGAGCAAGATATTGAAGGGCTGGATGCTGGATTCAGCAAGGCTTGGAAGCGTTTCACAAAGTTGAAGACTTGTTGGGAATGAAGCACTAATCGAAAGAAGTAAAAATGGCCAAAAAACACACACCGTTGCGCGTTCCCGTCACTCAAGGTCTTAAAGACATCTATGCGATGGATATGTTGCTTCCCTATGAAGCGGCTTGCGAAGGACGCTTCAGCGTCACCGCCTTTGCACGTCTCGCCATGGCGATCTCTGTCATACGTTGCGCACTCGTCCATAAGAACACGCAGATCCTCAATGCAGTCGAAACGCTGGATGAGGCGATCGTCACCCTGACCACGGTTCGAAACAGGGGGGATGCGACAGATGTTTGGGAGATCACTGAAACTGAACGTCCCAGCGTCGCTAGGGGCATCCAAGTCGCTGAGGAATGTATCGGAGTGTTGGACGTCGCACTTCTGGAGACCATGGCAGCGACCTTATTCGAAGTGACGGCCAAGGGAATAGACCCCTCTCAGCCGGCGGTCTAGGCGCTACTTAAGCATCGCCTTCAGTCTAGCCAACTTATCCATCCCTTCCGCCTTGCTCACGGCGGGCGCATCTCCCACCTTCACCATCCCTGCGAATTCGATGTCCGCTTGTGGCAACTCGGCGATGAAACGGCTGGGGTCACACGCGGCATGTTCTTTCCCGCGCTTGCGTTTGCTGCAATAGCTGATCTGCAGGGAGCGTTGTGCACGGGTGATGCCGACGTACATCAGGCGACGTTCCTCCTCGATCTGGTCCGGTGATTCGCTGCGTTCATGCGGCAGGATGCCTTCTTCCACCCCCACCAAGAACACATGGCCGTATTCCAATCCTTTAGCCGCGTGCAATGTCGAAAGAGATACGGCATCGGTCTCCTGATCGCGCGATTCAAGCAGGTTGAGCAGGGCGATGAGTTGCGACATGGCGATGAGTGTCTTGTCGTCCGCTTCCGATTTGCGGTTCATCCAGCCGACGAAATCCGACACATTCTTCCATTTTGTTTCTGCCTGACGCGGCTCGTGGCTGTCAAACAACCACGCTTCGTAATCGATGGCGGAGAGCAGATCGGCCATCACTTGATTGCAAGGCTCTTTCTCCGCTCTCGCTTGCATCCGATTGATAAAGTTGCAGAAAGTTAGCAGGTCTTCGAGTTGTCGTGGCTGCAACTGATGTGCTATCGCTGGCTCGAACGCGGCCTCGAACAAGCTGATGTGACGCGATGCCGCATGGGCTGCCAGCTTCTCCAGAGTCGTGTTACCGATGCCGCGTTTGGGTGTCGTACTCGCACGGATGAAGGCAGGGTCATCGTCTGGATTGGCGATGAGGCGCAGGTAGGCGGTCAGGTCTTTGATCTCGGCATGGTCGAAGAACGAAGTGCCGCCGCTCACGGTGTAAGGCACTTTATGGGTGCGCAGTTGTTCCTCGAACACGCGCGACAGATGGTTGCTGCGGTAGAGGATGGCGTAATCGGCAAAGCGGGTACGGTGTTCGAATTTGTGGGCGAGCATGCGCAGCACTACCGACTCCGCTTCGTTCTCATCGTCCTTGGCGGCGAACACACGCACCGGATCACCGGGGCCGTGTTCGCTCCACAAGTTCTTCTCGAACAGCTTGGTGTTGTTCTTGATGACGTGGTTGGCACTTTGCAGGATACGTTGCGAGGAGCGGTAGTTCTGCTCCAACTTGATGACGCGCAGGTTGGGGTAGTCGGCCTGCAAGTTGTGCAGATTGGCCGTGCTCGCCCCACGCCACGCATAGATGGCTTGGTCATCATCGCCCACCACGGTGAGTGCGGCACGGTCACCCGCCAGCAACTTCATCATCTGATACTGGCAATCGTTGGTGTCTTGGTATTCGTCGATGAGCAGATAGCGGAAGCGCTGCTGCCAGCGCTGGAGTGCTTCGGGGTGGTTCTTGAACAACTCCACCGGCAGACGGATGAGGTCGTCGAAATCCACCGCCTGGTAGGCGCGCAAGGTCTCTTGATAGCGCCCATAGAGCAAGGCATGGCGCTGTTGTTCCTCGTTCTCGGCCAAGCTGGTCGCGGCTTCTGGCGAAAGGAAGGCGGCCTTCCAATTCGACATCACGCTCTGCGCGGTGCGTATCTCTTGTTTGTCGGGACTACCCATCAACTCGCTGATGATCTTGCCGGTATCGGCACTATCGAAGATGGAGAACTGTTTCTTGTAACCGAGTAGCGGGGCTTCTTCGCGTAATAGATTCATCCCCAACGCGTGAAAGGTGCTGATAGTCATGCCTTTGGCGGCATTACCGGGTAGCAGTTTGCTCACCCGTTCGCGCATCTCGTTCGCCGCTTTGTTGGTGAAGGTGATGGCGGCGACGTTGCGCGCTGCATAGCTACACTCGTTGACCAGATAAGCCAGCTTATGCGTGATGACACCGGTCTTGCCGCTGCCGGCACCTGCCAGCACTAGGAGTGGTGAACCTAGATATTTGACTGCTTCGCGTTGCGTGGGGTTGAGTTTGCTTAACATGCTGTGTGATGAATATGCCGGATCCACCGGATCACTCCGGTGTCTGATGAGGTGTCGGGAACTGATGGAATGGAGGACCTACAAGGCTAATCCGCACAAAATGACGGCCACACCGGTGACACGCAGCCATTGTGATCGCTCGTATTTATGCAACTGTGATGCGATCCCGATTCCGAGCAGGTGCAACAGGGCGGTCGCCGTGACGAAACCGGATGCAAAGGTGAGTGTCGATATGTTCGGCGGTAGCTCGGCCCCATGTGCGCCGCCGTGAAAGATGGCGAAGGCGGCTGCGATCAAGATGCTGATCATCACTGGCAAGCGCACCGTAGCTGCGATCAACAGGCCAAGGATCAGGAGTGAAAGGGTGATGCCACTTTCAGTAAAAGGGAGGGGAGCTACATACATGGACAATAGACCACTGCAAGCCATCACCGTCACAAAACTGAGCGGTACAGACCAGCGCGCGTTACCGCCCAGTTGGGCGGCCCACAAACCGATGGCGAGCATGGCGACCAGATGGTCGAATCCGCTGAAAGGATGGCCGAGGCCGAGCAGAAATCCCTCATGTTCCCCTATACCAACATGGGCAAAGGCCAGGGAAGGGAATAGAATGGCACAGGCTGCAAACAGGGATGCAAAACGCTTTAATGATTGTTTCATAATTGCCTCCTATGCCTTTGCTAAACTGCTTGGGAATTAAACGACTCTAAGAACGGCGCATATGCTACCAGATGCCGAATTGATTTTTGGCGATTCGCCAAAATGTGATGTACCTACCTGTTTGAGACGCATCATCGCGAAGTATGGGACTGATGCTACTCAGCTTCTACAGATACTCCGCGAGGTACAAGAATGTGCGGGATATATCTCGCCTGACACCGCTGCCTACCTCGCCCAAAAGTTGGACATCCCCATCGCACGCATAGAGAGTGTCGCTTCTTTCTATTCTTTCCTCCATCTGGAACCCCAAGGCGAGTACCGCGTGCTGTTCTCGGACAACATCACCGACCGTATGCTGGGTAGCCAGACCTTGATGGAGCGGATGTGCCAGCAGATGTGGTTGCAACCTGGCAAAGTCTCGGAAGACGGTTTGGTCAGTATCAATACCACCTCTTGTACCGGCATGTGCGACCAGGGGCCGGCGATGCTGGTCAATGGTAGAGCCATCACGCGACTCACCCCCCAGCGCATCCAAGAGATCGGGCAACTGATCCGCAACAGGACGCCATTGGCAGCCTGGCCTGCCGACTTCTTCCATGTCGATGACAATATCCAACGTGGCGGGTTGGTGCTCGGCAATACGCTGAGTTATGGCGCAGCCTTGCGCAACGGCCTAGCCTTGGGCGGCGCAGCCATCGTCGAACAGATCAAAGATTCGGGTCTACGTGGGCGCGGCGGTGCAGGCTACCCGACCGGCATGAAATGGGAAGCATGTCGCAACGCACAAGGAGATCATCACTACGTGGTATGCAATGCCGATGAGGGCGAACCGGGCACGTTCAAGGATCGTGTTTTGTTGACCCGGCAAGCCGATCTGGTGTTCGAAGGCATGACGCTATGTGCTCTGGCAGTTGGCGCGAAGAGGGGGATCCTCTATCTGCGCGGGGAATACCGCTATCTGCTCGAACCGTTGAAAGCGGCGTTGCAACGCCGCCGCAGTAGCAACCTGTTGGGGCAGAGCATCCTCGGTCATCCTGGTTTCGATTTCGACATCGAGATACATCTCGGCGCGGGTGCCTATATCTGCGGAGAAGAGTCTGCACTCATCGAATCTTTGGAAGGAAAACGCGGTGTGCCGCGTAATCGTCCGCCGTTCCCAGTGACACATGGCTACCTGCAACAGCCGACCGCGCTGGATAACGTCGAGACCTTCTGCCAGGCAGCGCTGGCGATCCATATGGGGGCGGACAAGTACAGTGCCATCGGCACTGCCAAATCCACGGGCAGCAAACTCATCTCGGTATCGGGAGACTGCCCACGTCCGGGCATCTACGAATATCCATTCGGTGTCTCGGTGCAAGAGATACTCAACGACTGTGGTGCGGTGAACACTAGAGCAGTGCAGATCAGCGGGCCATCAGGCGTTTGTATCGGCGAGAAAGAATTCGACCGCAAGCTCGGATTCGAAGACCTGCCGACCGCTGGCGCCTTTATGGTGTTCGACGACAGTCGCGACATGTTCGAGGTGGCACGTAACTTCGTGCATTTCTTCGCGCACGAGAGCTGCGGCTTCTGCACACCTTGTCGTGTCGGCACGTCGATGCTGAAACAGACAATGGACAAAATCGCGTCAGGACATGGCACACACTATGACCTCGCCGAGGTAGAACACCTCGACCACGTTTTGCAAACCACCTCCCATTGCGGGTTGGGGCGTACCGCCTGCAATCCTGTTCTGCACACACTCAAGCATTTCCGTCCCGCTTACGAGAACAGGCTCAAATCGTTGGAATTCAAACCCGCCTTCGATCTCGACGGTGCATTGGCACGTGCCCGGCAAATGACCGGACGTGACGATGCGGGTGCACATCTGAAGGAATCCGAATGAGCGACACCTTCCAACTTGACGGCGCACCGATCCCGTTTGCAGATGGGCAAACGGTGATGCAGGCTGCATTGGCAGCGGGTCATTACATCCCGCATCTGTGTTATCACCCCGAGTTCAAACCACATGGCAGTTGCAAGCTGTGTACGGTGAAGGTCAACGGGCGCACCGTCGCCTCCTGCACCATGCCGGCCGAGGCTGAACTTGAGGTCGAGAGCGACACAGAAGAGCTGAACGCGCTACGGCGTACCTTGGTGCAGATGCTGTTCGCCGAGGGAAATCACTTTTGCCCGTCATGCGAGAAGAGTGGCAACTGTGTGTTGCAGGCGCTGGGCTACGACCTCGAGGTGCATTCCGCCGGTTTCCGTCATCAATATCCTGACCGTCCGCTCGACGCCTCGCATCCCGACATCCTGCTCGACTTCAATCGTTGCATCTTGTGTGAACTGTGCGTGCGTGCCTCGGCCGAAGTAGATGGCAAGAACGTGTTTGCCTTGGCGGGGCGTGGCAATACCAAACATCTCATCGTCAATGCAGAGTCTGGTCTGCTCAAAGACACCAACATCGCACTCACCGACAAGGCAATGAGTGTGTGTCCTGTCGGGGTCATCATCAAGAAAGGTGTCGGCTTCAGCACACCCATAGGTGAGCGTCGTTACGACCAACGCCCAATCAGCGCACAAGCTTTGGACGATGCGCCGCGTCCTCCATCAGGAGGCGCTCATGACTGAGAAAAAGAAACTGCGCATCGCCACTACTTCGCTTGCGGGGTGTTTCGGCTGCCACATGTCCATCTTGGATATCGACGAACGACTGTTCCCCTTGCTGGAGCTTGTCGAGTTCGACCGTTCGCCATTGACCGATATCAAGCATTGCGGGCCTTGCGACATCGGCATCGTCGAAGGCGGCATCTGCAATGCAGAGAACGTGCATGTGTTGCGTGAGTTCCGCAAGAACTGCAAAGTCCTCATCGCCATCGGCGCCTGCGCCATCAATGGAGTAGCTGCCTGACCGAGGTTTATCTCACTGAACCGGGTCTTGCACATGGGCACATCCCGAACGACCCAGAACTGCCGCTCCCCTTGGACAAGGTGCACCCTTTGCACGAAGTGGTGAAGATCGACTACTTCATCCCCGGTTGCCCACCGTCGGCAGATGCCATCTGGAAATTCTTGACTGACCTCATTGCAGGTAAGACACCTGAGTTAGGGCATGGATTGATCAAATATGACTGACATCAACGCAAAACTAGAGACTGCGGAACACCCAGAGAACCTGCGCCGTGTCGCCATCGATCCCGTATCGCGCGTGGAAGGTCACGGCAAGGTGACGCTGTTGCTGGACGAGAACGACCGCGTGCATCAAGTGCGATTGCATATCGTGGAGTTCCGAGGCTTCGAGAAATTCATCCAAGGCCGTCCCTATTGGGAAGCGCCTGTGATGGTGCAGCGCCTGTGCGGCATCTGTCCGGTTAGCCACCATCTGGCGGCCTCTAAGGCGATGGACATGATCGTGGGTGCGACGCTGACGCCGACGGCGGAGAAGGTGCGGCGCCTGATGCATTACGGTCAGATGCTGCAATCGCACGCGTTGCATTTCTTCCATCTGTGTTCGCCCGATCTGCTGTTCGGATTCGATTCGGATGTGGCAAAACGCAACATCGTGGGGGTCGCTGCCGCCCATCCAGAGATCGCCAAACAAGGTGTACTGTTGCGCAAATTCGGGCAGGAGGTCATCCGCATCACGGCAGGTAAACGCATCCATGGCACAGGTTCGGTGCCGGGTGGGGTGAACAAGAACGTGAGTATCGAAGAGCGTGACTATCTGCTCAAAGATGCCAATCAGATGGTGGCATGGAGTCTCGATGCGGTCGGCATCATCAAACGATTGTTCGCCTTGAACCCCGAGCTATACAACAGCTTCGGCACTTTCCAGGCACACACCTTGAATCTGGTGCGTGCTGATGGCGCAATGGATCTGTATCACGGCGGGTTGCGCGCGCGCGACATGAATGGACAGACCTTATTCGACCATTACGACTACAGCCACTACTGGGATGAGATATTCGAAGACGTGAAACCGTGGTCGTACATGAAATTCCCCTTCCTGCGCAGATTGGGTGCGGAGCAGGGTTGGTATCGCGTCGGGCCCTTGAGTCGGGTGACGCAATGTGACTTCATCCCTTCGCCACTGGCAGAAGCTGAGCGCAGGATCTTCATCGCGCATGACGGCGGTAAAGCCGCCAAGGCGACCTTGGGATTCCACTGGGCACGCATGATCGAGATGTTGCACTGTGCCGAGATGATCCGCGAACTGCTGCA
>VBWD01000002.1 GCA_006218055.1 Gallionellaceae bacterium
AACTCTTGCGTGGCTGTCATGGAAAACGGCAAGACCAAGGTGATCGAGAACGCGGAAGGTACGCGCACGACACCTTCCATCATCGCCTACATGGAAGATGGTGAAGTGCTGGTGGGCGCGCCCGCCAAGCGTCAAGCCGTGACTAACCCGAAGAACACTTTGTACGGCGTGAAGCGCCTGATCGGCCGTCGTTTCGAAGAGCCGATGGTGCAAAAAGACATCAGCATGGTTCCCTACTCCATCGTCAAAGCCAAGAACGGCGACGCATGGATTAAGGTGCGCGACAAAGAGATCTCTGCTCCCGAGATCTCCGCTGAGATTCTGATGAAGATGAAGAAGACCGCTGAAGACTACCTGGGCGAGCCTGTCACCGAAGCCGTCATCACCGTGCCTGCTTACTTCAACGATGCGCAACGCCAAGCGACCAAAGACGCTGGCCGTATCGCCGGTCTGGACGTGAAACGCATCATCAACGAACCCACAGCGGCTGCGCTGGCGTTCGGTATGGACAAACAAGAAGGCGACCGCAAGATCGCGGTGTATGACTTGGGCGGCGGTACGTTCGATGTATCCATCATTGAGATCGCCGAAATCGACGGCGAGCACCAGTTCGAAGTGTTATCCACCAACGGCGACACCTTCCTCGGCGGTGAAGACTTCGACATGCGCATCATCGACTTCCTGATTGACGAGTTCAAAAAGGAAAGCGGCGTCGATCTGAAGAAAGACATGCTGGCATTGCAACGTCTGAAGGACGCGGCAGAAAAAGCGAAGATCGAATTGTCTTCCGCACAGCAAACCGAAGTGAACCTGCCTTACATCACGGCTGATGCGACAGGTCCTAAACATTTGGCGGTAAAGATCACTCGCGCCAAATTGGAAAGCTTGGTTGAAGAACTGATCGCACGCACCATCGAGCCATGCCGTATCGCCATGAAGGATGCGGGCGTAACGAACGCGGACATCGCAGACGTGATCTTGGTCGGTGGTCAGACTCGTATGCCTAAAGTGCAAGACAAGGTGAAAGAGTTCTTCGGCAAAGAGCCACGCAAGGACGTGAACCCGGACGAAGCTGTTGCTGTCGGCGCTGCCATCCAAGGCGGTGTGTTGCAAGGCGAAGTTAAAGACGTGCTGTTGCTCGACGTGACACCGTTGTCTCTGGGTATCGAGACCATGGGCGGCGTGATGACCAAGCTCATCAAGAAGAACACCACCATCCCTACCAAGGCCTCGCAAGTGTTCTCCACTGCCGATGACAACCAGAACGCGGTGACCATCCACGTGCTGCAAGGCGAGCGTGAGATCACTTCCGGCAACAAGAGTCTGGGCCAATTCAACCTGTCCGACATCCCGCCTGCACCGCGCGGCATGCCGCAGATCGAAGTGACCTTCAACATCGACGCCAACGGCATCTTGCATGTGGGCGCGAAGGACAAGGCAACAGGCAAAGAAGCCAACATCACCATCAAGGCGAGCTCCGGTCTGAGCGAAGAGGAAATCCAACGCATGGTGGCGGATGCCGAGGCGCATGCCGATGAAGACAAGAAATCTGTCGAACTGGTGGGCGCACGCAATCAATTGGATGGCCTCATCCACTCGACCAACAAGTCGATGAAGGAATACGGCGAGCAATTGTCTGCTGAAGAGAAATCAGCCATCGACGCCGCAGTGAAGGATGCCGAAGAAGTGGTGAAGGGTGACGATAAAGAAGCCATCGACGCCAAGACAGAGGCATTGGCAACTGCCGCGCAAAAGCTAGGTGAAAAGATGTACGCCGCAGAACAAGCCAAAGCACAAGCTGCCCAAGGCGGTGAGGCGCAAACTGAACAGCCAAAGCAAGACGACAATGTGGTGGATGCAGAATTCACTGAAGTGAAGGATAAGAAGTAAAGGCGAGAAGAGTTAAGGGGGAAGGGAGAAGGGTGTGAAGCGAAATCACCGCAACCTGAAAGCTTGGCAACAAGCAATGGAAATGGTGACTGCGATTTACACTGCGACCTCCACTTTCCCTGCGCAAGAAAAGTTCGGATTGGCCAGTCAGCTGCAACGTGCAGCTGTTTCTGTTCCCGCAAATATTGCTGAAGGCTTTGCCCGCAATGGAACAAAGGAGTTGCTACATTTTTTAAGCATCTCTGCTGGCTCGCTTTCCGAGTTGGACACACTGATTGAGCTCGCAGCAAGATTGGGCTACCTGAATAACGCAGAGGAGTTGAACGGAAAAGTGGGTGAAGTATCGGGATTGTTAATGGGGCTGTCCGCGTCAATCAAACGCCGCGCCGCCCCCTAACCCTTCCCCCTTCCCCCTTCTCCCTTCTCATCAATAAATGAGCAAAAAAGATTATTACGAAGTCCTCGGCGTGAACCGCGATGCCTCTGATGAGGACATCAAAAAATCCTATCGCAAATTGGCGATGAAGCACCATCCTGACCGTAATCCGGACAATCCGAAGGCAGAGGAACAGTTCAAGGAAGCGAAGGAAGCATACGAGACCTTGTCCGACGGCCAAAAGCGCGCGGCCTATGACCAGTACGGCCACGCCGCATTCGAAGCGGGCGGCATGGGCGGCGGCAATCCGTTCGGTGCCGGCGGTGCGGGTGCTGGTGCGGGCAACTTCGATTTCGGCGATATCTTCGGCGACATCTTTGGCGGTGGACGCGGTGGGCGTAGCCAAGCACAACGCGGCTCCGATCTCCGTTACAACATGGAGATCACGCTGGAAGAAGCCGCGCGCGGTGCGGAAAAACAGATCCGCATTCCCGTGATGGAAGAATGCGGCACGTGTAGCGGTTCGGGTGCCAAACCCGGCACTTCGGCGACTACTTGCCAGACCTGCGCAGGTCACGGCCAAGTGCGTATGCAACAAGGCTTTTTCTCGGTACAGCAGACCTGCCCGCGTTGTCACGGCAGTGGCAAACACATCCCCTCACCTTGTAAAGATTGTCACGGCTCCGGTCGCACCAAGAAACAAAAGACGCTGGAGATCAAGATTCCCGCCGGTATCGACAGCGGCATGCGACTGCGCCACAGCGGTCATGGTGAAGCGGGTAGCCACGGCGCGCCGCATGGCGATTTGTATGTCGAGATCCACATCAAACAACACAGTGTGTTCCAACGCGATGGTGACGACCTGCACTGCGAGATGCCGATCAGCTTCTCCACCGCAGCACTCGGCGGCGAGATCGAGATCCCGACACTGGATGGCAAAGCCAGCATCAAGATCCCAAGCGAGACACAAAGCGGCAAGGTCTTCCGTTTGCGTGGCAAAGGCATCAAAGGCATGCGCACTCACGCACATGGCGATCTGCACTGCCATGTGATCGTGGAAACGCCATCCAGCCTGACTGAGCGCCAAAAAGAATTGCTGCGCGAGTTCGAAAGTATCAGCCAGGGTGATGCTGCACGTCACAGTCCACGTGCAAAATCTTGGATGGGGAAGGTGAAGGACTTTTTCGGACAGTAATTAGTTTGTCATTCCCGCACAGGCGGGAATGACAAATTTGGAGAGTCGTCATGAAGATACAATCACTCGGCCACGTCGTACTAAAAGTGCGCGACCTCGATGTCTCCACCAAGTTCTACCGCGACATCCTGGGCATGAAAGAGGTCGCTCGCTATAACGGTGCGATGGCTTTCTTCTCACTGGGTAGCAATCACCATGACCTCGGATTGATGCAACTCGGTGCGCACGCACAGGAGATCGATCCAGGCGCAATCGGCCTGTATCACGTAGCATTCAAAGTGGGGGATTCCTTGGATGAGTTGCGCGCATGCAAAGCCCATCTTGAGGCAAACGGCGTCAGCATCTTTGGCATGAGCGACCACGGCGTGAGCCAGTCGCTCTACATCCAAGATCCAGACGGCATCGAGATCGAACTCTACGTCGATGCCGATCCCGCCATCTGGAAAGACGATCCCGGTGCCGTGCTCACCACCAAGCGCTTGATGCTCTGAATAGCTAAAAACGAATGATTTGAATTATGATTCTGCACGCCTCATTCATACATTAGGGAGTCACACCATGGGTAGCGGTCTCATCCTTCTCGGCATCTGCGTCGTCGCACTGATCGGTCGAGGTGTGCAAGCAATACAAACAATTCGAGCAAGAGACTTTGCAACGAGTGATCGAAGCGCGCTCGATGGTGCAGACCGCACGCCAAGGCCAAGACGTCGAAGCCCTAGGCAAAGCCGAAGGGATGTTGCGCATGGGATTGGGCAACATCTTTGCTGTGGCAGAGGCCTATCCCGAATTGAAGACCAACGAGAATTTCATGCAACTGCAAGCACGTATCACCGGACTGGAGAACGGCATCGCCGACCGCCGCGAGTTGTACAACGAATCCGTGAATATCTACAACGTAGGTATCGAACAGTTCCCTGCCGTGTTGATCGCCAACATGTTCTCCTATCAACCCAAGCCCCTGCTAGAATTCGCCGCCACAGAAAAGGCCGATGTCGATCTCAAGTCCTTGTTCAGCTAGGAACTAAATCTGAGGAGCCGCACTCCTAGCCCCGCCCTCGTTGAATTAAATATCTTGAGGGATGTTTGTTGGACACTTTCGAAACTTTGTAAAAAGGAAACACAACATGAAGAAACTGCTCGTATTGGCTGTAGCACTGGGTATCTCTCAACCTGCTATGGCTGGAACAGTCAATCTAGCCGCAATCGCTGGTGCCGCAAACCAAGGCAACTTCCGTAATCTCTCCCACGACCTCGGTTCTGCACTCAGCTACAAAGCCATCTCCCCAGCAGAATCGATGGGCATCACAGGTTTCGATGTGGGCGTAGAACTCACCAGCACAAAACTCGCCAAGAGTGCCCCCCTGTGGAAGACCCTCACTGGCACCGACATGAACAACCTGTATGTTCCTAAACTGCACGTCACTAAAGGTTTGCCTTTGGATATCGATATCGGTGCGTTCGCTTCCTCCATCCCAACGACTGGCATCAATCTATTCGGTGGTGAATTGAAATATGCCGTTCTGCCTGGCAGCGTTGCGATGCCTGCTGTCGCAATCCGTGGTTCGCTAAGCAAACTTTCGGGCGTCAAGCAATTGAGTTTGGACACCAAGTCGGTGGATGTTTCGATCTCGAAAGGATTTGCGATGTTCACACCGTATGCGGGTGTCGGCCAAGTATGGGTTACCAGCACACCCGATGCCGCACTGGGCCTAACAGAGGAAAAATTCAAACATTTCAAGTCGTTTATCGGCGCCAACATGAACTTCGGCCTGACCAATTTTGCTGCTGAATTCGACGAAACGGGCTCCGCAAAATCCCTCAACTTCAAGCTCGGTTTCCGCTTCTAAGTTCAACGCAAACCACAACACAAGGAGGACAAGACGATGTTGACCTCCTTGCGCAGAAGTTACACGCAACTCATCACTTCCGGCGGACAGCTCATATTGCTGTTCGCCGGATTTCATTTTGACTCTCGAGAAGCATGGCTCTGGTGTCTTGGCCTCATGGCGATCATCAGCCTGTTCGCATGGTATTCAGCCCTGCGCAGATATCGACTCATCATGGGCACGCCCACCTCACGCATCGAATCTGCAGCACAAGGTTTTGTGGAACTGCTGGGTGATGCCAGGCCTGATGGCTCCCCTATCCTCGGCAAATATTCCCACCTACCTTGCCTGTGGTATCGCTACAAAGTCGAACGCAGGAACCAAAAGAACGAGTGGCACACCGAAAGCACCGGCGAGAGTGACGCACCCTTCATAGTCGATGATGGAAGCGGACACTGCGTGATCCACCCGCATGGCGCCGAGATCATCACGCATCACAAAGACACATGGCAACTCGCGGACTATCGCTACACCGAATGGAAGTTATTGGAACGCGACGATATCTACGCACTGGGTGAATTCAAGACCGCGGGCGGCAGCACCACGACGGTCACCCAGAATGAGTTGATGAAGCAGGTACTCAACGAATGGAAGGGGAACAACGCAGACCTGCTCAAACGCTTCGACTTGGACAACAACAGCTTCTTGGATATTGATGAATGGATGCTGGCTCGCCAAGCCGCAAAACGTGAGGCCAACAAACGTTTGGCTGAAATGCGCGCGGAGCCCGATGTTCACTTCATGCTAAAACCGCACGATGGCCGACTGTTCCTACTGAGCAACTTTCCCCCGAAAAAGCTCGCGGGTCGTTTTATCCTATGGACTTGGCTGCATCTGACGATATTTTTCGGTGCGCTAGGCGCGATCACTTGGCTGTTGGGGCAATCAAACTAGCGGTTTCACTTAGTCCTGGAATCGTTTGGCGATCTGATCGAACTCACCCTGTATCTCCAAGAACGCATCGACCACATCCGGGTCGAAATGCGCTCCGTGACCTTCACGTATGAATGCAACCGCATCCTCGTGGGTGAACGCTTTCTTGTAGACGCGCTTACAGATCAAGGCATCGTAAACATCCGCCAGTGCCATCAGCCGTGCAGATATCGGGATCTCATCGCCCTTCAGTCCTTTGGGATAACCGCTGCCGTCCCACTTCTCGTGATGCCCCCCGGCGATCTCGCGCCCGATGTGCAGGAACTTGCTCGGCGCCGGCAAACTGCTCTCGGCAGCAGCCAACGCATCACTCCCCAGTGTCGGGTGCGTCTTCATGATCTCGTACTCTTCCGGCGTGAGCTTCCCCTGCTTGAGCAAGATGTAGTCCGGGATGCCAACCTTGCCGATGTCGTGCAGGGGCGCGAGCTTGTACAGTGATTCGATGATGTCATCGCTCAGGTAATGACTGAACCTCGGATGGTCTCGTAGTTTGATGGCCAGGGCGCGAATATAAGTCTGCGTCCTCTTCAGGTGATTCCCCGTCTCGTTGTCGCGCGTTTCCGCCAGCGTACCCATGGCGATGATGGTCACATCGCGTATGCGCGACACCTCATCGGTCTTTTCCTGCAACTGCGCGGTACGCTCAGTGACCTTGTGTTCCAGCACGTCGTTCATCGAGGCCAATTGGTTGGCCAAGGAAAGATTCTCGAATCTCTGTCGTAGCGACAACAGGATGAACTTGCTCAGGAACTGGCCCGAGACCAGCATCACCACCAGAAACAACATCAGCATGATCCCCAAAGCGATGTGGGTCTCATCCTGCTCCACCATCACACGAAAGATGAGCGGCAACATCAACCCCAACAGGTAAGCGTAGAACGAGGGGGGGTGCGTCGCATTCATGGTGGTCGCGCCTGCGGCAAGACCCAGCATCACGCACACCAGCAAAACCTGTGTCAACACATCGGGAGGAAAGAAGAACAGCGTGCTGAAACCCCACATCATGCCGATGACCAGCGCAAAGCTCGAGAATTGCCGGCTCCACTCTCCGCATTCCTGCACCGTGTCTGTCCGTTCACGGTGGGCTAACCAACTCAGCAGCTCCCATGCATGCAAGAGGTACACGCAAGCCAACCACAACAGCAGGTGACGATGCGGATGGGTGGGTATGTCCCACATCACCCACACAAAGAAGAATTCTGCGAACACCTGCCCGATCAACATGGAAGGATACAGTCTCAAGCGCGCGCGCAACTGCTCCTCACGCACGGACAAGTTGCTCTTGTCTATACGGAAGCGCAGATCATCAAAGAATGTGCTGAGTGCGGGCATAACCGTTCACCGGAATCACTTACCTTGGATGGGCACAGAGCCAGTCTATCAGCCCACCCAACGATTGACCTGGGTTATATCGGCACGTCCAGGAAGAAATTGACCGCTTCTTTTTCGTTGCGCGTGCGCTTGAACGGCGGCAAGCTCTGCCAGATGCGTTTGCCGTAATGTTTGCTGATGAGGCGCGGGTCGCAGATCATCAGCACGCCGCGATCAGACTCGTCGCGGATGAGTCTGCCAGCCCCTTGTTTCAGATTGATGATGGTGCGCGGCAACTGGAACTCCATGAAGGCGTTGCGCCCCTGTTTATTCATCTCCGCGATGCGTGCCGCCAACACAGGGTCATCAGGCGGGGCGAACGGCAGCTTGTCGATGATGACCAACGACAAAGCCTCACCGCGCACGTCCACCCCTTCCCAGAACGACTGACTGCCCAGCAACACCGCGTTGCCGTGTTCGCGGAAGCGCGACAACAACTCGTTGCGCGAACCTTCACCTTGCATCATTAGCGGATACTTCAATCCCTTGCGGTCGAACTCCGCTTGCAATATCTCGTAAGCGCGTTGCATCGCACGCAGACTGGTGAACAGCAGGAACGCCCTGCCCTTACTCGCCTCGATGAGCGGCAACGCCGCCTGCACCACCGCATCGGTGTAGCCCTCGCTGTTCGGCTCGGGCAACCCGTTCGGCACATACAGCAACGCCTGCTTTTGGTAGTTGAACGGACTGTCCCAGCACGCGGTACGCGCATCCAGCAAGCCCATCTCGGCTTGGTAGTGCGCGAAGTTCTGTTTCACCGCCAGCGTCGCCGACGTAAATATCCATGCGCGCGGATGACCACTGATCTGTTTGGCGAAGATGTCCGCGATGGACAGCGGCGTAGTGTTGAGTTGGATAGAGTGGTGGAAGACTTCTAGCCAGCGGACGACGCCAGAGTGTTCCCTCACCCCTAGCCCCTCTTCCGAGGGGAGAGGGGGATTTAAGCTCCCTCTCCCACTGGGAGAGGGCTGGGGTGAGGGTAGGTTTTCATTCCGCCACACCTTCAACATCGCCTTCTCCAATCCCTCGCTACGCTCCGCCTGCTTCTCCAACAGCCCAGTCAACTTATCCAACTTCTCGCCCAGTGTCTTCAACGCAGGCGCGAAATCCTTGAATCCCTCCGTCGCATCCGCCGCCATGCGGCCTTCCTTCTTGAACACCAAGCGCAGGTCACGCGCCGCTTTGTCCAACTCATCACACGCCACAGGCAGCGGCGCAAAATCCTTGGCGCTGGTCAGCGCCTCAATGCGTGTGTCTTGCGACAGATCGAACAACTGCGAAGTGGAAAGACCCTCGCCGAAGAACAGGCTGGCCGTCTCGGGCAACTGGTGTGCCTCATCGAAGATCACCGTGTTGCAGGCAGGCAGCAGTTCCGCCACCCCTTCATCGCGCAACATCACATCGGCGAAGAACAGGTGATGGTTCACCACCACCACGTCCGCCTCCATCGCTTCCTTGCGTGCCTTGAGCACGAAGCATTCGTCGTGCTGCGGACATTCTTGCCCCAGACAGTTGTCGCGTGTGGATGTCACATGGAACCAGATGGGTGCGTTCTCCGGCACATCCGCCAACCCGCTCTTGTCGCCGCTCTGCGACACCTTGGCATAGGTCACGATCTTCGCCAGATGCTTCACATCCTCGCGCGTCTTGAACAGCCCGTTCGATTGCGCCAACTCCAAATGGTAGTGACACACATAGTTGGAGCGCCCCTTGAGCAAGGCCACCGACACCGGCGCCTTGAGCGCATCACGCACCATCGGCAAATCTTTTTGAAAGAGTTGGTCTTGCAGGTTCTTCGTGCCGGTTGAGACTACCACCTTGCCCCCCGCCAACAACGCAGGCACCAAATAGGCAAAGGTCTTGCCCGTGCCCGTGCCCGCCTCTGCAACGAGGATAGCGTTGTCGCGTATCGCCTCTGCCACCGCCATCGCCATGTCGCGCTGCTGCACGCGCGGACGGAACGACGCCACCTCGGTGGCAAGCGGACTTTGCTCGGAAAAGAAACGTTCGACTTCGGAGATCACAGTGGCAGGTATAGAGGGATATATAGGCCAAAAGGCATATGGTTAATGGTGCGGGACGGCGTTATAGTGCGGCGGGGATTTTACGTGATGGCTTGAGATAAGTTACTAATTTCTCATGGGCTCGAAATTAGTGTGCGGTATAGATGGATAATGTCGAGCGTGTCAAATCGGCCGCTTTGAGTCAGTCTGGGATTGCATACTCGATTCCAGAAAGCTAATCTTCGCCACGGACGGAATCGTGGACAAAAAAGATACGTCGCGTGTTATCGCCCACAATCAAAATGGGGGGCTCGCGACATCTTAATGATTCCTTCAGCAGGTTTATTTCTTGATGAGCTGGCTAGATTGGGGAATGCAGTATCTCTAAGAAGCAAATTGCCTAGATTTTTAGGTATTTTTATAGTCCGACGAAACTAACCTAGTGGGGTGCCGTGGAATCAGTTGAGCTCTTGAGGATAGATTTGGCAATCGAACCCGATTTGCAAAATTTTATCGGCTTTCTTATGGAAAGTGTAAGGCGCCTTCAAGGGAATGCCTTTCGAGCCTCGCTCGCCAGTCTGGAGCTGATTCGACGTTTGCGTGCCGCAGGTGCGTGTTGTGGCCAACCTTTCTCAGTCCGTGTGCAACTTCAAAATCAGAGTTTGCGGGTACATTGGAACGAAAAGGAGTTTGCGTTTGCCCCAACTGGCCTCGTCGAACAATCCGTCATCGACCAATTGCGTGACTATCTGCGCAAATCTACCGAATCTATCGATCCTGAAATATTGACCCAACGCAATGAGGCGATGGTGCGTCACTTGCATGAGACCCGTGTGAGGACGGAGCGGGAATTGGGCGAATTACAGTTGACGTTGCAGAACCGTCAGGCTGAGTTGCAGATTTCAATCCGTCAGGCAGAGACGGATCCTCTTACCATGTTGCCAAACAGACGTGCGTTTGATGAAAGATTGGGCCAGGCATTTCGTTATACGATGCGCCAAAGAAGTTCGCCGTTGTCCTTAGTGATGTTGGATTTGGATTATTTCAAGAGCATCAATGACGAACATGGGCATCAGTTTGGTGATGTTTACTTGAATAAAATGGCGCATATTTTGCGCAGTGTGATTCGCGAAGATGTGGACTGCGCGTTTCGTTTCGGCGGGGATGAATTTGCGATAATAATCCATGCCCACTTCAGTACCGCATGCGAAAAAGCGAGGCAGGTAATACTGAAAATGGACGGTAAAGTGAGTGTCGGAATAGCGACTATTGATCAGGGCACGCCTGATGATCTAACCCTGGATAGTTTTATTCATCAAGCCGATTCTGCACTTTATGATGCCAAGCATCGAGCTGTTGTTATTAAATGCAATAGCGGGGATTCGCAGATTTGCGGGGTTCACTGCGAGATGAAAGAGTCACATGCCTGAGATGTTCGACAGCGCTATAGATTGCAAGCTGCTATTTAACAATGCGACGCAAAGTGAAAGCTCCTTGATTCTACTGCGATCAAAATTGGTTGCCATCACCCGACGTCTTGGCGTCGACACGCTCAAGCAGGAAAACATGCTATTGGTAGCATCCGAGCTAGTCAGTAATAACGTAAAACACGCGGGCGGGCGAGGGTTGGTGCAACTGTGGAAACAGCCCGGTAATGTATTGGATTTGCTTTCTTTGGACTTCGGTCCGGGAATCGCAAATCTGGCCGTGGCTGAAGAGGATGGTTATTCAACAGCCAGCACGCTGGGTAAAGGTCTAGGGGCGATTCGCCGTTTGAGTGATGAATCCTACATCTATACGCAGCAGGCACGCACTGGGCAATCAAAAAGATGGACTGGCACGGTGATACTTGCACGCTTCTATTTGAAAAGAGAAAACAAAGAGGTGAAATCAGGCTTCAAATTTGGACTCTTTTCACGCTCTTTGTCTGACGAGCGTTACAACGGGGATCGGATTTACCTGCAAAGGGCAGGGAAAATGCTGCGTTGGTTGCATCTGGACGGATTGGGGCATGGCGAAGAAGCGCAAGCGGCGACAGCTGATCTGGCGGCTCATTTAATCAATTACGAATCACCTGAAACGATACTGGCTTTGGTAGATAGGCAGCTAGTTAACACGCGTGGTGCGGTCGCTATTACGGGAGAAATCGATCTTGCAAAATGCAATTTGCGCATCTCTGGGGTGGGTGATATGAGTGCACATATTTACGACCATGAGCAGATTCAACATGTTGCATTTGCTCCCGGTATACTGGGGCGGGAGCATCGCTCGGCAACTGTGTTGCAGTCTGACTTTGGGAAAAAGTGCGTCATCGTTACCGCGAGTGATGGCATACGGCGCAACTGGGATACTGCAAATTTTGCAGGTTTGTTCAATCAGCATCCGCAATTGATTGCTTATACCTTGGGAAATATCATGGGGCGAATTTCGGATGATCAGTCGGTGTGTGTTTGTACAATAGGTTAAATAGGAGAAAGAAATGGTACAAAAAAAGGAATCCAGCGAAAAGTTAGCAGCTCTGTTTGGCTTGAAAATCGGTAATATTTCCGCGCAACTTGAAGAAACTGGGAGAGAGTTTTTCTGTGCGGATAATAAATTGATGGATGACGATGAGATTGCCGATCTAAGCGGTGAATTCGTCAATTTGATATCAGGACTGCTGAATTCAAAGGATCCACTCAAACGAACATCACCCCAGTTTCACGCATTGGAAATATTTTTTTCCGGATTGACGCAGCGCATGCTGATGCGTGGCGGTAATGTGGAGGACGTAGTGCGCTATGCGCAGCAATTGCAATACAGTCTGATCTCCGCATTGGAAGGTGATAGCGGCATCACGTTTACCCAGTCACGCTCAGTGCTGCTGTATTTTGCCCAACTTTTTGACGAGCTGATCATGGCCGTTTTCAGAATCTATCTGAACGAGCGTGAAAATATGCTGAAAGCGCAGGAGGCGGAGTTGCGCGAAACATCCACTCCAATCACCGAAATTTGGGATGGCGTGTTGACGCTTCCTATCATCGGTACGCTGGATTCTAGCCGCACCATGCTGGTCATGGAGGCGTTGCTAAGCCGCATCGCCAAGGATCATGCGCGTGCGGTCGTGATGGACTTGACCGGCGTTAAAAACATTGATTCCCAGGTGTCGCATCATCTAATTCAGATGGTAAGAGCGGTGCAATTGATGGGTTCCGATGCGATCATCACCGGAATTCATCCGGAAATAGCACGTGCGTTAGTCAGTCTGAACATTGATCTGAGCGGAGTAACCACCCGCGCAAGCCTGTCTGACGGCTTGAAAGAGGCGTTTTCTCGCATGGGTATTCAGGTCAGTCATAAAGCAAGCTGATGGCTATTCCAGGCTTGCACCTGACGCGTATCGGCAAGGGCAATTATTTGCTCGAGCCGTTACGTAGTATGAACATTCGCGATAAGGGACTGCTGATGCAGGAGATTGTCTCGCATGTGCAGCAGGGGCAAGGAACGCATTTGTATTACGACCTGAATGGACTGCCAATCATTGACCAAGTGTATTACGACTGGCTGGACAAGCTGGCTCGTACTTGTCTGGCAGTGAACATTAAAATGATTTGCATCAATATGCAGCCGACGGCTGCGTTCACATTATCGAGTTTTCTTACCCGTAAGCCAGTGTTTGAAACTGCGTTGGGTATCCCAGACTAGTTCTTGTTACTCAAACGAGTTGGAATCTTTAATACGGTTTTCTGAGTTTTCCCTGAGGAATCGCTACCGGTGAATTCAACTGTGAAGTGCAATTTTCGTAAGCGAATTTAGGTTGCGAGCTAATTTCGTTTTAGCAAACCCCAAAAACTTTGTGCGACCGCTTCGGTTAGTAGCAGCCATTAATGATTCACCTCCTCGCACTACGAATAACGCAATGCAAATCCTCATCGACGCCGACGCCTGCCCCAAGGTCATCAAAGACATCCTCTTCCGCGCTGCGGAAAGGCGACAGATTCAAACCACGCTGGTGGCGAACAAGTTGTTGCACTGCCCTCCCTCGCCTTTCATCCGCGCGCTGCAAGTGCCTTCCGGTTTCGATGTGGCGGACAACAAGATCGTGGAGATGACGCAGGTGGGTGATCTGGTCATCACGGCGGACATCCCACTTGCGGCGCAGGTCATCGAAAAAGGTGGGCATGTGTTGAATCCGCGCGGGGAGTTCTACACCAAGGACACTATCCAAGAGCGGCTGACGATGCGCAATTTCATGGAGAACTTGCGCGGAAGTGGTGTGGAAACGGGCGGGCCGCCTGTGTTCAATCAGCGCGACCAGCAGACGTTTGCGAACCAGTTGGATAAGTTCCTAGCAAAACGCTGAACAATTCTGATTTTCTCCCTCGCCCTTTGGGAGAGGGCCGGGGTGAGGGCAATACTTCAACGAGTGCTCCCTCACCCTAACCCTCTCCCACGGGGCGAGGGGATTGACTCGGTACCTACTTAACGTGACTCGAACTCAATGACAACAGGCATTCACAAGCACGCAACGATGAAGATTCCCAAAGGCATCTGGGTGTTGGGCTTCGTCAGCCTGCTAATGGATGTGTCGTCGGAGATGATCCACAGTCTGTTGCCCTTGTTCATGGTGACGGTGTTGGGCGCGAGTGCACTGACCATTGGCGTGATCGAAGGCATCGCGGAATCGACTGCGCTGTTGGTGAAGGTGTTCTCCGGTGTGCTGAGCGATTACCTTGGCAAGCGTAAAGGGTTGGCGGTGTTCGGCTACGCATTGGGTGCGCTGACCAAACCGATGTTCGCTATGGCTTCCGGCGTGGGCATGGTGTTCGGTGCGCGCTTCCTCGACCGCATCGGCAAAGGTATTCGCGGGGCGCCGCGCGATGCTTTGCTTTCCGAGATCGCCCCTGCGGAGATTCGCGGTGCGGCATTCGGTCTGCGCCAGTCGCTGGATACGGTGGGTGCGTTCCTCGGGCCGCTGATCGGTGTCGCTCTGATGCTGTTATGGGCGAACGATTTCCGCGCGGTATTCTGGGTGGCGGTGATCCCCGCTGTATTGGCCGTGGTCTTGCTGATATTCGGCGTGCGCGAACCGGAAAGAATGGAAGCTCACCAGCCGATCAATCCGATCAGCCGCGAGAATCTGCAACGTCTGGGCGCGGCGTATTGGTGGCTGGTCGGTATCGGAGCGGTGTTCACTCTGGCGCGCTTCAGCGAAGCGTTCCTCGTGCTGCGCGCCGCACAGGGCGGCATCGCTATCGCCTTGGTGCCGCTGGTGATGGTGGCGATGAATGTGATCTACGCCGCATCCGCTTATCCGTTCGGCAAACTCTCCGACAGCATGAGCCACACCAAGTTGTTGGCCCTCGGGTTGGCCGTGTTGATCGCTGCCGATCTGGTGCTGGCGACCGACGACCACTGGACGACGGTATTGCTCGGCGTGGCGCTGTGGGGAGTACATATGGGCATTACACAGGGTTTGCTGGCACGCATGGTGGCCGACGTGACGCCCGCCGATCTGCGCGGTACTGTGTTGGCGGGGTTGCTGTGGGACAGGCTAGGTGCTGCGTTCACTTTTTACGCAGGCGCGACGTTCTGCGTGATTGCCGCGTTCGGTCTGCTGTGGCGGCCTGCCACCACGGAGAGATAAGCCAGTCCTCAGCTTTTCTTATCTTGCCGTTTTTGTACTTCGCTGCGCTGCTTCCACGTCGAGAAACACTCTAGTCCGCAGAAGTGTGCCACGTAGTCTTCCGCTTCAAAACGATTGGCTTCGGAGAGCGGAATCTCTTTTTGGCAGACCTCGCAGGAGATCGTTGCGTTTTCCGGGAGAGGATGGGGATGGGTAGTCATGGCACACCTCCTTTTAAGGCGTTGACGTTCCATCAGGCTATTCCTGTTCGGTGTGGGCCGCAAGCGATATAAAACGACTTTCAACGCCCCTGCTACGATGCGCCGTTCACATCATTGCGTAGCGTTTCTTCGCTTCTACCGCTTTGACGATATAACCGCGCGTCTCTTCGTACGGTAGCTTGGTACGCAGCGCGTCGTACACCTCATCCGGTCGCATAGAGTTGATCTTGTCCAAGGCGTCAGGTTGGCGCGCCTTTCCGGTGAGTGTGCTGAACGCACGGAACACGTTGCTGGGGCCGGTGTTGTAGGCGGCGATGGCGCAGTATTCACGCGACACCGGATTCTGTATCTGGCGCAACGGACTGTCGTTGAGCAACACACCTAGATAGGTTGAACCCAACTCGATGTTGTTCTCCGCATCGAACAGGTATTCCTTGCTCGGCGACACATCCTCGCCCTTGGCTTTGCGATAGGCCTCACGTCCGCCGCTGGTGGGCACCAGTTGCATCATGCCGTAAGCGGGTGCGCTGGAGACGGCATAGGGATTGAACGAGCTTTCGATCTTGATGATGGCGAAGATGAGGCTGCGACTGACGGTGGTGTTCTCGGAATTCTTGCGCACGGTGGCGGCGTATTGCACCGCACGTTTGTCGAGATGCGAATTGACCATGCTCATCTGCACGTAGATGACGTTCTTGCTCACGCCGTTGGCATCTATGGTGCGACGCTTCATCTGATTGGTGACGAGGTAGTCGGCGTAACGCTCCACATCCTCGCGCGACTTCAGCACGGTGCTGTTCTGATCCACCACCATCTCTTGCAGATAGGGTTTGCCTGTCAGCGTGATCTCTTTGTCGGAGAACAGATCGACCGCACCCGGATCGTCCGGTGTGAGCAAGGCGACCACCGCCGCGTTGCGCAACTTGTCTTTCGCTTTGTCTTCGTCCAGATGTTCGATGAGGATGCTGCCCGCGTCGTAATCCACCACCACGCGGTTCTTGTAGTTCTCGGTGTACTTCACGTAACGGGTGCGGCTAGGCAGCGTGCCGGACTCGCGCTTGCCCCACTTCGCGCCGCTCTCCTTCTGCACATTGCCCATCAGGCGGTTGAATTCATTCTTCGCTTTGGTGAGGTCGGCAAGGATGAGTTCGGGATTGTATTTGTAGGAATTGACACGGCTTTGCGCCATGCCTTTCAGTGCTTGTTCAGGATTCTTTGCGAGTGCCACCTGCATCATCTGCTTGGTGGTACAGGCGGGTAGGCAGAGGATGCCTGCGGTGAGTATCAGTAGCAGAAGCTTGCGGTTCATTTACTTTCCTCCTCTACTTCGTCATTCCCAAAAGCTCCCTCATCCCACCCTTCTCCCAGTGGGAGAAGGAGCTTTTCCTCCTCTCCCTCTGGGAGAGGATTGAGGTGAGGGTAAAAACCTTAACGCCCCTCCAACGCCTCCCAGCGAGCCATCAGGGTGAGCAATTCGTCTTCTATCTCACTTGCGCGTTGCTGCAACTGTTTCGCATGGGCCGGATTATCGCGATACAACGCGCCCGAGCCAAGTGCCGCCACGATGTCTTCTTGTTCACGTTCCAACACTTCGATGCGCTGCGGCATCTCGTCCAGTTCTTTTTGTTCTTTGAAGCTTAGCTTGGCAGATGACTTAGGCTTGCTCGGCTCGGCCTTGGCGACTGGCTTCGCTTGCACGGGCGCGGCTGCTTTCTGGCTGGCTTCGAATTTCTTCACACGCACCCAGTCTTCGTAGCCGCCCACGTATTCCATCAGCTTGCCATCGCCTTCGAATGCGATGACCTGCGTCACCACGTTGTCGAGGAAGGCACGGTCATGGCTCACGAGGAACAGCGTACCGTCGTATTGATCCAGCATCTCTTCCAGCAACTCCAGCGTCTCGATGTCGAGGTCGTTGGTCGGTTCGTCCAGCACCAGCACGTTGGCTGGACGGGTGAACAATCGTGCCAGCAGCAAGCGGTTACGCTCGCCACCGCTCAACGATTTAACAGGTGAACGTGCGCGCTCCGGTGCGAACAGGAAATCGCCGAGGTAGCTGATGACGTGTTTCTTTTGTCCGCCGATCTCGATGAAATCCGAACCTTGGCTGATGGTGTCGGCGAGTGTGGCATTGTCGTCTAGCTGCGCACGCAACTGGTCAAAGTAGGCCACGCTCAACTTCGTGCCCAGATTCACGGTGCCGCTATCAGGCGTCGCTTCGCCTAGGATGATCTTGAGCAAAGTACTCTTACCCGCACCGTTGGGGCCGAGCAGGCCGATCTTGTCCCCGCGTTGGATGCGGCAGGAGAAATCGTTGATGACTTTGCGTGTGCCGAAAGATTTGCTGACGTTCTCCAGTTCCGCCACCAACTTGCCGGAGCGGTCGCCCTTGTCCAGATTCATCTCGACCCTGCCCACCTTCTCACGGCGTGCAGCACGTTCCAAACGCAGATGCTCCAAACGCAACACACGGCCTTCGTTACGCGTACGGCGCGCCTTCACACCTTGGCGAATCCACACCTCTTCCTGCGCCAGCACCTTGTCGAACTTGGCATTCACCACCGCCTCATCCGCCAACATGCGCTCTTTTATCTTTTGGTAGGCCTCGAAATTCCCGGGGAAGCTGGCCAACTGACCGCGATCCAATTCCACGATGCGCGTCACCACGTTGTCGAGGAACTTACGGTCATGGGTGACCAGTAACACGCTGCCACGAAAATCTTTCAGCAATCCTTCCAGCCATTCGATGGAAGCGAAATCTAAATGGTTGGTTGGCTCGTCGAGGATGAGCACTTCCGGCTCGGCCACTAGTGCTTGCGCCAAGGCCACACGTTTGCGCACACCACCGGAGAGCGAACCCACCAAGGCTTCCGGGTCAAGCTCAAGACGTTGAATGGCTGTCTCGATGCGCGCCTGCACCGCCCAACCGTTCTGCGCTTCGAGCGCAGTTTGCAGCGGCTGCATCTCTTCCAACAGCTTTTCAAAATCCGCATCCGGCTCACCCAGCTGATGCGAGAGGTGATGGTAGGCTGTGATGAGCTTGTACAGTGCCCCCAAGCCGCGCGCCACTTCGTCATACACCGTGGCCTTCGCATCCAGCACCGGCTCCTGGCTCACGTAGCAGATACGCGCGGTAGGTTGCCGCCACAGTGTGCCGTCGTCCAGCTTCGCTTCGCCTGCCAACACCTTGAGCAGGCTGGACTTACCCCCGCCGTTGCGCCCGATGAGGCCGACACGTTCGCCCTCATCAAGTTGAAAATCCACATGATCCAACAGGGCGACGTGACCAAAGGCCAGCGCCGCTTTATCCAACGTGATGTAAGGCATTTAGTTCTTCTTTTCTTGCAGACGCATTGACGATTGATAGATGAATGAGAAACCCACGGCGAAGAATCCCATGCAGAGATAACCGAACGCGGTGGTGAATTTATTCAAGACGAGATGGGTGTTGTAGTCAGATATGGTGGTCGCGAACATCTGGAACACGAACAGGCTCAGCGCCAGCATGTTGCCGATCAACACCAGACGATGTCCGAAGAGATAATCCTTCTCGCCAGGAGTACCTTCGGGAGGCAAACTCTTGCGAAAATACAGCACCGCAAACACCGCCGTGAACAAAAACAGCGTACCCACGATACGGCTAGGCACATCGCCTTCCACTGCGGGCACACCCAACAGCTTCAGCGATATCTCACCCGTTGCCGCCACCCAACCCATGAATAGGGTGTTCACCATGAAGAACCATGCTGCGAATATATTTACCTTTGGATACTTCATCACTGCCCCTTCGTTGATAACTGTTTCAAATCTTCGATGATCTCGGTCGAATGTCTCGACGTCTCCACCTTTTGATAAACCTTTGCCACCTTGCCCTGAGTGTCGATCAAGAACGTATAACGCTTGGCGATCTTGAACACGCCCAGATCCAGCAACGCACCATAACGTGCCGCCACCTCGGCTGACTTGTCCGCCAGCAGCGGGAACGGCAGATGATACTTCTTGGCGAACTCGGCATGGCTCGCCCCATCGTCCACGCTGATTCCCACCACCTGCGCCCCCAACTTGGTGAGCTTGCTCAAGTCATCGCGGAAGGCGCATGCCTCCTGCGTACAACCCGGCGTGTCGTCCTTGGGATAGAAGTACAACACCAGCCACTTCCCCGCAAAATCCTTGAGCTGGTGTGACTCACCATTCTGATCCTTCAGATCAAAATCGGGAGCAGCATCGCCCACTTTCGGCAACTCCCCCGCACGCGCCATCTGGCTCACCAGCAAAGCCACGGCAGCGATCAGACCGAACAAGATCAACCATTTCATATCGTCCTCCTTGCCCCTCAGCGGGGGTGGGATTTTACGTTAGAATGCGCGCCGCATCGCGCACATCCGCTGTCCTCGTAGTTAAATGGATATAACCGCCCCCTCCTAAGGGGCAATTACAGGTTCGATTCCAACGGGGTGACCCATGTGTTATTCGACTTTGCTAGTGCGCTCCATCCTGCTCAGCCTGACGCTCATATCTCCCACTGTCGTGAATGCTGCCGCACTGAATGACATCGATGCTGTGCCACATCTGAACAAGCAAGGTAAGGACAGCTATCGCGAGTTCTTAACCACGGACCGACACCGCGCCTTCGCTATCGCACCTGGTGGCACATGGGGGTGGAAAGGGGCTGAGTCATCAAAGGAATCTGCGACTGAAGAAGCACTGCTGGCCTGCCAGATCGAGACCGAACAAAAATGTGTGTTGTATGCAACGAATGATGATGTCGTGTTCGACAGCCAAGCATGGGCAAGGTCTTGGCAACCCTATGCTGACCGCACTACCGCGAAGCGTGCTCCCATCGGCATTGCGCGTGGTGATCGCTTCTACGATCTGCGCTTCAAAGATTCCGCCGGCAACACCATCACCCTTTCCGAGTTGCGCGGCAAAGTCGTGTTGCTACATTTCTGGGGTTCGTGGTGTCCACCGTGTCAGCGTGAATTACCGGAGCTGCTGAAACTCCAGCAAGCCCTGCGCAAATCATCCGACATCAAAATGGTGTTACTGCAGGTGCGAGAAGATTTCTCCACCTCTCGCAAAGCCATCGCCCGTCAACGTTTGAACCTTCAACTGCACGATTCAGGTTCAAAAGATTCAAAAGACGAAAGCTTGTCACTCGCGAATGGCACGACGCTCAAAGACCGCGACATCGCTGCCGTCTTCCCCACCACCTACGTGTTGGATAAACACGGCCTCGTGTTGTTCTCGCACAACGGGCCGGTGCATGATTGGTTGGGGTATCTACCTCTTCTCAAGGATGCAGCAATGCGTTCCGGAAAGTGATACCAGCAACACAGATCACGGATATTTTGCACGCCCCCTCTTTCATTCAAAGCAACATCAACGCAGGAGGAATAAATGCTCGTCACCTTCACCACCGAAGCCTATGCCGACATCACCATGTTTGGAGAGCACGCACTGCCCTTGCTCAAAATGATGGGGCACAGCGGCACCGTACCTAGCGCCTTACGTGCAGAAGATGTTCCTGCGGCACTTAGTCAATTAACAGCCGCTATCAATGCATTAAAATCTGAACCGCCTACAGAAATGAATCTGGGGGACGAACCTGTGGTCAGTATGGCGAATCGAGGTTTTCCTTTGATCAAACTGCTGACTGCGGCCACCAAGGCGGGCAAACACGTTTCTTGGAAATGATCCTCAGTTAGTGAATAGCTGAGAGTAGTACGAATAAAAAGGCCGCTCACTGAGCGGCCTTCGCTTGTGTTTCAAAACAAACTCAATCCACCTCTTCCCATCCCGTGACCATCGCTTTGATGTGCGCCGTCGGCGTGTGTCCGGTGGTGGTGAGGTAGAGGTGCGCGATGAGGAAGGTCAGCATCATGAACGCGCCCACCGTGTGGAAGAACGCAACCCACTCCAGCGACAGGAAGCCGTTCACCCCCCATACCGCCCAGTCCCCGTAGAACAGGTAGAACCAGCCCGTCAGCCACAGCAATGGGCCGATGAATAACAACACGCCAAGGTAAGCGATGCGTTGCAGCGGGTTGTGCTTCTTCAGTTTGGTGGGACGGTAGGGATGCGGTTCGCCTTTGAAAATACCTACCGAGTAGAAGCGCATCATCGCCACCACCTTGTCGGTGGTCGGGATGTATTGCTTCCATTCGCCGGTGGTGAGATGCCAGAAGATGGCGAACACCCACAACGTGACCAGAGACCATGCCAATACGGTGTGATAACTCACCGCATGCTCGAAGCCGAACAAACTGTAGCTGCCATGCACCTCGAACCCCGTGATGAGCATGCAGATGATGAGCAAAGCTTGAGACCAATGCCAGAAGCGCTCGAAGCGTTTGAACACGTATATTTTTTCAGCGGCCATGATGTTAGCCCTCCTTCTTGCTGGAATGTTTGCCGTCACGTGCGGGCATATACACGCCTTGGATGTCTTTCAGGCGACCGTTCTTGTTGTGGCATTGCGCACAAGACAAGGCATCTTCCTTCGGTGCGACCATGTGGGTGATGGGCCATGTCAGCTCCGTCTCCACGAAAGCGAACTTGCCGCTGTAAGGCAGGTTCGCCGCTTTCATGCCGGTGCCGATGGCTTTCTGCCAATCGTAGTTGTGCCACAGCGCAGTCGCATCCTCACCACCCGTGTGTTGCACGGTCAGGTAGTTGTTCTCTACGTCGTAAGGCTGTTTTCCGCGATGCACCTTGGTCGGCCAGATGCGTGATTCAGGATCGTTCGGACCGCCGCCCACGACGCTCAACTGCACAGTCCGGGTCGGATCGATCTTGTCACCGATGACTTTGTAGGTGGAGGTGCCGTTGAACCAGCGATACTCGGGGATGACGTGAGACTCCCACACCCATGCGCCTTTTTGCGAATCGAAGGCACGACGCCCTGCGCTGTCTTTACGCACCATGCGTTTGCCGTCCGGCCCCATGATGGTGGCCTTAGACCAATCCCAACTCATCTCGGTGCCGATATCGTTACGGGCAAATTCAGGAATGTGGCAAGTCTGGCAGGCGAGCTTGTCAGTGTGCTGGTTGAGCAGCGCATCTTTCTGCGGATGCGGCTTGTCGCCGTGGCAGGACTGACATGCCGCAGGTGAAGCGTCTGCCTTGCCACGGATGTGTGCCGGGCCGGTCATCGCTGCCGAGGTGTTGTAACGGCTACCTGACACCTCATGGCTCTTGGTCGCATGGCATTCTGTGCAAAAGAAATTCAAGCCCTTCTCGTTCATGTGCACGTCCAGATATTTCCCGGGATGTTGCAACGAGCTATCCATATCACCATGCTTGGCACCGTTCGCACCGCCACCGAAGAAGTGACATGCTCCACAGTTGGTACGCGAAGGCATGCCGATACTCTGCGCCGCTTTCTTCAAATCGACCGCTTCGACGAACTTGCCCGACTTGGGGGGAAACTCGCGGCGCTTGTACACGGGGTGTCCTGCATCACCCGGCAGCTTGCGATAGGTGCCGGTGTTGTCGTGACACACCAGGCAATCCACATTCTTCTGCACTGAAAAATCAAAGCTACTGTCCTTCCAACCATAGCCCGCGTGACAGGCCATGCAGTCTTTCTCGTTGGAGAGAACGGCGGTGCAATAGTTGTTGATGATGTTCTTCTTGCCGCGCACCTGTCCAGTCTTGGGATCTTTCGACTCCCATGTCCAGTGCTTGGTGTGCTGCACTTGCTTGGCGGCCTCGGTATGGCAAATCAAGCAGGCTTCGGTCACTTCGGGCCCGGTCTTGAAGTTCTTTTGCAGTTCTTTAAACTTGCTGTGATCGGCGGTGGAGTCACTTTGCTTTTTCGGAGTGGCCACCGCTTGTGGTGCCGGTGCTGCCTCGGGTTTGGCTGGCAGCGCGAACGCGACCAGCGCTGTTAGCATGGCCGTAATGGCCGCTACCGACAGGATGATTTTGGGTCTTGCTGGCATGATGTCCCCTTGAATGATCTAGGAAAATAACGGAACCGAGTGCCGTTTAGCAGCCGCCTGCTGCTGCACCGCCCGCTGCGCCAGTCGCAGCACCGGGCATACCCTTGATCATCTCGGGAGCGGGTTTGCTTGCATCGAACTGGACGAACTTGGCCTGGTCTTCAGCGACATGCCCCATGACCTCACCCACCATCGGGCCGAACATCTTGCCCATCAAGCCAGCGTTCATCATGCCGATGTAAGTCTTGCCGTCGTTCTTCTTGTACACGGAGACCTTGCAAGGCATCAGGATGGAAAGAAAACGCACCGCATCGTCTTTGAGGATGGGCGCGGAATACTTGGTGCTGCACGCTTCCACCATCATCACCGGCAACACGTTGCCGCCGTCGTTCTGCACCGCCTTGCCCGGATTGCGCAGACCGGACAGCGCCCACCCGTTGCCCGTGTTTTGAATATTTTGCTGAATGCGCGCGACGGTCTCCTCGACCCCGAATGGACTCTCGATCTCCCTGAACATGAGACTGCCCGCGTAGGTATAAGCAAGCACCCCAATCACGATCAATCCCAGGAAAAAACCACCGATGACTTTCAACATTTTGATTTACCTCCAATAGACCTAAAACCAATCTTGGGATGGCCGACCAATAGCCTCGATAACCCTTCAATAATTAAGAATATTCTAATATTCTTAAATTGCAGAAACAAGACAAACCCCTATGAAATTCTTCAAAGGATTCAATATGCTTGAGTGATTTGCTTATGCATCGCACCGAACGGCACGAAGAAACCCGCTCAATATCGACAAACGATTTGAGCGGGTCGGACGTGACTACAAAACGGCTACGCGCGCTGCGCCCTGCTTCATCTTTCCAATGACCGCTGCTTGAGTAAATCCGGTTTCGCGAAAATGCTTCAACACTTCGTCGACACTCTCTGGCGCAACGGCGACCAACAGCCCACCACTGGTCTGCGCATCCGCCATCAAGCGTTGCTTCCATTCATCCAGTTGCGGTGCAAAATCCACCGCATGTCCATAGCTTGCCAGATTGCGGCCGATCGCACCCGGGCCGATGCCCTGCTGCGCCAACGGCAAAGCTTCGGACAACACCGGCACTTGATCGAACATCACATCAGCACTCAGCCCCGAGCCGCGACATATCTCCAACAAATGGCCGAGCAGACCGAAACCGGTCACATCAGTTAGCGCGTGAACGCCTGATATCGGAGCGAGTGCACTGCCTACTTTATTCAACTTGGTGGTCGTTGCGATGAGTTGCTGGTAGCCCGCATCCGACAATATCTCTTTTTTCAGCGCCGCCGCCAACACGCCGACACCCAGGCCTTTGCCCAAGATGAGTACATCACCGTCACGCGCTGCGCTGTTCTTCTTCACCATCTTCGGGTGCACCAAACCCAAGGCGACCAAGCCATAGATCGGCTCTTGCGAATCGATTGAATGTCCACCTGCGATGGGTATGCCCGCATCGCGGCATACCGCTTCCCCGCCCTGCAATATCTTGCGGATGGTCTCGGGCGAGAGTTTGTCGATAGGCATACCAACGATGGCGAGCGCCATGATGGGGGTGCCGCCCATGGCGTAGATATCGGAAATGGCATTGGTCGCGGCGATGCGTCCGAAGTCGAAGGGATCATCCACGATGGGCATAAAAAAATCGGTAGTGGCAATGATGGCCTGCTCGTCGTTCAGGCGATAGACCGCCGCGTCGTCGCTGGTCTCGGTGCCTACCATCAGGTCGGGGAACGGTAGTTTTTCTTTGGCTACGCCCAATATCTCTTGCAGAAGTGCCGGTGCTATTTTGCAGCCGCATCCGCCACCGTGCGACAATCGGGTCAGTTTGATTTCATCCATAGCTCTCTCCAGTTGCGGTTGGATACCTCTGAAATTTCAGAGTTCGCCCAAGTGCAAGGCGTGTGAAAAATTACGCAGCGCCGCATATGCGGTATATGTAAGCAAGGAATTTTTCACGCAACGCAGCAATTGGGATGGAATCTGGAAATTAAGAGGTATTCAAATGTTGTTCAGAACCGCGAACCTATCACAGCTTGCCAACTTTGACGAAATCATCGACGTGCGTACGCCCGATGAGTTCGCTGACGACCACATCCCAGGCGCCGTCAACTGCCCTGTTTTCAGCAACGAGGAGCGCATCACCGTCGGCACTTTGTACAAACAGGTGTCGCCTTTCGAGGCGCGCAAGGTTGGTGCGGCCTTGGTAGCGAAGAACATCGCCCACCATCTCGAGACGCACTTCCGCGACAAGCCAAAATCTTGGAAACCGCTCATCTATTGCTGGCGCGGCGGGCAACGCAGCGGTGCGATGAGCATCATCCTCGCCCAAGTGGGATGGGCCGCTCACAAGTTAGAAGGCGGTTACAAGACCTATCGGCGCGAGGTGTTGGACAAGTTAGATGCGCTTTCCGGCAACTTCACCTACCGCGTCATCTGCGGTGCGACAGGCTCCGGCAAGAGCCGTTTGCTGGATGCACTCGCCGCAAACGGTGCACAAGTGCTCGACCTTGAAAATTTGGCGCGACATCGTGGTTCGGTATTAGGTGACTTGCCACTCGAAGCACAGCCTTCGCAGAAATGGTTCGATACCTTGCTCGTGCAAAAGCTGGAGAGCTTTGATGCGGCGCACCCCGTTTATGTAGAGGCCGAGAGCCACAAGATAGGACGCATCGGACTACCTAGCGCACTGGTGACGGCGATGCACGCAAGTGATTGCGTGTTGATAGATGCCACCGTTGAAGCACGTGTGAAGCTGTTGCTGGAGGACTATCAACATTTCCTCGACGCCCCAGAGACACTCATCCAAAAACTGAATGTGTTGATTCCCTTCCACGGCCATGCACAACTAGAGCATTGGAGCGAACTCATACGTGCAGCACAGTTCGACACGCTGGTGAAAGAGTTGTTGGAGAAGCATTACGACCCCAGCTATCTGCGTTCGCTGGGTAAACATTACGGGAAGTTGGATGCTGCGGAGAGGCTCGAACTCAACGACCTCTCGATGGATGCGTTACTTCAAGTCGCGATATCAATAAGAGACAGGCACGCGCTGGGTCAAAGCGCATAGCAACTCGTAGCCGATAGTTCCCGCAGCACTCGCCACCTCGTCCACCGGCATGCCCTCTCCCCACAACATCACAGTGCTACCCACCTGAGCATCGGACACGTTGCTGAGATCGACAGCCAGCATATCCATCGACACACGCCCCAGGGTGCGTGTGCGTTGCCCGTTGACGAGGACAGGAGTGCCGGTCGGCGCATGGCGCGGATAGCCGTCGGCATAACCACAGGCCACCGTGCCGATGCGCATAGCGTTCTCTGCGCGGAAGCTCGCACCGTAACCCACCGTATCGCCCGTCCGCAGTTCGCGCACTGAGATGAGTTCACTGCTGAGGTTCATCACGGGTTGCAAGCCGAGTTCTTGCGCACTGACATCGGCGAAGGGCGAGCTACCATACAACATGATGCCGGGGCGCACCCAATCACCATGTGCCTTTGGATGACGCAAGATGGCAGCAGAGTTAGCCAGCGAGCGTGGTGCGTGATACGACGCAGCGATCTGGTTGAATACATCGAGTTGTTTAGCGACGCCGACCGCCTCGTCCGCCTGCGCAAAGTGTGTCATCAGCGTGACCTCGCGCACCGCACGGTGCGACTTCAAGCGCTCCATCACGGCGGGTACCTCGGCCGGCATGAAACCGAGACGGTTCATCCCCGAGTTGATCTTGAGCCACACCGATAGACCGTTCTTGCGCGGGTAGGCGTCCAGCCACGCTAGCTGCTGCTGGTTATGGATGACAGTGGTCAGCTCGTATTCGGCGAAGAGCGGCAATTCCTCTGGAGAAAAGAAACCTTCCAACAACAGGATGGTCTGGCGGAACTCGGCATCACGTAGCGCGATGGCATCCTGCACATTGAGCAAGGCGAAGCCGTCCGCGTTACGCAAGGTCTCCGCCACACGCATCAGACCATGCCCATAGGCGTTCGCCTTGATGACAGCCATCACGCGCGAAGAGGTCGCGCGTTGCACCACGCGCAGATTGTTCTTCAGCGCGGCGAGGTCGATATGGGCATGGATCGGACGGTGCATGTGTTCGCTGTGAGCCTGTTTTAAAGTGGCGCGAATGATAGCAGGGCTGGACTCGGGCGCGTTTTGAAAAAGCGTATGGAAAGGCTAGAAATCTTGAAACGCGCCAGATATTTCATGTTATAAAACGCCACCCTCAAAATAACTAAAAAACGTGAAACGCGGCTTCTACATCATCCTTGCAGCGCAGTTCTTCAGCGCGCTCGCCGACAACGCACTTTTATTCGCCGCCATCGCGTTGCTCAAGCAAGTCCACGCCCCTAGCTGGCAGACACCTGTCCTGCAACAAGCGTTCATCATCTCTTTCATTCTGCTGGCGCCCTTCGTGGGCGCTTTTGCCGATTCACTGCCCAAGGGCAAAGTCATGTTCATCAGCAACGCCATCAAGATGCTCGGCTGTCTGGCCATGCTGGCCGGTGTGAACCCATTGGTCGCCTATGCCTTGGCGGGCTTCGGCGCGGCAGCTTACTCACCGGCGAAATACGGCATCCTCACCGAATACCTGCCGCCCGAAAGATTGGTGTGGGCGAATAGCTGGATGGAAGGTCTGACCGTTGCCGCCATCATCATGGGTGCAGTGGTCGGCGGCTTGCTCATCACACCCAGCATTTCCCACTCGATCATGCACAGCCTGAACGTGCCGTCGTTCGTGTCGCCTGCCGAACTGGCGATCTTCGTCATCTTCTTCATCTACCTCGTCGCGGCGATGTTCAACCTCTACATCCCGCAGGTGGCGATCGAACACAAACCGCTCAGCCGCAATCCCATCTTCCTCATCAAGGATTTCGCGCACTGCTTCAGGCTGTTGTGGAAAGACCCGCTCGGACAAGTCTCGCTGGCGGTGACCACACTATTCTGGGGTGCGGGTGCGACCTTGCGCTTGCTCGTACTGGCATGGGCCGCCGTGGCGTTGCATTACAGCATCGGTGAGGCCGCCAAACTCACCGCGTGGGTCGCCGTCGGTATCGCCATCGGCTCGGTACTCGCCGCGCGTTTCGTCAAACTGGAGCATGCAGTGAACGTCATCCCGGTCGGCATCGGCATGGGATTTTTGGTACTGGCGATGATCCTCGTACACAGTCCGCTACTCGCCATCCTGCTGCTCATCGGTATCGGCGTGATGGCAGGCTACTTCGTCGTGCCGATGAACGCCCTGCTGCAACATCGTGGACACCTGCTGATGGGCGCGGGCCGCTCCATCGCCGTGCAGAACTTCAACGAGAACATCAGCATCTTCCTCATGCTGGGTCTGTATGCGTTGATGGACAAACTAGATTTCTCCATCAACGTCATCATCTTCGTGTTCGGCACACTGCTCATCGGCATCATGAGCCTGCTCTACAAAAAACACGGGCACGATCAGGATAACGGACGCACCTAGGGGTATCGCATGGACTTCAGAACGTACTGCTCTGCCGCTCTGTGTTCACTCCTTTTTCTCTCGGCATGCGGCGAGAAAAAGGATGAGACACCTCCTCCCAAACTGTTCAGTGAGCAGCGAGAAGCGCTCGACAAAGCAAAGACCGTCAACGACACCTTGCAAAAATCGAACGCAGAACAACAGAAGAAGATAGAACATCAATCGCAATAAGGTTCGCCGCTCATCAGGTGCACACACGATGCCCTTCCTCCATCCCCTACGCTTCGATGCGGTTTCACTGTGGCGATCATGCCTGCTGGTCGCCGCCCTCGCCCTGCTAACTGCCTGCGGTAACAAACCCAAAGATGAGCCCCTCCCACCCGGTAGCCAAGTCCTAGCGCTGGGCGACAGCCTGACTGCGGGTTATGGAGTGGCTCCTGATGAAGCATGGCCGTCCCTGCTGGCAGGCAAGACTGGTTGGACGGTGATCAATGGTGGTATCAACGGCAACACCAGCAGCGACGCATTGGCACGCCTGCCCTCGCTGCTGGAAGAACACAAACCGGTGCTGGTGTTCATCACCCTGGGTGGCAACGATATGTTGCGCCATATTCCCGCGCAGGAAACCATCACCAACCTGGAGAAGATGATCGCCCTCGTCAGAGTGCGCGGCGCCAAACCCATCATATTGGCGACACCCAAACCAAGCATCGCAGGCGCTGTGTTCCAGAACCTCTCCGCAGCCGAGTTCTACCGCGATGTGGCCAAGGCTCAACAAGTTCCGCTGATCGAAGACGCCATCGCCGACGTGTTGTCCGATCCGCGGTTGAAAGTCGATCAACTGCATCCCAACGCTGCCGGCCATCAACTACTAACCGAAAAGATCTTGGACGAATTGAGAAAGATCGGGCTTGTCCGATAATCAGCCACAGCATCTCTGTTCAAACACAGCACGACAAACTTATTGGAGACCACACATGAAGGCATTCCTGCACACCCTCACGACTGCACCCACCACCGTCACCTTCCAAGACACGATCGCGGTGATCGATGCGAACTACGACTTCACGCCCACCGCGTTCCGCAATGGCGAACTACAGAACGATGCGGGGCAGAACAACGGCTCGTGCAAACTCTTCTCGTTCGCCAAGCTGCACAAACTCAGCCCGCAACAGACCCTGCATTGCTTCGGCGCTTACTACCGCGAGGACGTGCTGCAACACCCCCACGGCACCGACCACCAGAACATTCGCAACTTCATCAAGCATGGTTGGGATGGGGTGGTGTTTCAGGGCGATGCACTGCTACCCAAGAAGCCATAAGCGACAAAATAAATCGAGTTGAGCGGATTGTTTCGTGGTTGGGACAAAACAGAACGCTCAAATTCAGATATCCCCACCCAGCGTCTCCAACTGCCGCGAGCGCCAGTCGAGCACGGCGGTGCGTATCGTCATCTTGCTGGCGAGTTTGGGGAACTCGGCGCGGATCACTTCGGCGGCGAACTGCGACAGGAAGCGGCTCTTGAGTTCTGCGCGCGCCCGGTCGACGCCGATCTCATCGTAGGGCACCGAAGCGAGCAGCAGGAAGCCATCGTCGGGCACGCGGCACGCTGCCATATTGGCTTGGATGATGCCGGCGGCGGTTTTGATCGGCTCGTCGAGTTTGGGACTGTAGGGGCCGATGATGAGCGCGAGGTTGGGCGTGTGCAGGAAGTCGAAGCCGCGACCGAGGCAGATCATCCATTCACGGTGTTCGATGTCGAGCGAGCGTTCGTTGCGCAGCATCTGCGCACGCGTTTGCTCGATGTGTTCGAGGTTGCCGCGCAGCAGCGGCATCAGGTCGGCACGCATCTGCGCTGGCATGTCGGGCAACAGCGCGGCAAGTTTGAGTTCCAGCGTGGCACGGTCGCTCGATGTCAGCGCCGCCAGTTCGAGCTTCTGGCCGTCGGTACCGTGGATGATCAACGCGTCCTCGTCGGTCTCAAAACCGCAGACCAGCGGATAGACCGTGCCGTGTGCGGCGCCGAAGATGTGCTCGACTTGGCGACGGATCTCGTAGGTGTGGGCGATGGCCGCTGCGGTGTCGTAGTTGAAACCGGCACAGCCGCGTTGCGGATCACCCTTCGAGTAATGGTAGGTAATGAAAAAGATCACACGACGACCGCTGCTGACCATGCGCTGCACGTGGTGGGCAAGCACTTCGCCCAAGTGCGGCCAGCCGAGGTCGAACATGCCGCCGAGGTTGCGGAAGGGCATCAGGATGCCGATGGGATGTTGATACGCCCGTCCATGCACTTGAGCACGGCGATCGCTGTCGGGTGCTCTGCCAGATAGTGCTCGCGTGCCAACCATGCTTCGGGGCTGCGGAAATTATTGCCGTGGCGGTCGGCCAGATCGAACAGCCAGTCGATGCGTTCCTGTATGGGTTTGCGGTGGATGGCCATCAGTGATTTCCCAGAATGCGTGTTCGAATTTGTTTCGGCGACTATGAAGCAATTGGGGGGCAGCGTCACCATAGTTATTCCACTACAAGAATACAAGACCCGAACCTACCCTTTTGAACACTCAGTGCGCCGCTTGCGGCACGTAATATTTGACCGACTTGCGCGAGCCGGGCTTCTTCTTGTGAGTGACCACGCCCTTGAGCGTATCCAAACCAGAGATGGCAATATCAGGATAAACAGGATTGAGCGCATGCAGTAGCCAGCCGCCTTGTTCATTGCGTTTGAGTTGGCGGAAGATGAATTCCTCGTTCGCTGTGCCGATCACAAAATAGCCATCTGTTGCAGGTGCGCCCATCTCGATGACCAGTATCTCCCCCTCGATGAACTCCGGTTCCATGCTGTCGCCCAGCGCCATCAGCGCGACCAGTTCGTTGCCGGAACAGTTGCTTTCACCCATGTCGTCTTGCTGGGTGGGGGCGGTTACGACAGGAATGTTGATCGGCTTGCGCGTTTGCATGAGTGGAGCTCGGGTTGAGGTGGCGGGATGATAGCGTCGAATCCGCAGCCGATGAATCACCAGATGGGCTTGCATGCCGTGACCCGAAAGGGGCGTAGCGACAGCACATCGATTGCAGTAGAGTCGTCCCCCGCTATCCACACTGGCATATAACTATGAACACCGAAGCGCTGAGTAAGGAACAACGCATCCTGCGTGCGATGCGCAAGACGCTGGGCAATGTGGTCAGAGATGTCACACCACTCGGTGGTCGCCCCAACCCGCTGACGGTTGACACCATCCAGGACATCAAGGATTGTTTTGCCTTGATCGCAGAGCGTGAAAGAGAGTTGGCTGGATTGCTCGACTTCGATCAAGCCAAACCTTATTACAAGGACGGCACGCTACCCGAAGCGCAAGTCCTCAGCTTCGTGAAGTCATCCAAAGAAAATTAACAGGCTCAGCATCTAAATACCTTTCACGAAAGCCCGGCAATGCCGGGCTTTCTCTTTGCCGCAGCCGGATAGTAAATCTAGGGTTGAGTTAAAATCCGCACCACTCCCCATAATCTATTTCGAGCCCACTCCGATTCACGCCACCTCTCACCCGATGCGCATCTCCCACCTCCGCCAACGCCTGCAAGACCTCGGTGCAAAACCGTGCCACGAAGATCGACTACTGCGCGGCTGGAGTCAGGTGTGTTCGTACGACAAGAAGGGCAGCCCCGCTGAGACTTTCTTTCCGGCAACACTGCGCAATGGGTTGCCCGCCATCGAGGCAGATTTGAATGGGCTGGCGCACTTGCACAGCGAACATGCTGCTGGCGAAGGTGTGGCACGGTTGCTAGTTGAGTTACATGACGGCCAAATGGTGGAGAGTGTGCTGCTGCCGCGTGGTGGCTTGTGCGTCTCGACGCAGGTGGGGTGTGCGGTGGGCTGTGTATTCTGCATGAGCGGACGCGATGGTTTGATCCGACAACTGGGCAGTGCAGAGATCGTCGCGCAGGTGGTACTGGCGCGCAAATACCGCGCGGTGAGCAAGGTGGTGTTCATGGGCATGGGTGAGCCTGCGCACAATCTAGACAACGTGCTCGAAGCAATCGACGTGCTGGGGAGGCATGGCAACATCGGGCATAAGAATCTGGTGCTTTCGACGGTGGGGGATGTGCGGGTGTTTGAGCGGTTGATGGAGCGGTGTGCGCATCACTCACTTCCTCCCCCATGCAGGGGGAGGACTGAGGTGAGGGTAGAGTCGCTGAAAGGTGACGTTTCTACCCCCACCCTACCCCTCCCCCTGCATGGGGGAGGGAACTTGGATTCGCGCGGTCAATCTGGAATTATCGAAAAAGTTAAACCCGCCCTCGCCCTTTCACTGCACAGCACCAACGCTGAGCTACGCGCGAAACTGTTACCACATGCACCGACCATCTCCGTGGAGGAGTTGGTGGAACGCGCCGAGGTGTATGCGCGCGCCACGGGGTATCCGACGCAGTATCAATGGACGTTGATCGAGGGTGTGAACGACAGCGATGCGGAGGTGGAACGCATCGCCGCTTTGCTCAAAGGAAAATACGCGCTGATGAATTTCATCCCCTTCAATGCAGTGGATGGTCTGCCCTATCGCCGCCCTTCTGCCGTGCGCACGGCTGAGATGATGCACACGCTCAATCGGCAAGGCATCTATTCCCGCGTGCGCGATTCCGCAGGGCAGGAAGTGGAAGGCGCTTGCGGGCAATTACGCGCACGTGCGGTGAAAGAAAACAAACCTGCACGAATCAAGGTACTCACCAAATGAAACAACACTCCCCAAGCAAAGATGAGATCGCACTGATGCCGCCCTTCGTCGGTCTTACCTTGGAGCACGTCCACGTGCCAACGAGCGAAGAGGAATTCGCCGCTGCCACGTCTGCCATCAGGGCGGCAGGCATCGTGGGCTTCGATACGGAATCGAAACCGACATTCTCAGTCGGCGAGGTGAGCAACGGCCCGCACGTGGTGCAGTTCGCGTTGCACGACAAGGCTTATCTGTTCCAAGTGCATCGCACGGAGGGGCTGCCGTTCTTGGGCGAGTTGTTACGCTCGGATGCAGTCATCAAGGTGGGCTTTGGCTTGAAGTCGGATAGTGGGCACATCTTCAAGAAGTTCGGCATCCAGTTCGGCGGCGTGGTCGACCTGAATGTGGTGTTCAGTATGCAGGGACACCAGAAAGAGATGGGTGTGCGCAACGCGGTGGCTTTCGTGTTCAAGCAACGCTTCGCCAAATCGCGCAAAGTGACCACCACCGATTGGTCGCAGCATGAGCTTTCGCAACCGCAACGACTCTATGCAGCGAACGATGCCTACGCCGCGTTGAAAGTGTTCGAGGCACTCAAGCTGCCGCGTAACCAGTTGCCGATCATGGGAACGAATGAGCCAAAACAATCTGCGGACAAGAACAATTTGTTGGAGTAGGATGAAATCGCAGTTCCGCTCTTAATCAATATAAGGAGTCAGATCATGCCCAAGACACATAACACTCACAAAGACAGTAAGAAGAAACCCTTGATGACCGCGAAGGAGAAGCGGATGGCAAAACATGAGAAGAAACATCATCACGATGCTCAACCGTTCATCACTCCTGTGAACACTCACTGAGTAATAGATGAAAATAACAAAGCCCGGCGATACCGGGCTTTGTTATTTCTGACTCGCCGTTTGCGACTCATCACTTCACATCTATAGGATCGACCACACGAATCACTTCACCTTCGAACACGCTGTCATTGCTAGCCTGTGCCGCACGCCGCGCTTCCGGTGTGGCGACACTGCGCATCATGCGCATCAACCTCCGTACTTCTCGCGTCTTCCACCACACATAGGCAAAGGCGATGATGCCCACAACGAGCAGGATGACGAGCACCACTGCCGAGAACATCAACAACAGTGCAAACATCAACACCGCCACGACCAGCGCCAGTAGCTTGCGCAGAGGACTACGCGGCTGGGCGTTTGCATTCAACACGAATCGCTTTTGCATCTAGTTAACCTTTTTCAAAACGCATCACCCCCGCCTTGCAATCCACCTTGATGGTGTCTTTCGCAGCGAACTGTCCTTCTAGGATGTGCTTGGCGAGCGGGTTCTCCAACTGCGCCTGTATCGCACGCTTCAACGGACGTGCACCATACACCGGATCGAAGCCCGCATTGGCGATCTCTGCGAGTGCTGCTTCGCTCACATCCAACTTCATCTCCATCGCAGCAAGGCGTTTCTCCAGATACTGCAACTGGATGCGCGCGATGCTCTTGATGTTCTTCTCGTCCAACGCGTGGAACACCACGACCTCGTCGATGCGGTTGATGAACTCGGGACGGAAATAGGTTTTCACCTCACCCATCACGGCCAGCTTCACCACTTGGTAATCGTCACCTTGCATCTGCTGGATCATCTGCGAACCCAGATTGGAGGTCATCACGATGACGGTGTTCTTGAAGTCCACGGTGCGACCTTGACCATCGGTCATGCGACCATCGTCCAATGCTTGCAACAGCACATTGAACACATCGGGGTGCGCCTTCTCCACTTCATCCAGCAGGATCACGCTGTACGGTTTGCGGCGCACGGCTTCGGTGAGTCCGCCGCCTTCTTCGTAGCCAACATAGCCGGGCGGCGCGCCGATCAAACGGGCGACGGAATGTTTCTCCATGTACTCGCTCATGTCGATGCGGATGAGATGGTCTTCCGCATCGAACATGAATCCGGCCAGCGCTTTGCACAGCTCGGTCTTTCCCACGCCCGTTGGGCCAAGGAACAAGAACGAACCATAGGGACGATTCGGGTCGGACAGGCCGGAACGTGAACGGCGAATAGCATCGGACACGAGGCGCACGGCTTCGTCCTGCCCCACCACACGCTCGTGCAGTTTCTCTTCCATCTTGAGCAGCTTGTCGCGCTCGCCCGTCATCATCTTACTCACAGGGATGCCCGTCGCACGGCTCACCACTTCGGCGATCTCTTCCGCGCCGACTTGCGTGCGCAGCAATTTGTTTTTGTTTGCTCCGCCTTCCGCTTCGCGTAGTGCAGCTTCTTTCATCTTGGCTTCGAGTTGCGGCAGCTTGCCGTATTGCAGCTCGGCGACTTTCTCCAGCTTGCCTTCGCGTTGCAGACGCACGATCTCGGCGCGCATCGCCTCGATCTCTTCCTTCACAGTCGCTGCGCCTTGGGCCGCGCCCTTCTCTGCCTTCCACACTTCTTCGAGGTCGGCGTATTCGCGTTCCAGTTTTTTGATCTCGACTTCGATCAATGCGAAACGTTTCTTCGATGCTTCGTCTTTCTCTTTCTTCACCGCTTCGCGCTCGATCTTCAACTGGATCAAGCGGCGTTCAAGTTTATCCATCACCTCCGGCTTGGAGTCGATCTCCATCTTCATGCGCGAGGCAGCCTCGTCGATGAGGTCGATGGCTTTGTCGGGTAGGAAGCGGTCGGTGATGTAACGATGCGAGAGTTCCGCCGCCGCAACGATGGCGGGGTCGGTGATCTCGACACCGTGGTGCACTTCGTATTTCTCTTTCAAGCCGCGCAGGATGGCGATGGTAGATTCCACGCTTGGCTCATCCACCAGCACCTTTTGGAAGCGGCGTTCCAATGCGGCATCTTTTTCGATGTATTTGCGATATTCATCCAGTGTGGTCGCCCCCACGCAGTGCAGTTCACCGCGAGCGAGTGCAGGCTTCAACATGTTGCCCGCATCCATCGCACCATCCGCCTTGCCTGCGCCCACCATGGTGTGCAGCTCGTCGATGAAGACGATGTTGTTGCCTTCGTCCTGCGCCAATTCTTTCAGGACCGCTTTCAGGCGCTCTTCGAATTCACCGCGATACTTCGCACCCGCTACCAGTGCGGCCATATCCAACGACAACACCTTCTTGCCTCGGAGTGAATCGGGCACTTCGCCGTTGATGATGCGCTGCGCCAGTCCTTCAACGATGGCGGTCTTGCCCACGCCGGGTTCGCCGATGAGTACGGGATTGTTCTTGGTGCGGCGTTGCAGCACTTGGATGGCCCGACGGATCTCGTCGTCACGACCGATGACCGGATCGAGCTTGCCTTGACGGGCGCGCTCGGTCAGATCGACACAGTATTTCTTCAGCGACTCGCGCTGACCTTCGGCCTCTTGTGAACCGACCGACTCGCCACCGCGTACGGCAGCAATAGCTGTTTCCAACGGCGCACGCGATACACCGTGCGTCTTCAGCAAGCGGCCTGTCTCGCCCTTGTCATTGGTGAGCGCCAGCAAGAACATCTCGGAGGCAATGAACTGGTCGCCGCGCTTCTGCGCTTCTTTGTCGGTGAGGTTGAGCAGATTGCTAAGATCGCGCCCGACCTGAACTTCTCCGCTGTGACCTTCTACTTTGGGCAACCGTGAGACAGCATCAGTCAGCGCGGTCTTCAGCGCGTTGGTGTTACCGCCCGCACGTGCCAGCAGGGAGCCTGCCCCGCTGTCGGCATCGTTGAGCAGCGCCAGCAGCAGGTGCTGTGGCTCGATGAACTGGTTGTCCACACCGACGGCCAAGCCTTGGGCATCGGACAGTGCTTGTTGCAACTTGGTGGTGAATTTGTCGAAACGCATGATTGACTCCTAGTGGGAATATCTGACTGGGTGGTAGATGGGGTAGCTCAGTTCGATTTCAAGCCCATCCTTCATCCCTTATACTACCGACATCCACTTAGGGAATGTTCGATGCCACACACCAGCCTTGCCCACCAGATACGTTCCGATGTCATCAACGCTCTTGCCGAGGACATCGGCACGGGCGACCTCACCGCACAACTGATCGCCGAGCACACGCAAGCTCACGCCACCGTCATCACGCGCGAGGACATGGTGCTGTGCGGCACGCTGTGGCTCGATGAGTGTTTCCTGCAGCTCGACCCCGACTGCAAGATCGAATGGAAGTTCAAGGAAGGTGATACGGTCGAGGCCAAGCAGACACTGTGCGAGATACGCGGCCATGCGCGTGCGTTGCTCTCAGCCGAACGCCCTGCGCTGAATTTTTTGCAGACACTTTCCGCCGTCGCCACCCAAACCCGTCGCTACGTCGAAGAGGTTAGCGGCACGCAAGCGAAGGTGTTGGACACACGCAAGACGCTACCCAGCCTACGCATCGCACAGAAGCATGCGGTGAAGGTGGGTGGTGGACACAATCAACGTATCGGTCTGTTCGATGGCGTGCTCATCAAAGAGAACCACATCGCGGCGGCAGGCGGTATCGGCAAGGTGATGGAGCACGCCTTCCAGATCACCCCCCCCAACGTACCCATCCAAATCGAGGTGGAATCGCTGGCTGAATTGGATGAAGCCTTACTAGCGGGCGCACGACTCATCTTATTGGACAACTTCTCACTGGCCGATATGCGCATCGCCGTGACCCATGCGGCGAAACGCGCAGAATTAGAGGCCTCTGGCGGCATCACGCTGAAGAACATCCGCCGCGTGGCCGAGACCGGCGTGGATCGCATCTCCATCGGCGCACTCACCAAGGATGTCAAAGCCATCGACCTGTCGATGCGCATCTCACTCCCCTAAAATCTACTGCGCAATCGAATTGCGGCGTTGTGCGGTGCTAAAAATCCTCATGTACACAACGTACATTCCGGTTTTTGCGCTCCGTACGCCTTGCACTTCGATTGCTCGCGACGATTTTTGCTCTTGAAATTTCAAATACACACCATATATTAGAATTCCCTGATTTAATGGAGTCATCATGAGCGAGTCCAAACATATCGTCTGCCCCCACTGCGACGCGGTGAACCGCGTCCCCGAAGACAAGCTGGGGGCCGCCCCGACTTGCGGCAAATGCAAACAATCGCTGTTCACGGCACACCCAGTCGAACTCAACGCGAGCAATTTCGCGACACACATCGCACGCAGCGATGTGCCTGTGCTGGTGGACTTCTGGGCACCGTGGTGTGGCCCGTGCCGCATGATGGCGCCCGCCTACGCACAAGCTGCTGAACGTCTTGAACCGAACATGCGCGTAGTGAAGTTAGATACGGAACAGGCACAGCAAATCGCCGCGCAATACAACATCCGCAGCATCCCGACGCTGGCGTTGTTCAAAGACGGGAAAGAGGTGGCACGCCAAGCGGGTGCGATGGATGTGAACGGTATCGTGACTTGGGTGAGATCTAAAGCCTGAAATGCAAAAGGGGAGCGGTAACGCTTCCATTTTTATGGATGTCGCCCTCGCTCAATATTCATAGAGCGCGAAGCAAATCAAACAACTTCTCTTAGATGATCATTGCCCCACTACACAACCACCGCCATTGATGCCTGATTTAGTGTCGCCACTGTTTTCGATGTTATCGAGTTTGTTATCACCGCTCATAAATCCTGGCGTACCCGCCAAACGCGTCAGTATGTGATCGTTGGTGAAACCGCTCTCGCCCTTGCCGAGATCCACTTTCTCATCGCCCTTGGCTAGGATGACCTGACCGTCATGCACGGTCACATACAGGCCCGGCTCACCTTCGGATTGGCTCTCTTCGAACAACTTATCAACATCCACTGGCACGCTATCCGGTTTCGGTGCGGTGTTGTCTGTAATGCTGGGTGGCACGACTAAGATGGTGACTGGCTTGCCGGTTTCACGCGCAATGATGGCAGCCTGATTGATAGCCACGGTGAACGAACCACCGGGTGCCACCAATACGACTTCACCAGCCCACACGAACACACCTGCCCCATCCAAGGGCTTGCCGGAGGTCGCACCAAAATCGGCAGCACCTGACGCGCATGGTCCGTTACACCACGCATCGAAACCCGTACCGCGGATACCGATGGTCGCACCCGACATCCTGAATTTATAGTTGTCGTGGTTCACGCGGCCGATCAAGCCGGTGACCACGCGCACACCACCTTTGATAAGGCGCAAGGCCGCATTCTCTTGATTAGTCTTTTTGTCGTAGCTGAACGACTCGATATGGAACACGCTATTCTCTTGCAAGGTGATGCGACTTCCATCGCGGAACGCGACCACAGCATGCGATTGCACACTGCTTTGCAACACGTCGCCTTCATGCACAGGAGAGCCCAAGGTCAGCTTACGCGCTTTGGCGTCTTTATCTTTTGCTACCAATTCACCTTGTATCAACATCACACGCCCGACGGCTTTCACTTGAGGTGCGGCCGGCTTTGCGAGTTTGGCATCGGCGTCATCCGCGCAGTCTTTGGTGGCGCACAGACGCGAGGTGAAGTCCGTTCCACGGATACCGATAGTCGCACCGGATGCGCGAAGCTTGTATGCATCCTTATCGCCACGCTTACCGATCAAGCCCGTGACGGTGCGAAAACCACCTTTGAGCAAGCGGAACACGGCAGCGTCGGCCTGTGGCTCATTCTGCTTGAACTTGTAGGACTCGATCTTGAGGTTGGAGTTGGGCCGCATGGTCATCTTGGCGCCGTCATTCATCACCACCTGCGCATAGCTGTCCTTCGCGGTGACCAACAAATCGCCTTCGAACACTTCCGCCTTGGGGCCCATCACCTTCACTGTTCCATCAGGACGCTGCGCCACCAACGCACCACTCATGTAGCTGATCTTGCCTGACGCCTCGGCATAGGCAGATGCAGTGGCGACCATCAGAACCAATGACAACAGGATATTTTTTATCACGTCACACCTCGTTCTTAGAATGTCGCCATGAGCGCGGCATGGATACGCCAGTCACCCTTCAATTGTTGCGGATCGTTACCCGCTTTGATGATGCGTCCCGCATCTAATCGTAGCGAAGAAGTTTCAGTGATAGCTGTGCGCAAACCGAAGCCCGCACTGGAGATGTCCGTACTACCACCTGCCTTAGCTTTGACGCCCCCTCCATCCAAGAACACCAACCCCCGCAACTTCGCACCACTCGTCTCCAATGCAGGGGAGTAGGTCTCGATGTTGTAGCGCACGCCAACCTCGCCTGTCTCGCTGCCTTCGGAGAATCCGCGCACACCGTCCGCACCACCAAGGCGCATCTGCTCGGCCTGAATGAGTGTGTCGCCACTCCACTGTCCGTTCATGGCAGTGCGAAATTGCCAATCACCACCAAAGACGGTGAAGTAGCCCGCGCCGAAGCGAATGGCTTTATAAGTGGCGGTTGGTTTTGAAAAATTCACGAAGTCATAGTTGGCGAAGTCCGCCGACTTGCCTTTCCCCATCAGCGGCACATTGAGGGCGAAGGACGTATTGAAATTGACGTCACCTTTACCTGCCTTGCCTTGCGCCGAGTAACCCACGCTGATCGGCGTGACGACGATATCGTTGTACAAAGGTTGCGCCACGCCAGCCATCTTGATCTTATCGAACTTGCGCCAATCCAATCCGAAGGTGAGGCGCGGATCAAACGTGCCCCAACGATCGAGAGGGATGTTGTAACGCGAACTGAAAATTAGACCACCACCTTGGAAGTTCGTCTCGCCGACCAGTGAGTTGACGTTGGAGTAGCCCCCGAAGAACTCGACACTGTGGCCGCGATCATAAAGGGGCACTTTATAACTACCGCCCAACACCTTAACGCGACTCATGTATGACGGCGACACCTGCATATTCACTTGCGCGACGTGATCTTTGTCGAACACGTTCGCATGACGATAAGCCAGCCCCAAACGCGAGCGTCCTGTTTCGAGTGAGCCGGAGTTATCAAAGGTGACCGTCCATAGATCAGGCTTACTATCGGCCACCAACACACTTGCATCGACCTCATTATCTTTTTCACCCGCCTTAAGTACGACATTAAGTTGCCGCGCCGGATTCTCATTCGCCATCTTCAACTGACGTGCCACCTCACGCGCACGTGGCACACCACCGCTACGCAATGACGGAAGCGCATTCAACGCATTCTGCTCACTTACGAACTTGTTGTCCTTGACGGCAATCTTTCCGTAGTGACCTTCGATGACTTGGAAGTGCACGGTGCCGGCCTCCAACTCTTGCTCAGGCAACAACACATGCACAGCCGAGTATCCGCGCGATGCATACAACTCCTCCACCGCTTCCAATGCGCGCTGCACATCGGAGAAGTCTTTTTCTTTTCCTACGAATGGCGCGACAACTGCGTCAAAATCGGCTTGAGTCAGCAACTGTGCATCATCAACGATGAAAGCATTGATGGCGAAACGAATGATCGCTGGCGCTTCTTCCACTGCGTGAGCAGTGGCTGCCACACCAGAAGCAGCCAAGTCATCAGCTTGGACAGTAGGCGAGAAAAACAAGGCGCCCAATAGCAGGAGAGACAATCTGGAGCCAGACGCAGATGTATTCAGGATGCTCATATCTTCATTCTCCTGTTATCTGCACACGGGCAAAGGATCTGCCAAAGGCTGGCCGTTGTCATCTGCGATGACCGCTTCAGCCAGCAACTCAGCAGACTTTTCCTTGTCCTCCTCTTCGGAGGTCTGCGCTGTGTCTTCAACAGGCGCAATTTGCAATGAAGTCTGCGTGATCTCCTGCACCACCGTCGGCGCCAAGATGCGGAATGTACCCGCCACATAAGTCATCGTGTAGTTGGAACTCAACAACGTCAGATTCCCTTGATTGATCGAATACGTGCCGATGGTGTCACCCACATCTCGATCAAGCATACCGCTCAAGGTCGAAGCCGCACTGTCGTTCAACTTCAGACCATAGGTCATATAGGTCAGCAAAGGGTCAGGGGTGCCTATCACCTTGTTCTGCGAATTAGCAGCCACCGTCAACGTTGCGGGGGTGATATTCAAAGCGCCACCTGTGAAAGTGATGCCATATCCCATCGACGATGCTAGTGAACCTTGAGTTATGGTGTGCGTATCCAATACGTTCTCAGAGCCTGTGTGCCCGAGCGTCCCGGCGAGCAACCCTATAGTGCTAGCAGTATCTCCATCAATCAATCCTGAAGTAATCGAATAGGTAAGCAACGAATCCGACTGACCATACAGCCTAGATTGGACAACTGCATCAATAGCCAACGTGGGAGCCACCGCATACAACAGTCCATTGCCAGTCGTTGGAACCGATGTGCCTACGGTCAAACACCCACCTGCGTAGGTACAGTTATAGCGCTTGAAGGTAGGCGTGATACCGCCTAGCGTATTCTGTAGCGGGTCGCTGGAATAGATCAGCCAGCGACCTGTCGTATTGAAAGGATTAGCGCCACTCGCGTTATCGAACACGTCGGCACTCAATGTGATGTTCCCACCGCTACTGGAAAGTGATCCGCCCACCCCTATTTGGATGATGCCCGAAGCGACTAGGTTGAGCGCTCCGGTATTGGCAGACATAGAGCCCGCTAAAATGTCCCCACCAGAATTGTTCATGCTGATCAAGCCAGCATTGATCGTCGCAAGCGAGGCATCAATGACAGCAACACCCACTGAACGAATTTGAATATCCGCACCTGCGTCATTTGCCGTGACATTCAATGTCCCTGCGATATTGATCGAATCGTTCAGCACCACACTGCGGCCGGCTTGCAAGGTCAAACTACCCGCCCCCGTTGCACTGATGCTCGCACCGGTTTGTTGCGTGATGTCATTGTGTGCTTGCAATACCACATTGGTGCCGAGGTTCAATGTGGACGATATCCAACCTGCATAGATGGTCGTATCAGAGTTGGGATTATCGGAGAACAATGATCCGCTGGCGCCCGCTGAAGGGCCACCTAACAAATAGACACCGCCCGCGCCGCCATTGGCGCTACCCGTACCGAGTAAGACGACCCCAGGACGGCCCGATAACTCGTTTACATCATTAGGATTGAGTTGCACGCCGAATACGCTGTTGCTGGAAGTCAACGTCCCCACTGAACCTGTCGTTCCTTTGCCCCATGTGGCCGCACCTGAATTCGAATTCCAGGATGGACTGAGCACCACATAATTCCCGTCCGAAAGAGTTTGAATGCCGCCGGGGAATGAGCAGTCACACATACCATCACCACCGACCATATCTCCAGCTGCACTACCCACCAAACTGTTGGTCGCCGATAACAAACCGCCAAAGGCTCCGTCGGCTAACTTGCCATTCGTGCCATCCATCCAAGTAACAGCTCCTTTATTCCCCCCCCAACTCGAGCTGGTGATCAGCCAGTTGCCGTTGACTTGCAATACATCCATGCCACTGTCGCCCATATTGTCGTTGAGTGCGCTCCCTAGCACGCTGTTGCTGGCAGACAAGACTGCACCATTGGCACCACCGACTAGTTTTCCCGATACACCACTCATCCAAGTCATCGCACTGAGCGAACCATTCCAGTACTGGCTACGGATCAATAAATTACCGTTGCTCATGATGTTCACACCGCCGGAAAAGCCACTCGCCACACCTACTTGGTCTCCAAGCGTCGAGCCCACTAAGCTGTTACTGGAACTCACCACCCCACCGACCGCGCCTGTAGTGAGTTGCCCCGTCTGACCATTCACCCAAGTGACTGCACCCATAGTATCTAAGTAGTAGCCCGCACCAACGCCCCAACTCGAGCTCTTCACGACATAGTTCCAGAAGGTGGACCCGTTGCTGACTAAAGTGATACCGCCCGATCCCACCGCATCATTCGCCGCACCGCCCACTAGACTGTTGCTGGCAGACACCACCCCCACCGTACCGCTCACACCGTTGCCCAAGGTCACGGCACCAGCGCTGCCATTCCAGTACGGACTGACCACCACATAGTTCCAGAATGTCGATCCATCGGTGATCTCAGTCAACCCGCCCGAACCGACCTGATCCCAGCCAAGACTACCGATCAGACTGTTGGCATTTGAAATCACCCCGCCGAATGATGCATCCTTAAGTTGTCCATTGGCGCCGTTCATCCAAGTCACGGCTCCGGCATACGTCGCCCCAGCCACATTCGGATCTGACCAAGAAAAGTTGCGGAATACCACGTTACCATTTCCCAAAATCAGTGGTGCATTTGACCCAATATAGTCCGATGCGGTAGAGCCAATCAGGCTGTTAGCTGCTGAAACAAAGCCTCCATAAACTGGCACCCCGACTATGCTATTTGAAAGCTCGCCAGTCGCACCATTTACCCAGGTGATCGCACCCGCATAAGCTGCTGCACCGTTGCTCCAATTTGAACTGCGTACCACATAGTTCCAGTAGGTCAGGTTGTCAGTGACTACGTCCACGCCAGCCGACCCCACGCTGTCATTTGCCGTACTGCCTATCAAACTATTCGCTGCAGAAATCACGCCGAAGGATGTTCCATCCGACAATGCGCCAGTTACGCCATCCATCCAAGTGACTGCACCAGCACTCAAGTTCCACTGTGGACTTCTGATCACAACATTGCCATTGCCAAGTTGCATGAGGGTGTAATTTCCCACCTGGCTGTCTGCCACATCTCCCACTAGGCTATTAAATTCGGTGATCAAACCGCCTGAGCTTCCATCAATCAACTTGCCAGTAGCCCCGTTCATCCATGTGACCGCGCCGGCATTATCTACACCCAGCCCAGTCGGGTTGTGCCAATTGTGTGTCCGCACCAAGACATTGCCGGAGGCCAACTGGTCAATACCGGCACTACCAACCTGCTCTTGGCCTGCATAGTAGTAATACGGATAGTAAATTGACGTTGTATAAACGCCGCCATATGAACCAACCAGACTATTCGCCGTACCTATCACACCACCATACACTGGTGTGCCAACGGTGCTGTTGGATAGCTCACCCGTCGCGCCTTTCATCCAAGTCAATGCACCAACATCCGCATTGGCGCCATTGTCCCAATTCGGATTTTTCAAGAGGATGTTCCCATTGCCAAGTTGGATGATGCTGCTATAGATACTAAAACCAGACATATCTCCGGCAGTCGAGCCTACAAGACTATTGGTATTTGAAATCGCACCGCCGGTGGCACCACCGCCAAGCTTACCTGTCGCACCATTCAACCAAGTCACCGCCCCCAAACCTGTACTGGGGCTACCGCCATTCCACACCGGCGTGGCTGCCAAGAAGTTACCGTTATTCAGAGCGACGACTGCGCCAACATTGTCGTAGCCATATGTACCGAGCAGGCTGTTAGCTGCTGAAACAAAGCCTCCATAAACCGGCACCCCGACTGTGCTATTTGAAAGTTCGCCAGTCGCACCATTTACCCAAGTGATCGCGCCGGTGTCGATGTTCGTATTGAAATCGAACCACGGGCTTTTCACCACGAAGTTGTTACCGCCGATTTGAGTAGTGATTCCTTGCGCCCCCACAAAACTGCCGGATGCAGGACCAACCAGACTGAATGCGACCCCTGCGGTCTGAATGCCTGAAACGACGCCGGATGTACCGGTCGCCCCGTTACCCCAAGTCACCGCGCCGGTACCACTCGCCCACTGTGAGCTGACAACCACATAGTTACTATTGGAAAGCACAACCAATCCGGGGTCTGCGGTAAATGAGTCCGTCCAGCCTGCGCCGACCAAGTCATAAGCCGTTGATCCGACGATGCTGTTAGTGGAAGAAACATCACCTGCCACGCCGGCTGTACCACTACCCCATGTGACAGCCCCCTTGCCGGCATTCGCAACACCACCGCTACCCCATTGTCCGCTACGGACCAGATAGTTCCCGTTTGGCAGCCACACGACCCCGCTCGCTTCCTGAGTCAGCCAGGTATAAGGTCTGTTTACCACAGTGCCAACTTTGTCCCCCAACGCCGTGCCAACCAGACTATTGATGTTGCTGATTGTGCCACCCGTGCCCCCCCCCACCAATGCACCCGTGGTTCCGTTCATCCAGGTGACAGCGCCTGCGCCCGCTTGAGTGCCACCGTTGTTCCAGTTGTTGCTGGTGATAACAATATTGCCATTTCCCCCTACCGATATCCCGCTTTGGTCATACGTATATGGAGTGCCACTGTTGACTTGAGTGATGCTCATCGTGCCAACCTTGTCCCCAGCGGTCGATCCTACTAGGCTGTTGGCGCTCGTCACCGCTCCTCCGGTTCCCGATGTAGTCAATAGACCGTTCACGCCATTCATCCATGTCACAGCTCCCTTGGCGTTGGCATCAACGCCCCCGCTTCCCCACAGCGTGCTGCGCACGATGTAGTTGCCGCTCAATTGGATGATTCCGCCGAAACCAATTCGGTCACCAGCCGCAAGACCCAGCAGGCTGTTAGCAGCTGCCACCACACCGCCGTTGTTTCCGTCTGATAATTTTCCGTTCGTGCCATTCATCCAGGTCACTGCCCCCCATCCGTTGACAGGGGTACCACCGTTGTTCCAATAGCTGCTGCTGATGACAACATTACCGTTGGCTAGCTGGGTTAGCCCGTTAAGATTGCCGATGCTCCCGACCTTGTCGCCCGCATTGCTGCCCACCAGACTATTCGAACTGGAAACCGAACCGCCTGCGCTTCCCGTGGAAAGCAAACCATTTGCACTCATCCAGGTCACCGCCCCAGCATCGACTACCGCTCCGTTGTCCCAGTTGTCGCTGCTGATGATGACATTGCCATTGCTAAGCACAGTAGGACCATAGTTGTAGACGGTGACAGCCCCCACCTTGTCGCCCGCCGTTGATCCCACCACCGATGAGATCAACATCCCGCCTGGGGTGTACAAATAGACCGCGCCCGAATTGGTACCGAACGTGCTGTCGAACGGTGATGAGATCAGGATGTTGCCGTTACCCAGCACGATGTTCTGCCAGCCACCGAATCCCTCACCTGCTCCCGGTGTCGGGTCGATGATCTCCTGATAAACCGAGCTAGCCGTGCCGCTTCCCGCCACGATGGTGATGTTGCGCGGATCAAGTAGCAGCGTCCCATTCAAACCATTCGTTGCAGAAAGATCGGTCAGACCGCCGTAACCGAGTGAAGTCAAACCGGAGATTTCGGCATTGCCGCCGTTACCACTTTGCACACCACCTTTTGCACTGATGTTGCCCATAAAGCGCATCGTTTGATCCGACCACAACACGACCTCACCGCCATTTCCGCTTTGCCGTGCATCCGCCTTGATGCTGGTGGCACTGTTGGATAGGACGTTGCTAGCATTGGCGAGAGCGACACCTTGCGCGCCGAATCCTGCCGCACCGTGCATCAATCCGCCGATATGTATATTGCCGCCCCCATTCGTGCCGCTGGCATCGAGCTGTGTGCCGGCGAGTTTTATCTCGTTACCGGCAAGTGTGAGATTGCCGCCAGTCACGCCGGTCGCACTGTATGAACCGGAGGTGTAGTTGGAAACCGTCGCTGCAACCAGAATGTCACCACCCTGCCCCAGCGAACTGTTCGACGTGTACTGCGCCGATGCGGTAGAGATCGCGCGATTGCTTGCTTGCACACTGATGTGACCACCAGCTACCGTGCCGTCTGTAGAGATACCTGCGGAAGAAAGTATGCTGTCCCCGCTCAGATTCACGGCGCCTCCAGCACCTGTCGTGCCTCGCGTCTGGATACTGCCAGTGTGTATCACCGATCCGGGCGCCCCCAGATCGGCAGAATGATCCGCCGCGATATTCACGCTACCGCCGCTCGTGCCGTTGGCGGAGACCGTACCGCCCACTTCTGCGCGTTGGCTAGCTTTAAACACGATCTTGCCGCCTTGTATCGTGGCGCTGTCCGCACTCACGGCGCCCGTGTTCTTGACGACGGTGCCGAACAAACCCAGACGACCTGCGCTGGCAACCAATTGACCAACGTTGGTGGCATCTCCTGCCGGAGCGGTGATGTTGATTCGGAGGTTGGGGTCGAGTGTGTTGACGAGTTGAACTTCGCGTCCGGCGGCCAACAATATCTCGCCATTGGGTGCGGTAATGACACCGCTGTTCTCAACATTTGGGGCGATGAGATATATCTCGCCTCCACTCTGTGCCGTGATATTGCCAGCATTGCTAACGGCTTGAGCACCGGGCGTTAGGGCGAAGTTGCCTCGACCTGCGAGAAAGTCCGCATCGCTCAAGTTGAGGCTGGCGGCGACCATGCCTGCCACGTCAACCGTGGAGCCTGCGCCGAATACGATGCCACCGGGATTGACTAGGAACACGCGCCCGTTAGAGCTGAGCGTGCCGAGGATGACGCTAGGATTGTTGGTGATGACACGATTGAGGACTGCGGAGGATGCGGACTGCTGGACGAAGTGGGTGATTTCGTTACGGTCGATGCTGAAGCCTTGCCAGTTGATGATGGTGCCGGGGGTGTTGGTGACGGTGAGGGTATTGCCATTGGTGTTGAAACTGGCGCTGCCATTGACCACCGCGCCGCCGTTGGGATTCGCCATCGCATTGAAGCTGAATGCCAACAATACTGCCACACATGCCGGCTTGAGTTGAAACGTTGGTTCCTTGAGTTTCCGATTCTTGCGCATGACGACCCCCTACTTCTCGTACATACTTCCAACCAGTGCGAGGGATTATCTGCTCAATTGAGCTAAAGGGGTATAGGCCAAATTATCTACACCCAGGCCTACCCCCTAAGGCCGCATAGAATCAATCGGATATTGTTATTCAGTACGCGATGTCCGACTAATTGAGCGGTATAAATTATCTATATACGCTTACGCGCCACCATATCGATCAGCGCCGACATACCGTTGTGCCCCGCCCCTTCATGGATGATGTCGTCGTGTTCGGATAGGTGCAGGATGTCCATATCGGCGAACGCTTCGCGCAACATTGCCTCGGTGTAGAGGTTCTCCACCTGTGAAGGGCCGCCTGTCTTGTAGTCCAACTGGCGCGGCGTGTAGCCTTGCAGCAGCAACATTCCACCCGGCTTGATAAATCGCTTCAGATTGGCGAACAGTTGCGGGCGCTGTGCCGGCCCGACGAATTGGATGAAGATGGCGGCCACCACATCGAAGGTCTCGCCTTCGCCATCCCAAGTCATCAGATCCATCTGAGCGAACTGCATCTTCACACCGCGTTGCTGTGCCAGTCGCTGCGCCTTGGCTTGCGCCACTGGGGAGGCATCGACCGACAGCACATCCAAACCCTGCTCCGCCAACCACACACCGTTTCGCCCTTCGCCATCGGCCACAGCAAGACACTTCATACCCGGCTTCAACAATGTGTGTTGCGATACCAGGAAAGCATTGGGTTCCGTACCGTAGAAATACTCGTCACCCGAGTATCGCTCGTCCCATATGCTCACTTACCCATCCCCATCAATTCGCCCATGCGCACAGCTAGCGCTGGCGACCATTGCTGGTTGAACTGGAGTGCATTCTTTTGGAACAGCATCACCACGGTGGAACCCAACAGGAAGCGCCCCATCTCATCGCCCTTCTTGAAGGTGATCTGCTGATCGTCGTAGCGCCACTCGCGCACTTCACGCGTGCGCGGCGGATTGACCACGCCATGCCAAGTCGTCGCCATGCTGCCGACGATGGTCGCGCCGACCAGTGTCAGCACGAATGGACCGTGAGCTGTATCGAACACGCAGACCACGCGCTCGTTACGTGCGAACAATCCAGGCACACCACGCGCCGTCACCGGATTCACGGAGAACAGATCGCCAGGCACATAGATCATGCGCGTCAAGCGTCCAGCGCAAGGCATGTGGATACGGTGGTAATCCTTGGGGCTGAGATAGATGGTCGCGAAGTCACCGTCTTGGAACTTTGCAGCCAGCGTGGCATCACCCCCGACCAACGCGGTGGTGGAATAGGTGTGGCCTTTGGCTTGGAACAACTGATCTTTTTCGATAGGTCCGAACTGGCTGATCGCGCCATCCACGGGGCAAACAAAATCCGCTTGCGCCAATGGCCGTGCTCCGCTCTTCAAAGCACGCGTGAAGAAATCATTGAAGGTGGCGTAGCTATGGATATCGGGATTGGCGGCTTCCGCCATGTTAACTTTGTAACGACCAATGAACCACTTGATGACAGCAGGCGTCCAGCTGAGTTGCGCATTGGCGAACTTACCCGCGAGCTGAGTGAGTGCCTGTTTGGGGAGCAGATATTGCAGCGATACGGTGAGACGATCGAACACGGGAAGCCTGTCTAAAAACGATAAAGGGCGCGCATTATACCGAGCCTAGGAAGTACCACCACCCACTGAGCGTAATGAAGGAAAGAATGAGTCCCACCGCCACCATCAGGTTCGCCAACGGCGGATCGAGGTCGTGCTCACTCGCCACAATGGCGGCGGTGATCATCGGTGGCATCGCGGCTTCGAACAAAGTGACTTGCATGCTCAGTCCATGTGCGCCGATCAATTGCACGTAGAGCAGATAAATCGCCAACGGCGCGAGGATGAGTTTGAAACTCAAACCCAATGCAAGGTTGCGCTTGTGCTCGGCGATATGCCCCAAGCGCAGTTGCAACCCCACCGACAGCAAAGCCAGCGGCGCAAGGGTGTCGCCTAAGCGTTTCAACAACACCGTGAACCATTCCGCATACTCGATTGGAATGAATAGCAGTGCGATGCACAGCGAGATGAACGGCGGGAACAGCGCGATGCGCTTCACGATCTCGGCTGCTGTAGGTCTGCCCGATGAATAGATGCCCGCCACCGTGATGCCCAACACGGACAACGCGAAGAACGAACCGAGTTGGTCGGCGATGATGGCGGTGGTCAGTCCCTCTTGACCATAGAACGCCTCCACCATCGGCAGGCCGAAGAACGAGGTATTGCCCAGCCCGCCGACCAGCATCAATGCGCCGGTGGTGGCGCGCGATAGATTCAACCAGCGTCCGATCAACCAAAAGAATCCCACCGACAGACCGAACACCAGCCACGCCATCAACCCCGTCAGCAACACATCGCCGGAGAATTCCAGTTGATGGATATACAGCAGTGTCAACGCGGGTAGCGAGACATGGATGATGAAACTGTTGAGCGTGGCAGGTGCGTTGTCGGGCATGCGCTTGAAGCGGCGCAGCAACATACCGGCGATGAAACAGAGGATGAGCAGGAGCAGGTTGTTCACTTAGGCTCGCTCATACATGCGACTTACAACAGCCATCCCCAGCTTGTATCGGCGGGCAAGGCACGGTCGCATAGGAACAATAGACGCAACAGTCACCAGTTTTTGGTTTCAGGATGGTGTGGCAATGCGTGCACTCATAGAACCACAGGCAGGCATCGGTCGGCATCTCCTCTTCTTTGGAAAAGCCGCAGGCCGGGCAGGTGATGACTGACTTGGTTTGGATCGACATTAGCGGTGCAACGTGCGTGCAACAACCATCAATGCGGCACGTTCGCTGAAATGAATGCCTTCAGTTTGACCACGTCCGCATCCATCACTTCGCAACGCTGTGGCAAGTCCTCGATGCCAACCATAGACTCTGGACGTTCAGGCTGACGGCCCAATGCTTCCTGGATGGTCTCGGCGAACTTGGCTGGCAACGCAGTCTCCAGACAGATGAGCGGCAAGCTGGGACGACGTTGTTCCAAGCCGACTTTCAATCCATCAGCCGTGTGCGTGTCGATCATCACGCCGTACTCTTCCCAAACTTCGCGGATAGTGTTGAGGCGGTTCAGGTGTGTGCTCTTGCCAGAGACGATACCGAACTTCGACAACTCGTTCCAATAGGCAGAATCTTTGATATCGAACGAGCCGCCTGCATCCACCTTGTTCCAGAACTCGCGCACCTTGGCGCCGTCGCGCCCGACGAGGTCGAACACGAAACGCTCGAAGTTCGATGCCTTGGAAATATCCATCGACGGGCTGCTGGTCTCGTAAGTGTGGTCGGTACCGCGCGGGCGATACACACCGGTGCGGAAGAATTCATCCAGCACGTCGTTCTCGTTCGTAGCGAGGATGAGTTGACCGATAGGCAAGCCCATCATGCGCGCAATGTGTCCGGCGCAGATGTTGCCGAAGTTGCCAGAAGGAACGGAAAACGCGACCTGCTCGTCGTTCGATTTCGTCGCCGCGAAGTAGCCCTTGAAGTAGTACACCACCTGCGCTGACACGCGCCCCCAGTTGATGGAGTTGACCGTACCGATCTTGTGCGCGGCTTTATAAGCGTGGTCGTTGGACACTGCCTTCACCATGTCCTGCGCATCATCAAACATGCCGTTGACGGCGATGTTGTAGATGTTCGGGTCTTGCAGCGAATACATCTGCGCGCGTTGGAACGACGACATCTTGCCATTCGGCGACAACATGAACACACGGATACCGCGCTTGCCGCGCATCGCGTATTCCGCCGCAGAACCGGTGTCACCCGAGGTCGCACCGAGGATGTTCAACTCGGCATGGTCTTTCGCCAAGGCGTACTCAAACAGATTGCCCAACAACTGCATCGCCATGTCCTTGAACGCCAGCGTCGGACCATTGGACAGTTCTTGGATGTACACACCCTCGCTCAATTTTCGTAAAGGCGTGATCTGTTTCGCATCGCTATCGGTACGACCGTTGCTGTATACCTCAGCGGTGTAGGTCTTGCTGACGATGGCTTTGAGGTCAGCCTCCGGAATGTCATTCGCGAACTTGGACAACACCGCGAAGGCGAGGTCGGCGTAAGACAGATTGCGCCAAGCATCCAACTCCTCACGTGTCACCTGCGGATATTGCTCCGGCAGATACAGGCCACCATCGGGTGCGAGACCACCCAGCAGGATTTCGGTGAATGTCTTGGCGGGCGCGTTACCACGGGTGGAGATGTATTTCATTTCAAATATCCTCTAACTCTACAGTTCCTTCCCCATGAAGGGGGAAGGTTAGGATGGGGGTGAAATCTCTAAGCACAGCGACCGCTCTAAGTTCCTACCCCCACCCTAGCCCTCTCCCTGCAAGGGAGAGGGAACTAGTGTTTTATTTACCTAGTTCTTCCAAACGCAACTTGGTCACCTTGCCCGCCACCACACCCAACGCTTCAATTTTCACAATCGCGGCATTGATGCGCTTCTCGCGTGTCAGGTGCGTCAACATGATGAGGTCGGTCTGCTCTTCGCCTTCTTCCGGCTCTTTCTGAATGACGGCATCAATCGAAATTTGTTCATCCGCCAAGATGCGCGTGATGTCGGCCAGCACGCCCGGTTTGTCTTGCACGCGCAGGCGCAGGTAGTAGCTGGTCTGCACTTCGTCCATCGGCAGGATTTTTAAATCGGCCATCGCGTTCGGCTGGAACGCGAGATGTGGCACGCGGTTCAACGGATCGGCGGTATGCATACGGGTCACATCCACCAAGTCGGCGATGACGGCACTCGCGGTCGGTTCTGCGCCTGCGCCCTTGCCGTAATACAAGGTCGCACCCACTGCATCGCCTTGTACGACCACGGCGTTCATCGCGCCTTCCACGTTGGCGATGAGTCGCTTGGACGGGATGAGTGTGGGATGCACGCGCAGCTCCACGCCTTCCGGTGTGCGCTTGGTGATGCCCAACAACTTGATGCGGTAGCCGAGTTGTTCGGCGTATTTGATGTCGATGGCATCCAGCTTGGAGATGCCTTCGATGTAGGCTTTGTCGAACTGCATCGGGATACCGAAGGCGAGTGCGGACAGGATGGTGATCTTGTGTGCGGCATCTACGCCTTCGATGTCGAAGGTGGGGTCAGCTTCCGCGTAGCCCAGACGTTGCGCTTCTTTCAGTACGGTGTCGAAGCTCAAGCCCTTGTCGCGCATCTCGGACAGGATGAAGTTGGTCGTGCCGTTGATGATGCCCGCGATCCACTCGATGCGGTTCGCAGTGAGGCCTTCGCGTACTGCCTTGATGATGGGGATGCCACCCGCCACTGCTGCCTCGAACGCGACCATCACGCCCTTGTCTTGTGCCGCTTTGAATATCTCGTTGCCATGTGTCGCCAGCAATGCCTTGTTAGCGGTGACCACATGCTTGCCGTTGGCGATGGCTTTCAACACCAACTCTTTCGCTACACCGTAACCACCGATGAGTTCGATGACGATATCCACTTCAGGATCGGTCACCACCGAGAAGGCATCATCCGTCACGCGGCATGCACCGCCGGTGACCTTCTTCGCAAGTTCCACATTCTTGTCCGCTACCACCACGATGCGGATAGGACGACCGGCACGGCGTGCGATCTCTTCCGCATTGCGTTGCAATACGGCGAACGTACCGCCGCCGACAGTACCGATTCCCAACAGACCTACATTGATTGGCTTGATGCTCATTTTCATTTACCTGAATTAATTGGTGCCGTGTTTCTTGCGATAGTTTTCCAGAAAGCGCGCGATGCGTCCGATGGCTTCCGTCAGATCGTCCGCGTTGGGCAGGAAGACGATGCGGATATGGTCAGGCTGCTTCCAATTGAAACCCGTGCCTTGCACCACCAGCACCTTTTCCGTTTCCAGCAATTCAAGGATGAACTGCTGGTCGTTCTGGATCGGATAGACCTTCGGATCAAAGCGCGGAAACAGATACAGCGCCGCTTTGGGCTTCACGCAGGTGACGCCGGGAATCGCTGTCAATAATTTGTAAGCGAGGTCGCGTTGCTTGCACAGACGTCCCGTCGGCGCGACCAGATCGTTGATGCTCTGGTAGCCGCCCAATGCGGTCTGGATGGCGAACTGCCCCGGCACATTCGAACACAGGCGCATAGATGCCAGGATGGTCAGCCCGTTGATGTAGTCCTGCGCGTGTTTCTTCTCGCCCGAGAGCACCATCCAACCCGCGCGATAACCGCATGCACGGTAGTTCTTGGACAAGCCGTTCATGGTGACGAACAGCACGTCATCCGCCATCGAGGCCATCGAAGTATGCGTGACGCCGTCGTACAACATCTTGTCGTAGATTTCATCCGCGAAAACGATCAAGTCGTGTTCGCGCGCGACTTGGATGATGGCCTTCAGTGTCTCGTCGGAATACACCGCACCGGTCGGATTGTTCGGATTGATCACGACAATCGCGCGCGTGTTCGGCGTGACCTTGCTGCGGATATCCTCCAGATCGGGGTTCCAATCCTTCGCCTCGTCGCACAGGTAATGGCGCGGTGTGCCACCGGCCAAGGTGACGGCTGCCGTCCACAGCGGATAGTCGGGTGCAGGCACTAACACTTCGTCGCCCGTGTTGAGCAGACCCTGCATGGCCATCACGATGAGTTCGGATGCGCCGTTGCCGATGTAGATGTCGTCCAGCCCCACGCCCATGATGTGCTTGGACTGGCAATAATGCATGATGGCCTTGCGCGCGGCGAACATGCCTTTGGAATCGGAATAACCCGCCGAATTCGGCAGGTTCAGGATCACGTCCTGCTGGATCTCTTCCGGCGCTTCGAAGCCGAACGGCGCGAGATTGCCGATGTTCAGCTTGATGATGCGTTGGCCTTCCTCTTCCATCTGCTTGGCGCGTTCCATCACGGGACCGCGAATGTCGTAGCAAACGTTTGAGAGCTTGGTCGATTTTAGGATTGGCTTCACTTTGTATTCACTCTGTCGTCAGGGATATCGCAAGCTCACCGGATGTTAGAATCCGACGCGAACGAACTACTTCCGCAAGGGGCGCGATTTTACCCTAAGCGGCCAACAATGGGAGGCTCTGCCTTGGCTTTACACCTACAAACCAACACGAACCAAAAGCTGTTCACCGGACATGGCGCAGACTACATCGCCATCAACGGCCAGCGCTTCCAGCAACCCATGGTGGTGACGGCGGATGGCGTGCGTAGCGATTGGGCACCGACCGACTTCGACAGCCTGACTTCCGCCGACTTCGATTACTTCCTGCAAATGAAGCCTGAAGTGCTGCTGCTCGGCACCGGCGCCAAGCAACGCTTCGCCCGCCCCGAGCTGTTCAGCGGACTCATCCGCGCCGGCATCAGCATCGAATTCATGGACACCCCTGCCGCCTGTCGCACCTACAACATCCTTGTCGCCGAAGACCGCAAAGTGGTCGCGGCTGTTTTGCTTTAAACCCGAATCGTCCACGAAAGACACCAAAGGCACGAAAATGAGACAACAAATTACTGATTTTTCTTTCGTGATTTTTGTGTCTTTCGTGGATCATGCTTTGTCTCTAACTGAGTAAGTAACCCATGCCAAACCCACTGCACAACGTTATCACCCAGACCGAACAGGTCATCCTTGGCAAACCGCACCAAATACGGCTGGCACTCACCTGCCTGTTGGCACGCGGCCATCTACTCATCGAAGACCTGCCGGGCGTGGGCAAGACTACCTTGGCACATGTGCTGGCCAAGACGTTGGGGCTACAGTTCCAACGTATCCAGTTCACCAGCGACATGCTGCCCGCCGACATCCTCGGCGTCTCGGTCTATCAACGCGAGAGTGGCGATTTCAAATTCCACGCGGGCCCTATCTTCGCGCAGATGATCTTGGCCGATGAGGTGAACCGCGCCACACCCAAGACACAGAGCGCGTTGCTGGAAGCGATGGAGGAGCAACAGGTCACCAGCGAAGGCGAGACACGCCCGCTCCCTTCACCTTTCTTCGTCATCGCCACACAGAATCCGACCAACCAGATCGGCACCTTTCCGCTGCCCGAATCGCAGCTCGACCGTTTCCTGATGCGCATCGAACTCGGTTATCCCGATGCGCAGGCTGAACGCGGTTTGCTCTCCGGAGTGGATAGACGCGACATCGTCGCCAAACTTTCACCACAGATGACGACCGCCGAGTTGATGGTCTTGCAACAGGAGGCACGCCAAGTGTTCGTCTCCCCCGCCCTGCTCGACTACGTGCAAGCCATCCTGCGCCACACCCGCGAGTCGGCAAGATATGTGCATGGCCTATCACCGCGCGCGGGGCTTTCACTACTCGCCGCCGCACGCGCATGGGCACTGCTCGATGGCCGCAACGCGGTCATCCCGGAGGACATCCAGGCCGTGTTGCCCGGTGTCGCCAGCCACCGTCTGCAATCGGTACAGGATACCCAAGCTTCGGATGGTGAGAAGCTGGCGCGCGAGTTGATCGAGGCTGTCGCCATCCCCTGACGTGTTTGCCGCATTCAAAAAACGATTCCGCAACTGGGCATTCCGCCGCACCGTCGAGACGGGCACAGTGGTGCTCAACCAACGCCGCATTTACATCATCCCGTCCAAACAAGGATTCGCTTTCGCCTTCGTCCTCGGCTTGATGTTGCTGGGCGACATCAACTACAACCTGAGCTTGGGTTATGTGCTCACCTTCCTGCTCGCCACCACCGCAGGACTGACCATGCTGTACGCCTTCCGCAACTTGGCACAACTGGAGATCCACGCGGGTTATGTGGAGCCTGTGTTCGTCGGCGAGCAGGCGCGCTTCGTGTTCCACTTCAACAATCCCAGCGCCTTGGCGCGTTACCAGATCCACTTGCATGACGATGCGGGAAACGAGACGGTATTCGACCTGCCGACCCGATGCTCGACACCAGTCGAACTCGCCATTCCCGCGACCAAGCGTGGTTGGTTGGATAGCGAGCGACTGTTGCTTTACACGCACTTCCCGCTCGGCTTGTTCCACGCGTGGACCTACATCCATTTCGATGTGCGGGCACTGGTCTATCCCAAGCCAGCCGCGCCGCAACCGTTACCCGCCGCCTCTGCGCAGAACGGCGTGGGTAAAGTGATGGCGAAAGGTGACGAGGATTTCTCTGGTCTGCGCAACTATGTGGCGGGCGATGCACTGCCCCGTATCGCATGGAAAGCCTTGGCACGTGAGCAAGGTCTACAAGTGAAACAGTTCTCGGCGCAGCAGGGCTATTCGCTGTGGTTGGATTGGGCGCTGCTGCCCAACATCGCGACCGAACGCAAATTGGAATTGCTTACCCGTTGGGTGTTGGATGCCGAGGCGCAGGGCTTGATGTATGGACTGCGCTTACCTGATGATGAAGTCATGCAGCATCACGGCACTGCCCATCGGGCGGAGTGTTTGAAAAGGTTGGCGTTGTATGGGATAAACGAAATTGCAAAGAACCCCCTCACCCTCAATCCCTCTCCCAGCGGGAGAGGGAAGACCAGCAAGCCCCTCTCCCTCCGGGGGAAGGGTTGGGATGGGGGAACACTCCATGAATAAACATCTCATCTATGGCCTCATCGCTTCCATCTTGCTGGTGAGCGCACCGCATGCAGAACATCTGCCCATCTGGGTGAGCGCGATATGCGTCGCCTTGCTCGGCTGGCGCGGCTATCTGGCTTACAGCGGCAATGCACTTCCTTCACGTTGGCTGTTGCTGCTCATCACCATCGCAGGTGTCGCCGCCATTGGCATCGGTTTCCGTTCTTTGTTCGGGCGCGAGGTCGGCGTGACCTTGCTCATCTTGCTCGCCTCACTCAAGTTACTTGAGCTCAAAGCGGTGCGTGATGCCACGGTGCTGATCTATCTCTCCTGCTTCATCATCATCACCAATTTCTTCTACTCGCAGAGCATCCCCACCGCGTTGTTCATGCTGTTCTCGCTCATCGTCATCGTGGCGACTTGGGTGAATCTGCAAACGGGTTCACTCTCACTCAAGCCGCGACTGCGCATCGCCGGGCTACTGTTGTTGCAAGCCATCCCGCTCTCACTCATCCTATTCGTGTTGTTCCCACGCATCCAAGGCCCGCTGTGGGGCATGCCGCAAGATGCTTACGCCAAGAGCGGCCTCTCCGACACCATGTCGCCGGGCAGCATGAGCAAGCTCTCGCTCTCCGATGAAGTGGCGTTCCGCGCCACTTTCAGCGGCACGCCACCGATGCGCGAGCAGATGTATTGGCGCGGTCCGGTGTTGTGGGATTTTGATGGCACGACGTGGAAACGTGGGCAGAACGCGACCTTACAGAAACCGACGCTCGCGGATGTAGGGACTCCTGTGGATTACACGGTGACGCTGGAGCCCCACAACAAGCTGTGGCTGTTCGCACTGGACATGCCCACCAACATCTCGGTATCCGCCGACATGGCGCCCGACTTCCAACTGTTGAGTCGAACACCAGTCAACGCTAGGCTGCGCTACAACGCCCGCTCGCAACTAACCTACCGTGCGAACCTGAACGAGCCACCGCAACAGATGAAGCGTGCGCTGGACTTGCCGCGCGGTTACAACCCGAAAGCACTCGCGTTAGCAAAAACGTGGCGTGCACAGAGTGTTCCCCCACCCCAACCCTCCCCCGATGGGAGAGGGGGAATTACGCGGCAATCAGTAGAAGAGAATATCGCCAACACCGCACTCAGATACTTCAACCAAAATGGCTTTGCGTACACCCTTGAGCCCCCCCTGCTCGGCGTTCATAGCGTGGACGATTTCCTGTTCACCACCAAGCAGGGGTTCTGCGAACACTACGCCAGCAGCTTCGTGTTCCTGATGCGCGCGGCAGGTGTACCGGCACGGGTGGTGACAGGCTACCAAGGCGGTGAATACAACGACCTCGGCGGTTACTACATCTTGCGCCAAGCCGATGCGCACGCATGGACCGAGGTATGGCTCACAGACAGAGGGTGGGTACGCGTCGACCCCACTGCCGCGATCTCGCCCGCGCGCATACAAAGCGGCTCGCAATCCGCCACAATGGATGCGCGACATACGTTTCAACTGGGATGCCCTGGCGAACCAATGGAACCAATGGGTGTTGGGCTACAACTCGGAACGCCAGTTCGCCTTCCTCACGCGCTTGGGCATGGAAGACATCACGTGGCAGAAGCTGGCAATGAACATGCTGGCGGGTATCTTCTTGCTGGTCGGCATCTTCACCCTCATCCTGTTGCGACGTCTGGTGGTGAGACAGAACGACCCCGTACAAGCCGCATGGCTCAAGGTATGCAAAAAACTATCAAAGGTGGGATTGCCGCGCGCCCCGCATGAAGGGCCAGCGGATTACACCGCACGTGTCATCGCCGCTCGACCTCAACTGGCAGATACGATGCACGACATCGCTAAGCGTTACACCGATTTACGTTATGCCGGCGCGAACGATGAGAACGCATTGCGTGCATTCAAAGATGCGGTGAAGGCCTTCAAGCTATAATCCGCGCCAATCACTTTTACGCACCACATCATGCAGATCACCCGCCGCCTAGAATTCGATGCTGGTCACCGCATCCCCAACCACAACAGCCAGTGCAAACATTTGCACGGGCATCGCTATGCCATCGAGATCACACTTTCGGGTGAGGTCATCAAGGCGGCGGGTGTTTCGGATGAAGGTATGGTGATGGATTTCTCGGATGTGAAACGCATCGCCAAAGAACAGGTCGTGGATGCGTGGGACCACGCGTTCTTGGTGTATCGCGGTGACAAGGCGGTGATGGACTTCTTGGCGACGATGCCGAACCACAAGACGGTGGTGTTGGAGGTAATCCCTACTGTGGAGAATCTGGCGCTAGTGGCGTTCGAGACATTGGTAGGCGCGTATCACGATACCTACGGCAACCATCTGCGTTTGCAGCGTGTTCGAATTTACGAAACGCCTAACAACTGGGCGGACTACCCTAACTGAAACTTGCCGTACACCCCGGCCACCACGCGGTCACGCCCGCTTCTCTTCGCGTGATACAAAGCCGCATCGGCTGATTCGATGAGTGCCGCGATCGTCTGCTTCTCGTTTGGCATCACAGAAACCACACCGCAACTGATTGAGACGAACTTACTGTCGGTCGCATAGTGTTTCACTTTCATGTCGGCAACCATCTGGCGTACACGTTCAGCCATCCACATCGCGCCGCCTTCATCTGTCTCGCCCAGTACCAACATGAATTCCTCGCCACCATAACGTGCGGCAAGATCACTCGCGCGCGGCGCGGCCTTGGCGATTTGGGCTGCCACACCCTTCAGGCATTCGTCACCATTTTGGTGGCCGTACTTGTCGTTGAAGAGTTTGAAATAGTCGATATCCAGCATGACGATAGAAAGCGGCTTCTTCATACGCAGGCAACGCCGCCACTCACGACCCAGGAAGTCATCCAGTGAACGTCGATTAGCGATACCTGTGAGTGCGTCAGTCGTTGAAAGTCTTTGCAATTCGGCATTGGCGGTATCCAACTTGCGTGTCACGTCCACCAACTTGCGCTGCATCTCGATCAGGCGTTGCATTGCCCTGACTTTGGAATGGAACACGAGCTCGCTGACCGGCTTGGTCAGATAATCATCGCCACCGGCAGCGATACCGCGCGCCAGATCTTCATCCGTGTTCATCGCTGTCAGGAAGATGATGGCAGACCACTCATCCTCATTCTCCAGCTTGCGTATCTTGCGCGCCACATCGAAGCCATCGATATCGGGCAAGCGCGCATCAAGCAATACGATGTCTGGGCGCTCGCGCTCGAATAACTCCAATGCCTGCTTTCCAGTCTCCGCAATTAAGGGGGCGTCGATGCCCATGCTGGCGAGGTAGTTGGACAAGACCTTCAATGTCACCTTGCTGTCCTCGACTACAAGTATCTTGAGAGTTTGAGTGTTGTTTTTCATATCAAGTGGATTTCATTATCGTTCCGATTATAAGCTGAGCTTGATTGACTCAAGTGATCTTCCAATGCTTCACCAACACCTCAAAGTCATCTATCGGGATGGGCCTACTGAACAGATATCCTTGGAACATGTCGCACCCGCGCTCGATCAATGACGGCAACTGGTCTTCTGTCTCCACGCCTTCCGCAATGACATCGAATCCGAAATTGCGTGCCAGGTCGGAGATTGTCTGCACCATCACCGCATCGCCCGGGTCGGTGAGAATATCGCGCACGAAGGATTGGTCTATCTTCAACTGATCGATAGGCAGGCGCTTGATATATTGCAATGATGAATAACCCGTGCCGAAATCGTCCATCGAGAAGCGAACGCCTGATTGTTTCAGCACGTTCATCTTTTCAGTCGCCTCATCGATATCCTCGAGCACGAGGTTCTCGGTCAACTCCAACTCCAACCTGCGGGGGTCAGCGCCCGTGCTTTGCAAGATAGCCTTGACCTGCTCGACGAAGAACTTCTGATGGAATTGCACCGGGCTGATGTTCACCGCAAGATGCATCTTGCAAAGAACAGGGTCGTTCTCCCACAACTTGAGCTGTTTACATGCGCTCTCCAGCACCCAATGCCCGATCGGCAAGATCAACTTGGTCTGCTCGGCAATCGGGATGAATTGGGCTGGCGAGATTGAACCTAAAAGAGGACTGTTCCAACGCAACAAGACTTCTGCGCCGAGCAGGTCCATGGCTTCGTTGGTCTGGAGTTGGAAGTTGAGTTTCAACTCACCCTTGTCCAAAGCCTCTCGCAATGCTCCCTCCATAAGGGTGCGTGACTCCAGCGCCGCCTGCATCGCAGGCTCGAAAAATCTCACCATATTGCGCCCACCATCCTTGGCGCGATACATGGCCATATCCGCTTGTTTCAAGAGTTCTTCCGAATTGGTGTCGTCGCCCTTGAACAGGACCACACCGATACTAGGAGTACTGAGATGCACCGAGTGTTCTAGATGGTAAGGTTGCGAAAGGGAATCTCTGATCTTTTCTGCAACATGGCCTGCTTGTAACGCTGCTTCTTCGCTTTGCTGACTCAACCCCTCCAGCAAGACCACGAACTCATCCCCGCCAAACCGAGCTACGCTGTCGGTCTCACGCACACACACGTTCATACGGTGCGCCACCTCTCGCAACATCATGTCTCCGTAATCATGACCGCGAGTGTCGTTCAATACCTTGAAGTGATCCAGATCTAGGAACATCAATGCACAGTAATGATCGCTGCGGCGACTCTGCCCAAGACTGAGTTGCAACCTATCCAGCAACAGGCGTCGATTGGGCAACTGGGTAAGTGTGTCGTAGAACGCCAGATTCCTGATCTCTTCTTCCGCGCGTTTACGCTCAGAAATGTCAACGAATACGGCAACGTAATGGGTCACCTCCCCCCTAAACTTGACTGCCGTGATGGTCAACCACTTGGGATAGACCGATCCGTCCTTGCGTTTGTCCAACACTTCGCCGGACCATCTTCCGTAGCCGATGATTTCAGCCCACATCTTTCGATAGAACTCACTATCGTGCCTACCTGAACTGAGGATGCTAGGGTTCTTCCCGATGACATCTTTTTCCTGATAACCCGTGATCTGTGTGAAAGAAGTATTCACCTTGATGATGCGATTATTCCGATCAGTCACTAGCATGGCTTCTTGTGTTTCAAACGCCACTGCCGCGATTCGCGCTTGTTCCGCCAACTCCTCGCGCTCGGTCACGTCCTGCACGGTACCGATAGAACGCAAGGGCTTGCCAGACTCATCAAAACTCGAACTGCATCTTTCTTCCACCCACTTGATTCGGCCATCCTCCATCAATAAACGATGGGTGATCTGATACGACTTCTTATCCTCCAAAGAATTGCTATAGGCCGCATTCACCTTATCGCGATCGTCCGGATGGATCACATTCAGGAATGCTTCATATGAAGCATCGAATTTTTTGGGATCGATCTCAAAAAGATGGAATATCTCATCAGACCAGACCAACTTTCCTGAAACCAGATTAAGGTCCCAACTACCAAAGTGCCCGATCTTCTGTGCTTCATTCAGCCGATCCTGTTCAAGCTGGAGTGCCAACTCGGCATGTTTGCGTTGCGTGATGTCTCGTATGAACACATAGAACTCGTGTTTGTCCTTCCAATAGGTCGCGGAGACTTCCACGTCAAATATGCTTCCGTCCTTACGGCGATGCAAAGATTCGAACTTGTCCGTACCGTGAGCGCGCACATATTCCATGTGCGCTCTGACTTCAGAGATAGATTTTTCTTTCGCCTCCAACTGGGGAATGCGCATCTGCAACAGCTCTTCACGGCTATAGCCGGTCATCTTGCAGTAGGCGTCGTTGACTTCTTTCAAACAACCCTCGCCATTCACTTTCCAATAACCCTCCTGCGCTGTATACAAGACTCGCTTCTGGTCAAGAATCGCCTGCTCGTTAAGTTCGATACTCTGCCCGATTTGTACAGCCATCTTGTCAAAACTCCGCCCCAGCTCGGCGAGTTCATCATTCCCTTCCATGTTCGTTTTCGCCGAATAGTCCCCGGCTGCGATGCTTCCCGCCACCGTAGAAAGAGCAGCAACACGCCTACTCACCAAACGATGCAGGACATAGGCGATCAACAAAGCAGAGATGCTAGCGATCAAGGCAAAGATCAATGATTGGACCAACGACTTTCGACTCGCCTCCTTCAATTGCTGGCTGATGTCGACTTCGACGTACAACAGTCCCATTCTCTTTTCCAGACCACCTCGGGTGTATGACACGATCAAGGGGTAGTAACCCTGAAGTACGGAAGTCTGGTTCGCATTGAAAGCGAGTTTGCTCACCCCGTTTTGCAACACAAGGGAAGCATCGGCATCGGAGTAGCGAGAGTGTGCCGATGCAGCTCCTCCCTTCCAAGCGAATCGATTTGACAACATCACCTTGCCCTGCCCATCCACCAAGATCAAGGCTATAACATCAGGCCGCATGGCCGTAAGTGACAGACTCAACTGCGCCTCTTCTTCGTCGCCGGCGGTCAACCTGTTGTAAAGGATGTTCTGCAATTGAGATATGGCCAACCCAATCTCACGCAGCTCCAACTGTTCGATGTGGCTCTTGTTCTCACGCAACTCTTGCAGATAGATAAGTGTAGAGCTGATGGCTGTGAAGATCATCAGGATCAGCGGAATCAGGATCGAGAGTCTCTTGTTCATACCCACGCTCTCAATCGCCGATGCACGATTTTAGATTTGGATCCAGGCCGAGATGAAGAGCGATTTGATGGGTGAGTTGCCCCTCCCTGATCATCACGTCATTCAGCAACTTCCCTGCCTTAAGGATCTCTGGTCGATTACCCGAGATCAACGTCAGGTTCTCCTGCAACTCCGGGGTCTTGATCCCCTTGAGCATCTCTTCATACTCTTTCGGCGTTACATCAAGTCGTTTGCTGACGATGACCGCCGCTTCGGCCGGAGATTGCTTCATGTACGCCAAGGTGCGGAACCATTGCTTTGCGACGTCACAGACCTCTTTATGCCGGTTGAGGTAGATATCCTCGTGCACGACCATCAGGTCGAATATCTCGTTCGGGATATCGCTGCTATCGAAGATGGCGTGAGCCCCCAACTGCGTCAATTTGGTCTTCATCGGATCGAAAGTGATGAAAGCATCGGCCTTCCCTTGCCGATACATCTCCTCGTGCTTGTTTTCAGAAACAGGCAATATCTGCACGTCTTCTCGCTTCAGATTGGCAGCGGTGAGCAGACGGCTCAACATGTACACGCCCAGCGGGATGTTCTCTATCGCGATGCGCTTGCCTTTGAGGTCTGATAACTTTTTGATTTTGGGAGATGCCATCACCGCATCCGCACCGTTAGAACCATCCAACACCATCAGGACACGCAACTTGACTCCGCCATGCATGAGTTCTAGCACCTCATCCAGCGTCAGGGTCGCCATATCGGCCGAGCCATTCCTGAATGACTCCAAGGTGATGTCAGAAGATGGCAATTCGTAGATGGTGGCTTTAGATGGAGGGAGATAACCTATCTCTCGGGCAAGGTAGATGGGTTCATAACCCGGCCAAGGGCTACTTGCGATGCGCAGGGGCTCACTCGGTCTTTCGGAGCAAGAAGCCAACATCAATAGAGACACACACGCGAACACCACACGCCAACGTGGGTGACCCGTTCGGAAACTGCGCTTCATACTTCCTCCAAATACCTACGTCTTTACTAATTTTTATAATTTTTACTTACACAGCCCGATACGGAACTATCGGCAAACTATCCCCTAAATTTAGGGGTATCTTGAAATTCTTATTGCACTTGCTTAACCGCCATACAAAGGTCTTGCCAAGCCTTAGCCTTCTCAGCGGGACTGCGCAACAGGTAAGCCGGATGATATGTAACAAGCAACGGCGTACCGTCGAAATCGTGCAGCGCGCCCCGCAGCGAACCCAATGTCGCATCTTTGCCCAGCAAGGATGTCGCTGCCGTCTTGCCTAATGCCACGATGAGCTTAGGCTTGATGAGTGCGATCTGTTGCTTCAGATACGGCAAGCAAGTAGCCACCTCTTCGGCATTGGGTGTGCGATTCTCAGGTGGACGACATTTGACGATGTTGGCGATGTACACATTGTCGCCACGTTTTAGCTTGATGGATGCCAGCATGTTGTCCAGCAACTTGCCCGCCTGCCCCACGAAGGGCTCACCGCGCTCATCCTCGTCCGCGCCAGGGCCTTCACCCACGAACAACCAATCCGCATGCTCATCGCCCACGCCGAACACGGTCTGCGTACAGCCTGCGCGCAGTTTGCAGGCGGTGCAATCTTTGACTTGTGCTTTGAGCTCACTCCAACCCGCTGCGGGTTCGATGTTCGTTTCGACATTCCGCACAGCTTCGACCGGTGCGATATTGACGACAGGCTGAGCCTCGATCACTTGAGGCACTTCGACGGAGGGTTGATCGATTTGCGCAGGCCCATTCTTCCGCACCCACAAAGGGTACAGATTCATCTCGCGCAACACGTTCTCGTCTCTCAGGTTCACAGCCCTTTTCCCATCAATATCGCGTCTTCACGCCCGTTCGCTGCAGGATAGTAATCGCGGCGCAAGCCGATCTGCTCGAACCCGCTCGCACGGTAAAGCGCGATGGCGGGCTGATTCGAAGCTCGCACCTCCAGCACCATGCGCCGCATGCTCTCATGCCGTGCCAAAGACAGCATGGCTTCCAACAGCTTGCGGCCGATGCCCTTGCGCTGATGCGCCTTGTCGATGGCGATATCCAGCAACTCCGCCTCATCCACCGCCAGCAGCATCACGGCATATCCCATCATCACGCCGGCAGATTCGAACACCTTACACTGATATCTGCTGCGCAGGGCATCGCTGAAATTCCCCAACGTCCACGGATGCCCATGCACCTCGCGCTCGATGCGCAACACGGCATCCAGATCGGCTTCGATCATCTCGCGCAATATCATTTTGCAGGTCGCTCGCTGGTCTTCAACGCCACCTTGTCGCGCAGATAGAGCGGCAACGCCAACGCTGCATCCACCGCATTGCCCTTGACGAACTCACGCGCACCGATGCGCGCAACTGCCGAGGCTTGTGGCACCGCCTTCTCATCCACGCCATTTATCTGTGCACCATAGCGCGCCTTTAGCCCCTCTCCCGCCGGGAGAGGGGTTGGGGTGAGGGAACCCACTAAAAACCCACTCCCAACCCCGAACCATCCCTCACCGCTCAACGCAGGTGCATCTTCCGCCTTGCACAAACACGGTTCAATGACCGCCAACCACTCGCCATCCCGTTTCTCATACGCCGCCAGATACAGCTCGCTCATGCGTGCATCCAGCGCCGCGATGACTTTGTCTTTACCCGATGCCTCGGCCAACGCTTCCAAAGTGCATACGCCGACCACCTCCACATCCGCCCCCAGCGCCAATCCTTGCGTCACACCACAGGCGATGCGCACACCGGTGAATGAACCAGGGCCTTTACCGAAGGCGATGCCATCGACCTGTTTGACTTTGATGCCTGCTTCCTTGAGCAAAGTATCCAGCATCCCCATCAACACCTCGGAATGCTTCTGCCCCACCAATTCGCAACGCTCGCTCACGACTCCGTCTTGCCACAAGGCGACGGAGCAGTATTCGGTGGAGGTCTCTATAGCGAGGAGGCGCATCAGATGTTGTCGGCTCAGCCGACTGTTTCCACATGCACCAACAACAACGCCACCGCCTGCGCCGCGATACCTTCGCCACGACCGGTGTAGCCCAGTTGTTCAGTGGTGGTAGCTTTCACGTTCACGCAGTTCTGCGCGATGCCGAGGTCGGCCGCTATGTTGGCGACCATGGAGGGGATGTGCGGCGCCATCTTGGGCGCTTGCGCGATGATGGTGGCATCCACGTTGCCGACGCGATAGCCCACCGACTCGATCTTGCGCGCCACGTCACGCAGCAGGATGCGGCTGTCGATGTCTTTGAACTTGGCATCGGTATCGGCGAAATGTTTGCCGATATCGCCCAGTGCCGCCGCACCCAACAGTGCGTCGCAGATGGCATGCAGCAAAACATCCGCATCGGAATGTCCGAGCAGGCCCCTGCTATGCGGAATATCCACTCCGCCGATGATGAGCTTGCGCCCTTCCACCATTTGATGAACGTCGAAACCTTGTCCGATACGCATATATCCTCTCAATCTAAAACCCAAACAAGCCACAGAGTACACAGAGACCACAGAGAAAACCGCCGACCTTCTCTGTGTGCTCTGTGATCTCTGTGGCTAAATGTTTTTACCCTTCAACAACAACTCCGCCAACACGATGTCCTGCGGGTAAGTGACCTTGAAGTTGCTGCTATCACTCGCCACCAGTTTGGGCTGTAGCCCCAGCGCTTCGATGGCGGAGGCCTCGTCGGTGACCGTCTTACATTGCTGCAACGCCTGTGCCAACAATCCGGCATGGAACATCTGCGGCGTCTGCGCTTGCCACAGTCCTTCGCGCGGTTCGGTATGCGCGATGCGTTGTTTCGAATCGCCGCGTTTCAAAGTATCCGCCACCGGCACGGCCAAGATGCCGCCCACGGGATCGTCACGCAGCTCGGCGATCATACGTGACAGCAAGTGTGCGCTCAGGCAGGGACGCGCCGCATCGTGTACCAACACCCAATCATCCGGCTCCAGTTCGGAGGCCAGTAGACCGTTCGCCACGCTCTCGGCACGCGTCGCACCGCCGCAGTAGAGTGGCTCCAACTTGCCCGCGCAATGCGACCAGTCATAGCGCGCGAAATATTCGTCATCGGGAGCCAGCACCACGAACACGGTCTTGATGTTGGGATTGGCGCACAGCGCGGAAAGCGCGTGCCAGATCATGGGGCGGCCGGCCAGATCGAGATATTGCTTGGGCAACTCGCTGCCCATGCGGGCGCCGAAACCGGCGGCGGGGACTAATGCGTGGAATTCAGACATGGTCGAATTGTAAAACAGGAGCGTAGCCCGCGTGGCTTATAATGCGCGCCTTTGTTTCAGGCCGTTCTCATGCTGTTCGCTTCCAAACATTCACGTCCGCGTTACACCCACTTGATCGGCTCCTCCGATGCCTTGGCACTGGCGCAATACGCCGCCGAACATTCGCCGCTGGTCGTCATCGCCGCCAACGCACTGGAAGCGCAACGCTTGCTGGAAGAGATCCCGTTCTTCGACCCCAAACTGCGCGTGCATCTGCTGCCGGACTGGGAGACATTGCCCTACGACCATTTCTCGCCGCACCAAGACCTCATCTCGGAACGACTGGCCACGCTGCACCACATCCGCAGCAACAACTTTGATGTCGTCATCGTACCCATCACGACTGCCTTGTACCCGTTGCCTCCCGTGGCCTATCTGGCGGCCTACACTTTTTTCCTGAAGAAGGGTGAGCGCCTCGACCTAGACGCTTTCCGCCAGCAGATGACGCTGGCCGGTTACAACCATGTGCAACAAGTGCTCACCCCTGGCGAATATTGCGTGCGCGGCGGCATCATCGACTTGTTCGCCATGGGCAGCGTGCTGCCGTACCGCCTCGACCTGTTCGACGACGAGATCGAGACCATCGCCACTTTCGATGTGGATACGCAACGTACCTTGTATCCCGTGCCGGAGATACGCATGCTGCCCGCACGCGAGTTCCCCATGGATGAGAAGGGGCAGGCGACCTTCCGACAGAATTTCAGAGATAGATTCGAAGGCGACCCGTCCAAGTCGCGCATCTACAAGGATGTGAGCAAGGGCATCGCGCCGGCGGGCATCGAGTATTACCTGCCCTTGTTCTTCGACAAGACCGCGACGCTGTTCGACTACCTGCCGCAGAACGCCACGCTATGTTTGCATCACGATGTGGATGCGGCGACAAAACAGTTCGCCGTGGATACCGCCTCGCGCTACAACCTGTTGCGTGGCGACCCGCAACATCCGCTGTTGGAAACGAAAGAGTTGTTCTTGGATAGCGAACAGTTTTTTATTCGGGTGAAAGAATTTGAACGATTTGATGTTGTAGCAACGAGTGCTCCCTCACCCCACCCCTCTCCCGATGGGAGAGGGAGCCAGAGTTCCCCTCTCCCGCTGGGAGAGGGGCTAGGGGTGAGGGAACACTCCAAAAATCTCACCACTTGTCCTACGTCAACCATCCCTTCCATCGCCGTCGATCGCCGTGCCGATGTCCCCACGCAAAAGTTCGAGGACTTCCTGCGAAGTTACAAGGGACGCACGCTGCTACTCGCCGAGAGCTTGGGGCGCCGCGAGATCATGTCCGGCTATCTGAAGGAATACGACCTCACGCCCACCGTGTGCGAGGACTACGCATCCTTCCTCGCCAGCAAAGACAAGTTCATGCTCGGTGTCGGCCCCCTCCAGATCGGCTTCACGCTGCCGGACGACAACATCGCCATCGTCACCGAGACCGAACTCTACGCGGCACAACCGCGCAGTCGCGCAGCCCGTGCCGCGAAGAAGAGCAACGTCGAAGGCATGTTGCGCGACCTGTCCGAACTCAAACCGGGCGACCCGGTGGTACATGAACAGCACGGCATCGCGCGCTACCAAGGCTTGGTGAACCTCGACCTCGGCGAAGGCGAGAACGAATTTTTGTTGCTGGTGTACGCAGGTGACGACAAGCTGTACGTGCCCGTGTCGCAACTGCACGTCATCAGCCGTTACAGCGGCGGTGCGCCTGAAGCCGCTCCCTTGCACAAGCTCGGCAGCGGCACGTGGGACAAAGCCAAGCGCCGCGCCATGCAACAGGTGCGCGACACCGCCGCCGAGTTGCTCAACATCTACGCCCAACGCGCCACGCGCAAAGGTCATGCGTTCAAACTCACGTATCACGACTACGAAGCGTTCGCGGAAGGCTTCGGTTTTGAAGAGACACCTGACCAAGCTGCCGCCATCGAAGCGGTGTTGCTCGACCTGCAATCCGGCAAGCCGATGGATAGACTCATCTGCGGCGACGTGGGCTTCGGCAAGACCGAGGTCGCATTGCGCGCCGCCTTCGTCGCGGTGATGGATGGAAAACAAGTAGCGGTACTCGTCCCCACCACACTGCTGGCCGAGCAACACTTCCAGAACTTCTCCACCCGCTTCGCCGACTGGCCGATCAAGATCGCCGAGTTGTCGCGCTTCCGCTCCACCAAGGAAGTGACGCAATCGCTGAAGGACTTGGCCGAAGGCAAGTTGGACATCGTCATCGGCACCCACAAACTCATCCAGAAGGATGTGAAGTTCAACAACCTCGGCTTGGTCATCCTCGACGAGGAGCATCGTTTCGGTGTACAGCAGAAAGAACGCCTCAAGGCATTGCGTGCCGAGGTAGATGTGCTGACGCTCACCGCCACGCCGATACCGCGCACGCTGGCGATGTCGCTGGAAGGTCTGCGCGATTTCTCCGTCATCGCTTAAGACCTTCGCCAGCAGCTTCAGCCAAGGCGTAATCCGCGAAGCCGTGTTGCGCGAGTTGAAGCGCGGCGGTCAGGTGTACTTCCTGCACAACGAAGTAGACACCATCAACAACATGCTGGAGAAGTTGGAGACACTGCTGCCGGAAGCGCGCATCCGCGTGGCCCACGGGCAGATGGGCGAGCGTGATCTGGAAGCGGTGATGCGTGACTTCACCCACCAGCGCTTCAACGTGCTGCTGTGCACCACCATCATCGAGACAGGGATCGACGTTCCCACCGCCAACACCATCATCATGAACCGCGCCGACCGCTTCGGTCTTGCGCAATTGCACCAGTTGCGCGGTCGTGTCGGACGTTCGCACCACCAGGCTTATGCCTACTTATTGGTGGACAGCATGGAAGGCCTCACCGCCCAGGCGAAGAAGCGCCTCGAAGCCATCCAAGCGATGGAACAGCTGGGCAGCGGATTCTTCCTCGCCATGCACGACTTGGAGATTCGCGGTGCAGGTGAAGTGCTGGGCGAATCACAAAGTGGCGAAATGCAGGAGATTGGTTTTAGTTTGTACAACGACATGCTCGCCGCCGCCATCGCCTCGCTCAAGCAAGGCAAAGAGCCGGATATGACGCACCCGCTGGGCGTGACCACCGAGATCAATCTGCACACACCCGCGCTGTTACCGAACGACTACTGCGGTGACATCCACCAACGTTTGGTCATCTACAAACGTTTGGCGAACTGCAACACGCAGGAAGATCTGGACGACATGCAGCAGGAACTCATCGACCGCTTCGGCCTGCTACCCGAGCCTGCGCAGACCCTGCTCGACAGCCACCGCCTGCGCATCATGGCCAAGCCACTCGGCATCAGCAAAGTGGATGCATCGAGCGAATCCATCGTCATCCAGTTCATCCCCGAACCGCCCATCGACCCGATGAAGATAATTACTCTTATTCAGAGCAAACGTCACATCAAGATGTCAGGGCAGGACAAACTGAAGATCGATTTGAAGTACGGCGACTTGCAGCAGCGTGTGTTGGCGATCAGGAATTTCTTTGGGGAGTTGAAGTAGGACATCCCGCAACTCTGGCGTCAATGCATTGACATGATGTATCCCAAAGAATACACTGCTTCATATGAACACCATCCTCACCACAGAAGTCTTCGATGACTGGTTCGCCAATCTGAAAGACTTGCAAGCCGTACGACGAGTACAGGCCCGCATCGACCGCGCCGAGGATGGCAACTTAGGAGATTGCGAACCTGTTGGTGAAGGCGTCTCCGAAATGCGTATCCATTACGGGCCAGGTTATCGCGTGTACTTCGTGAAGCGCGGCATGGAGATCGTGATCTTGCTTGCAGGCGGCAATAAATCCACTCAATCGAAAGATATAAAAACCGCGCTTGAAATCGCGCGACAACTTTAGGAGGACATCATGGCAAAAGTAAAACTAAGCAAATGGGACAGCGCCGAATATCTAAAGACCGACGAAGACATGGCGCTCTATCTCGAAGCCTGCCTCGAAGAAGCAGGCGATGACGCAGCATTCATCGCCAAAGCCCTCGGTACTATCGCCCGAGCAAAAGGCATGACACAACTCGCCAAGGAAACAGGTCTTGGCCGCGAGAGCTTGTACAAAGCCTTATCCGGCGAAGGCAATCCAAGTTTTGCGACGATATTGAAAGTGACCAACGCGTTGGGTATCAAGCTGCATGCGCAGAGCGCACGTCCAATTTAATCGGAATTATTGTGATGCTGACCATATTAGCTACCACTTGCGATTCCCCCACATTAGTCTTCATCCTCTATAAACCATGAGCGAATTTCGTGTACGCCTTCGGAAGAGAAACATTACTGAGGAAGAGTTACTTGCCGATTTGAAGAGGGTCGCGTCGGAGCTTTCCAAAGACACTCTGACCGTAGTCGAATACACGGAAAGAGGAAATTTTGGCGCTAATACTTTTTTGAGACGATTCAAACAGTGGAACTTAGCACTTCAAATGGCAGGTTTGAATGCTCCAAACAGGCAACATGTTCCAGATGCAGAACTCTTTGAAAATATCGCGAATGTCTGGACTAGCGTTGGCCACCAACCTTTTGGCAGAGAACTAGACAAAGCTCATGGAGTGTCTGAATTCTCACTCGGCACCTATGAAAAAAGATTCGGCTCTTGGAATAAAGCATTACTTGCCTTCGAATCATTCATACAAACAGGGAAGTTTTCCGAACCACGTCCCAAATTGGCTGGACCATCTCAGTCAAGTAAGCGAACTGATAGAAAGATAAATTGGAGACTGCGTGCTCAGGTTTTGATCCGCGATAATTGTATCTGCCAGATGTGCGGAGCAAGTCCAGCTAAAGACCCGAGTGTGAACCTACATGCCGACCATATTAAACCCTGGTCTAAAGGTGGAGAAACCGTGTTGGAAAATCTCAGGACGCTCTGCATAAAGTGCAACATAGGTAAGAGCGATTTGCATGACGAAAATAATTAAACAAGCATGTCCAACAAGTACAACGCTTCAAAATCAACTTCGCCTTGACTCACCGATTCCCCCACGCCCTTCTCTGCTCTTTATCCATGAACGTCCAAGCCACGAAGCGGCTCTTCTTCTGACCTTGTGACATCTCGAAGGTGCGGTTGTCCACAGCGCCGATGTTCTTTATCAAACGATAGATGTGCGGCAGGCTGGATGATTTGGAGATGAGGGTGGTGAACCACAGGCAGTGGTCGCGGCCCGAGGCGCTCTCTTCGATCATGCGGGTGACGAACGCTTCTTCGCCGCCCTCGCAACACAATTCCAGACTCTGCCCGCCGAAGTTCAACACCGGCTTCTTGTGTTTGTTGCTCTCTTTGCCGAGGTTCTGCCATTTGCGTTGCGCACCCTGCCGCGCTTCCGCCAAGGAGGCATGGAACGGCGGGTTGCACATGGTGAGGTCGAAGTATTCATCGGCGTAGGTGACCCCTTCGAAGATGGACGTTGCCGATTCTTGGAAACGCAATTCGATGGCATCGCCCAATTGGTTGGCATCCAAAAGATGGCGCACGTTCTTCAGCGCCGCCTCATCCACATCCGTTCCCACAAAATGCCAGCCGTAGCTGCGATGCCCGATGATGGGGTAGATGCAGTTCGCCCCCACGCCGATGTCGAGCACGCGCACCTTGTCACCACGCGGGATGTTGCCGCCATAGTCTTCCGCCAGCAGGTCAGCTAAGAAATGGATGTAGTCGGCACGACCGGGAATGGGCGGACATAGATATTGCGCGGGGATGTCCCACTCTTTGATGCCGTAATAGTGCTTCAACAACGCGCGATTGAGCGCCTTCACCGCAACGGGATCGACGAAATCGATGGATTCGTTGCCATACTGATTCAACGCAACGAAGTTCTTCAGCTCTGGGCTGCTGGCGATGAGTTGGGCGAAGTCGTAGCGGCCTCGGTGCAGATTGCGGGGATGTAGCGTGGGTTTCTCTGGGGCTTGTGTCATTGCGTGATGGCTATCGTCTGAATGGATGGATGATACCGCGCCAAAGGCAGCACGACGCTCTTACCTAGACTTCGTTTTTTCACTTGACTTTGATAGTCGCCCGTCATGGCGGCGGTCTCCCGTTTTTGGAAAAAAACAAGCCGTCCGAAGAAAATTTCGACGGCTTTTCGGCTGACTGCTTGCATTAAAATGGCTCGCCTGAATGACCCATCGAAACGCACTTTTGCTTAGCACTATGAACCTCATCCTCCAAGCCACGCACGACATCCCTTCCGCGCAGGTAGAACACCTCGCCAAGCTTTCCAATACCACACGCACCGAGCAGATCACCGCACGCGTCTATCGTCTGCGCGAGGCGGAACAGCACGACAGCATCGCCGCCTATTGCTTCGAGCATCAGATCGACTACGGCTTCGTGCCAAAGGGCAAGACCTTGGCCGATTTCGGCTTGGTGGTGATGGACATGGATTCCACCCTCATCAACATCGAATGCATCGATGAGATCGCCGACATGCAAGGCATCAAACCCCAAGTCGCGGAGATCACCGAAGCGGCGATGCGCGGCGAGATCGACTTTGCCGAGAGCCTGCGTCGCCGTGTGGCTTTGCTGAAAGGCTTGGATGAGAGCGCATTGCAGCGCGTGTATGACGAACGTTTGCAGCCCAATCCCGGTGCGGAGCTGATGCTGACAGAGTTGAAGATGAACGGCATCAAGACCTTGCTGGTCTCCGGCGGCTTTGTGTTCTTCACCAAACGTCTGAAAGAACGCCTCGGTCTCGACTTCGCCCACGCGAACGAGTTGGAGATCGTTGACGGCAAACTCACGGGCGAGGTGTCCGGCAAGATCGTGGACGCGCAAGGCAAGGCGGATTGGCTGAACCGCATCCGCGTGGAGTTGGAGTTGAAGCCCGAGCAAGTCATCGCGATGGGCGACGGTGCCAACGATCTGAAGATGATGGCGGAAGCGGGCAGTAGCATCGCCTATCACGCCAAGCCTGTTGTCCGCGCACAGGCCAGCTACGCATTGAATTTCGTCGGACTGGATGGATTGGTCAATCTGTTCAGCCACTAGTCTCACAGCAACACCTTTCGCGCTTGCGAAAGAGAACATTCGTAGGAGCAACACCATGACGCAAGAGATCAGCATCGAAGTCCTGTTGGAAAAATACGCGGAAGCAGACGAGAAGAGCGTACAAGACGTACGTCGCCGTGTGGCGCGCGGTCTGGCACAAGCGGAAAAACCAGAGCAACGAGCGAAGTGGGAAGAGGCGTTCTTCCTCGCGCAGGAGAACGGCTTCGTGCCCGCTGGTCGCATCAACTCCGCTGCGGGTCTCAAGATACAAGCCACGCTCATCAACTGTTTCGTGCAACCCGTGGGCGATGCTATCTCCGGCACCGTCGATGGCAAGCCCGGCATATATGACGCACTGCAACAAGCCGCCGAGACCATGCGCCGTGGCGGCGGCGTGGGTTACGACTTCTCCAGCATCCGCCCCGAAGGTGCGCATGTGAAAGGCACCAACTCGCGTGCCAGCGGCCCCATCTCTTACATGCGCGTGTTCGACCGTTCTTGCGAGACAGTGGAATCCGCCGGGGCACGTCGCGGTGCGCAGATGGGCGTGTTGCGTTGCGACCATCCCGACATCGAGAAATTCATCAGCGCCAAGGACAAAGGCGACCTGCGCAACTTCAACATCTCCGTCGGCGTCACCGATGCGCTGATGCAAGCGGTGGAAGCCGACAACGAATTCGAACTGGTGCACAGCGCCAAACCTTCCGATGCCATCTTGGCTGAAGGCGCGACACAACGCGCCGATGGCAAGTGGGTGTATCGCAAAGTACGCGCTACCGATCTGTGGAAACAGATCATCGAGAGCACCTACGACCACGCCGAACCGGGAGTGCTGTTCATCGATCTGATGAACCGCGACAACAACCTGTCGTATTGCGAAGTCATCGAGGCGACGAATCCATGTGCGGAACAGCCGTTGCCGCCTTACGGCTGCTGCTGCTTGGGCTCCGTCGATCTGTCGCGCATGGTGAAGAACCCGTTCTCCAACCACGCGGGATTCGATTACGAACCGTTCAAGCAACTGGTGCGCGTCGCCATCCGCATGTTGGACAACGTGCTGGATGTGACCGCATGGCCGTTGCCCGAGCAACAACAAGAGGCGGCGAACAAACGCCGCGTCGGTCTGGGCTTCACCGGATTGGGTGATGCACTGGTGATGTTGGGCAAGCGTTACGACACGGACGAGGCTCGCGCCTTTGCCGCCGACATCACACGCATCATGCGTGACGAGGCGTATCAAGCCTCGGTCGATCTCGCTATCGAGCGTGGCAAGTTCCCGCTGTTGGATGCAGACAAATATCTCGCCGCACCGCGCTTCGCCTCACGCCTGCCCGATGAACTGAAAGACAAGATCCGCAAGCACGGCATCCGCAACAGTCACCTGCTCTCTATCGCGCCCACTGGCACCATCTCGCTGGCCTTTGCGGACAACGCCTCCAATGGTATCGAGCCCGCCTTCTCGTGGTTCTACACACGCAAGAAACGCATGATGGACGGCACGACCAAGGACTACTCGGTGGAAGACCACGCGTGGCGCGTATTCAAGAAGCAAGGCGGCGATGTGAACAAGCTTCCCCCCGAGTTCGTCACCGCATTGGAGATCTCCGCCATCGACCACATGAAGATGGTGGCGGCGGTCGCGCCCTTCATCGACACTTCCATCAGCAAGACGGTGAACGTGCCTGCCGACTATCCTTTCGAAGAATTCAAAGACCTCTACACCGAGGCGTGGAAAGCTGGCTTGAAGGGCTTGGCGACCTATCGTCCCAACAGCGTGTTGGGCTCGGTGCTGTCTGTCACACCAGAACCGAAGAAGGAAGAACAACCACAGGACTTCGTGTTCGACCAAGACCGCCGCATCGTGTTGGAGACCACCCCCAATCCTGCGCTCGCTTCTCTGCGTTGGCCCGGCCGTCCATCACTGCCCGCAGGCAGCGAAGGCTGGACCTCGCCCGTGGTGAAACATCCGCTCGGCAGTTTCGTGGCTTTCGTGTCGCACACCAAGAACGGCTGCAACCATCCGTTCGAAGTGTGGGTGAACGGTTCCGAGCAACCGCGTGGCTTGGGTGCCTTGGCGAAATCGTTGTCGATGGACATGCGCACACGCGACCCCGTGTGGATCCGTATGAAGCTGGAGATGCTGATGAAATCGGCAGGCGATGACGCCTTCGAGATGCCGATGCCGCCCGATGGCGAAATAAAGCGCATGCCCAGCCTAGTCGCCGCCTTCGCGCATCTGCTGAAATATCGCATCGAAGAACTCGGCGCATTGGAAGTCAAAGATGGCGTGACCACGCCGATGATGGATGCACTCTTCGCGCGCAAAGAACCCAAGACCGGCACCGACGGCACCATGAGTTGGACGGTGGACATCTCCAACGCAGGCAGCGGTGACGACTTCGTATTGGGCTTGAAAGAACTGGTGCTGCCCGACGGACAACGCCGCCCCTACTCCATGTGGTTGTCCGGCGTGTATCCGCGCGCACTCGATGGGCTGTGCAAAGTGTTGAGTCTAGACATGCGCGTCATCGACCCTGCGTGGATCGGCATGAAACTGCGCAAGCTGCTCAACTTCGGCGAACCCTTGGGCGACTTCATGGCGCGCGTACCCGGCGATGCCAAGATGGAAAGTTATCCATCGACCGTTTCCTATGTCGCCAAACTCATCATCCACCGCTACGCCATGCTGGGCATCCTCGATGAGAGCGGCTATCCGGTGCAGCAGATGGGCGTACTGGAAATCCCCGAAGGACAGATCAAACCCACCACCATCAAACCCATCGTCGGCAAGGTGTGCAAGGAGTGCGGCAACGCCACACTCATCAAGAAGGATGGGTGCGAGTTCTGCACGAGTTGCGGGGCGATCGGGGCGTGCGGCTAAATAGATGCGCTTACGGCAACTCACACCGTCGCTGCTTCTGATGGGTTGCTGTGTCACTGCAGATGCCGAGGGCTTGCCGCCACTCACTTGGACCGAAGTGCAACCGCAAAACCAACTGTGGATGAATGCAGGGTTCTACTCTTTCCACTTCGATGCGAACAAAGGGCTGAACAATGCCAACTATGGATTGGGCGTGGAGTATCGCTACTCCAGCACCAGTTCACTGACAGTCGGCCAGTTCTACAACAGCGACCGCGAGACGTCTCACTACGCGGGGATGTATTGGGAGCCTGTCTCTTGGGGCAAGGTGAAGTTGGGCGCGGTGATCGGCGGGTTCGATGGTTATCCGAGGATGATCAACGGCGGCTGGTTCCCCACCATCATCCCCATCGCCAGCGTCGAGTATGAACGCGTGGGGGCGAACGTCGCTTTCGTGCCTTCGATTCAAAATCGCCTGTATGGCGCAATCTCGGTGCAACTGAAGGTCAAGCTGTACTAGGGAAGGTTTTGTCATTCCCGCCCCCGATTAAAACATTCAAGGGCAGGCTGCGGCGGGAACCTGGTTTATTTAACCAACTGGATCCCCGCCTTCGCGGGGATGACGAATCAAAAAAAGATTTCTAACTTATCTCTCCATCCACATAGAACCAGCGCCCCTCTTCGCGCACGAAGCGGCTCACCTCATGTAGGCGATGCGCGCGTCCATTCACTTTGTAGCGTGCGACAAATTCAACGATGGCGTGGTCGGCATCTTGTTGTTCATGGCGCTTCACTTCCAGGCCTATCCACTTCGTCGCCACGTCAGCCGCCAGACCCAATGAGACTGGTCGTGTGGAGGTGTGCCATGTGGGCAGCAGGTAGTCTTCTCGCAGCAGGGTGTAAGCGGTGTAGCGCGAACGCATGAGGGCTTCTGCGGTGGGTGCGGGTGCGTTGCCCTCGACGTAAGGAGCGCAGCAAGCAGTGTAGGGTTTGGTGCTACCGCAGTAACAGAGATTGGAATTTAGTTTCATAGCTCTTCAACGAGGGTCCCCTCATCCCCTGCCCTTCCCCCAGAGGGGGAAGGGAGTTCGTTCCCTCGCCCTTTGGGAGAGGGTTAGGGTGAGGGTGCTTTTAGTTACTGCTGCCACAACGGTGGCTCCTCCATCAGTGCGATCTGCTCTCGCAATTCCAGGATGCGGTTCTGCCAATATATCTGTGTGTTGAACCACGGGAAGGCTTGCTTGAAGGCGATGTCGTCCCAGCGTCGTGCGAGCCAGGCGGAGTAGTGGATGAGGCGCAAGGTGCGTAGCGCTTCGATGAGATGCAGTTCGCGCGCATCGAACTCGCAGAAGTCTTCGTAACCTGCCAGCACATCGCCCATCTGCCGCACGCGATCTTCACGTTCACCGGAGAGCAACATCCACAAGTCTTGCACCGCAGGTCCCATGCGGCTGTCGTCGAAGTCCACGAAGTGTGGGCCTTCATCTGTCCACAACACGTTGCCCGCGTGGCAATCGCCATGCAGACGCAGTTGCTTCACGTCACCCGCTCTATCGAAGCAATGGCGCACGCCATCCAATGCTTGTTGCACAACGCTGCGATAGGCTGCGTCGATGTCAGCTGGAATGAAATTGTTCGCCAGCAAGAAATCACGCGGCTCGATACCGAAGGTGTCGATGTTCAAAGTGGGGCGATGCTGAAAATCCTTGGTCGCACCGACAGCGTGGATGCGCCCGAGGAAACGGCCTAGCCATTCCAGCGTGTCGCGGTTTTCCAACTCAGGCGCGCGTCCACCATATTTGGCGAACACAGAGAAACGAAATCCATCGAAGTGGTGCAGTGTCGTTCCAGCTATCGTCGAAGCTGGAACGACGGGAATCTCACGCTCGACCAACTCCTTCACGAAAGCATGTTCTTCGAGGATGGCCGCATCGCTCCAACGTGCAGGGCGATAGAACTTGGCGACCAACGGCTTATCGTCTTCGACACCTACCTGATACACGCGATTCTCGTAACTGTTGAGGGCAAGCAGACGTCCATCGCAGCGCAAGCCGATGCTCTCCAGCGCGTTGAGCACGCAGTCGGGGGTGAGGTCGGCGTAGTTTTCTGCGAGACCGAGAGCATCCCACCCGTCATATCCCAACTTACGCATCGTCTCGATGTTCTTTTCGAATATCTGCTCTGCTTCTGGAAAGACAGCAACTGCTTCGTCGATACTTTCTTCACGCAAGATATGCAAAGTCGGATACGGCGAACGGTTGGTGAAGTTGGTGATGTCGTCCAATTCGGTCTCGGCGAATTGATATTGCGGATGCATGCTGGCAACTTGTAACTCACCTGCGAGATCGACTTCTTCCAATGCCTCATCAACGACTTCGAGGAAGTCGTTGTAGTCGAGGAAATCAGTCAGCACCTGCGGATGGATGAGCAGGATGGTGTCGATCTTGTCGCGGCTTGCCTCGGCCAACACTTCGAACTCCTTCATCACATAGATCAAGAGTTCTTCAGGTGTTTGTGCGGCGCTCACCACGTAACGGATCTGCCCTTTGACGTGCACGCCCTTGGCGAAAGGACACAGGTTAAGACCGATGACCGCTTTCTCCAGCCACAGCTTAGTGGCTGAGATGGCTTCTTCGTTAGTGACAGTAGCCATTAACGACCACGCCCACCGGAACGATGCTGCGCACCGGATGGCACTGGGCCACGACCTGCACCTGCTGGCTTAGGCGCACCTGCTGGTTTGCCGCCACCTGTGCGTGGCGCACCGCCAGTACGACCTGCACCACCGGCACGCGGAGCGGATTGACTACGGCCTTGGCCCTGTCCACGTCCGCCGCCACCTTGACCACGATTAGAACCATTCAAGATCGGCTCGGCTTTGATGCGTGGATCAACATCGAACCCGGGCACGTTCACCACGGGGATGTCGCGCTTGATCAAACGCTCAATGTCGTTCAACAGTTTCTTTTCGTCGACACACACGAGAGAGCTGGCTTCGCCGGAGCTACCTGCGCGTCCAGTACGACCGATGCGGTGCACATAATCTTCCGCCACGTTGGGCAGCTCGTAGTTCACCACGTGCGGCAATTCGCTGATGTCGATTCCGCGCGCGGCGATGTCGGTCGCCACCAACACTTGCAACTTGGCGGTCTTAAATTCGGCCAGCGCACGGGTACGCGCCGCTTGGCTTTTGTTGCCGTGGATCGCCATCGCTGGGATGCGAGTGAACACCAGCACTTGGAACCAGTTGTTTTCAGTGATGAGGTGAGTCAGCAAGTCACGCTTACGCTCACGATCGACTGGATACACGCGCTGCTCGATGAGCTCCGCTGTCTGGTTGCGACGTGCCACTTCGATAAGTGCCGGATTCGTCAACAGACCATCCGCCAGCAACTTGATCTCGTCCGAGAAGGTTGCCGAGAACAGCAGGTTCTGACGCTTCTTGGGCAACACCGCGATGACACGCTTGATGTCACGGATGAAGCCCATGTCCAGCATACGATCAGCTTCGTCCAACACGAGGATCTCAACGTGAGACAGATCGACCGTCTTCTGTTGCAGGTGATCGAGCAAACGACCCGGTGTCGCCACTAGGATGTCCACGCGGCCATGCAGTTGTTTGATCTGCGGATTGATGTTCACGCCGCCGAACATCATCATGGACTTGAGCGGCAGATGTTTGCCGTACATGCGTACGCTCTCTTCGACTTGAGCAGCGAGTTCACGTGTGGGTGTCAACACCAATGCGCGGATGTGGCCTTTACCGATGATTTGCTTATCGGCGAGGCGTTGCAACAAAGGCAGTGTGAAGCCAGCGGTCTTACCCGTGCCAGTCTGCGCGCCGCCCATAAGGTCGCCGCCTTTCAGAATGACGGGAATAGCCTGTGCTTGGATAGGTGTGGGTTCGGTGTAACCGCGCTCGGTAACGGCGCGAACGATTTCTGCGGACAAGCCGAGAGATGCAAATGACATATATAAAACTTTCTTGAAATACAAACGGCCTGTCGCTTCGTTGAAGCGCCAGTCTGAGGCTGAATGAGGTGGGAACTACGTACCGGAAACGGCGGCAATCACTAGACTGAAACGAGATTGCGGCGCGCATCTTAACAGAACGCGCCGCAACGACCTTATTTAATCGTTACACATTGAAAAGGAAGTTCATCACGTCGCCATCCTGCACGATGTATTCCTTACCCTCGACGCGCATCTTGCCTGCCTCTTTCGCACCATGTTCACCCTTGAATGCGATGAAGTCAGCGTAGGAAATGGTCTGAGCACGGATGAAGCCTTTTTCGAAGTCGGTGTGGATCACACCTGCCGCTTGCGGTGCGGTGTCGCCTTTATGGATGGTCCATGCGCGCACTTCTTTGACGCCTGCAGTGAAATAAGTTTGCAGGCCGAGCAGGTCATAACCCACGCGAATGAGTTTATTCAAGCCGGGTTCATCAAGGCCGAGGTCGGCGAGGAATTCAAGCTTGTCGGCATCCTCAAGATCAGCCAACTCTGCTTCGATCTTGGCGCACAGCGCTACGACGGGCGCGCCTTCTTTCGCAGCGTGTTCACGCAGACGATCCAAGTGCGGATTGTTCTCGAAGCCATCTTCCAACACGTTGCCAACATACATCGCGGGCTTAATGGTGAGCAGGCACAGAGGTTTGATAATTTCCTTGTCGTCGTCGCTCAAGTTGAAGGTGCGTGCCGGCTTGCCTTCGTTCAAGTGCGGCAATAGTTTTTCCAAAATCGAAACTAATTTGATTGCGTCTTTATCGCCCGATTTGGCTTTCTTGCCATCACGATGAATGGTGCGCTCCACCACAGCCATGTCGGCCAGTGCCAACTCGGTGAGGATGACTTCGATGTCGGACAGTGGATCGACTTTGCCTGCGACGTGCACGACGTTCTCGTCGTCAAAACAGCGCACGACGTTGACGATGGCATCCGTCTCGCGGATGTTGGCGAGGAACTGGTTGCCCAGACCTTCACCTTTGGATGCACCCGCAACCAGACCAGCGATGTCGACGAACTCGACGATGGCGGGTTGCATGCGTTGCGGATTGACGATCTTCGCCAACTCAGCCATGCGCGGATCAGGCACTTCGACGATGCCGACGTTCGGCTCGATGGTGCAGAAAGGATAGTTCTCCGCCGCGATGCCCGCTTTGGTGAGCGCATTGAACATGGTGGATTTACCCACGTTGGGAAGGCCGACGATACCGCACTTGAGACTCATAATTTATTCCTTAAATTCAAAATTCATAACGAAAACATGAAGGACGTATTATGAAAAATAATCAACTGATGACTCTTATCAAAATATTTACTCTTCTGGCTTTCCTCTGCATCTCTTTGCCAGTGTGTTGAAAGATTCAGATTACGCTGTGCAGCTTCAACATCGCTGCTTCCAGCTTGCCTTCGATGATGAGCGGTGCGACGTCTTGTGCGCGTTGCAACGCTTCATCGATCAACACTTGCTCTTCTTTACGTGGCGCATTGAGTACGAAGTTCACGACTTCTGCCCTATCGCCCGGATGGCCGACACCGATGCGAAGTCGCCAAAACTCTTTAGTGCCAAGATGCGCGATGATGTCTTTCAAACCATTGTGCCCACCATGACCGCCGCCTTGCTTCAGCTTGGCACTGCCCGGAGGCAAGTCGAGTTCGTCATGCACCACGAGGATCTGTTCCGGCAATATCTTGTAGAACTGTGCCACTGCACCGACCGCGCGACCGCTCACGTTCATGAAGGTCTGCGGCTTGAGCAGATGCACTTCGTGTCCATGCAGATTCGTCTTGGCGATCAGGCCATGGAACTTGCTATCCGCTTTGTAGTTGGCGTTATTGCTGCGCGCCAACTCGTCCACCCACCAGAACCCTGCGTTGTGGCGTGTGGCATCGTATTCTTTGCCGGGGTTGCCTAGTCCGACGATGAGTTTGATCGGTTCGCTCAATGGGTACCTCTACAAATGAAAAACCCGCCATGCATCATCCGATGTCATGGCGGGTCGTTTCTGATGCAGATTACTTCTTAGCAGGTGCGGCTGGTGCAGCAGCAACAGCGGAAGCAGCAGAAGCATCCGCAGCGGCGGCAGCTTCAGCAGCGGCTTCAACGTGACCGCGCGGCACTTGAACAGTCGCCACAGCATCCGCAGCGTGGTGATGTGTTGCCACTTCAACGCCCTTAGGCAACTTGATGTCAGACACGTGGACGGAGTGAGCGATATCCAGAGTAGCCAAGTCGACTTCGATCGCTGCTGGCAGATCCGCTGCCAAGCAGACGATCTCCAGTTCGTTCAACACGTGAGTCACGATACCACCGCTGGTCTTCACACCTGGACATACATCTGCGTTCAGGAAGTGCAATGGCACCTTCATGTGGATCTTCTTCTTCGCGTCGACGCGTTGGAAGTCGATGTGTTGAACTTGCTGACGGAACGGGTGCATCTGGAAGTCACGCAACAGAACGGATTCCTTCTTGCCATCCAAATCCAAAGACAGGACGGAAGCGTGGAACGCTTCTTTCTTTAGTGCGAAATAAAGTGTGTTGTGATCGAGTTCGATCATGGTTGCGTCGCCTGTACCGTAAACGATACCTGGGACCATGTCCGCCTTACGCAGACGGCGGCTCGCACCCGTTCCTTGCGCCTTGCGTGTTTTTGCGCTGATTTCAATTGCCATTTTTACTTCTCCACTTCTAATGAAGCACTCCGCGACCAGAGGCTTCGGGTTGTGCAGTGACCAACATGGTCACTGCAAAAACTTAATCGACGAACAGAGAGCTGACCGACTCTTCTGCGTTGATACGGCGCAATGTCTCAGCCATCAACTCAGCGATACTCAATTGGCGAATGCGTTTGCAATTACGCGCCGCTTCGCTCAACGGGATGGTGTCGGTGACGACCAGCTCGTCGATCGCCGATTTCTCAAGACGCTCGATGGCTGGGCCGGACAATACGCCGTGGGTACAGTAAGCAACGACGCGCTCTGCGCCTTTTTCTTTCAATGCGTTCGCCGCCTCGCACAGCGTGTTGGCGGTATCCACCATGTCGTCCATGATCAAGCAGGTACGGCCAGCGACATCACCGATGATGTTCATCACCTTGGCGACGTTAGGCTTGGGACGACGCTTGTCGATGATGGCCAAATCGGCATCCAGTTGTTTTGCCAAAGCACGCGCACGCACCACACCGCCCACGTCAGGCGATACGACGATGAGGTTGGGGTAATTGTGACGCCACACATCCGACAACAGGATGGGGCTGGCATACACGTTATCCACTGGGATATCGAAGAAACCTTGAATCTGGTCGGAGTGCAAGTCCATGGTCAGCACGCGATCGACGCCGACGCCGGTCAACATGTTGGCAACGACCTTTGCAGTGATGGCCACGCGAGCGGAACGTGGACGACGGTCTTGACGGGCATAACCGAAATAAGGGATGGCGGCAGTGATGCGGGCAGCCGAGGCGCGGCGCAGTGCATCGACCATGACCATGATCTCCATCAGATGATCATTGGTCGGCGCGCAGGTTGATTGCAGGATGAACACGTCTTTGCCGCGCACGTGCTCCATGATCTCGACCATCACTTCGCCGTCGGAGAAGCGACTTACGGTGGCACGACCGAGGTGGATGCCGAGGTGACGAGCAACGCTTTCCGCTAGTTTGGGATTGGCATTACCGGTGAAGACCATCATGTCGCCGGACATCGAACACCTCGCAAAATAAAATGGGCGCGAACGCCCATCACACACCGATTGAGAAACTGGCTGGGGAGGTAGGGATCGAACCTACGAATGTCGGAATCAAAATCCGATGCCTTACGAATGTCGGAATCAAAATCCGATGCCTTACCACTTGGCGACTCCCCAATAAAACTCTTGAAACTGTTTATAGCTACTGCGCTTGCCAGCTCGGACTTGCGCGGTGCTCGAAATCCTCATGTGCGAAAAGCACACTCCGGTTTCTGCGCTCCGAGCGCATCCGATCTGGCTGCGCTCGTTACGCTCTAAACAATTTCAACAAACTTATGCAGCAAAACTTCTCAGCGGATGTTGTTGCAGACCCTTCGCGATGAAACCGCGCATATCGTCCGGCAACTGCTGCAATACCGCTTGTGCTTCTGCTTCCGTAGCGAACTCTGCGAACACACATGCACCGGAGCCGGTCATGAGTGCGGGAGCGAACTGAGCTAGCCACTCCAGATGTTCCTTGACTGCGGGGTAAAGACCACACGCTACTGCCTGCAGATCGTTCCCTAGCCTCAAACCACCCTCGTTACGCCCTACTCGAAAAGTTTGCCCTTTCGGAAGGGCGCGCATTGTCATCGAAATCGTATTTCGTGTCAATTCTGGGTGAGTGAATATTTGAGCCGTAGGCACATGCACGGGGGGGCAAAGCACCACGTACCACGCATCGGGCAATAGATAGGCCTGTAACTGCTCTCCCACCCCTTCGGCAAAGGCGTTCTCGCCAAAAACGAACACCGGCACATCCGCCCCCAGACTCAAGCCCAGTTGCATCAAGCGTTCGCGGGATAAATCCAGCACCCACAGGCGATTCAGCGCCAACAAGGTGGTCGCCGCATCCGAACTCCCCCCGCCCAAGCCGCCCCCCATCGGGATACGCTTCTCCAACTCGATATCCACGCCTTGTTTACAGCCAGTCTCCTGCTGCAACAGGCGCGCTGCCCTCACACAAAGGTCTTGCTCTGGGGGCACGCCTTCCAGCGCGTTCACACGGCGCACTTCACCATCCTCACGCACCGTGAAATGAAGGGTGTCGTTCAGGTCGATGAAGCGGAACAGAGTCTGCAACAGATGATAGCCATCGGCACGGCGTCCGGTGACATGCAGAAAGAGGTTTAGCTTAGCGGGTGCGGGACAACTCAGAGACTTCACTGCGCTTCCCATTTATCGACCTTGACGACCACATCTATCCCACTTCTGATCATATTAATCTCTAGCGGTAGTGCATCGACCTTGGTAGTCGTGTAGCGCATGTAGCGTATCTCCCAGCCCTGCTGGATCAAAGTCTCCAACTGACCGTACTTATTGCGCTCCGCCTTGGAATCACTCTCGGGCGAGGGATTAGCGACGATCCAGTGACGCAGATCGCTCAGTGGCACCGACCATCCCAATGTCTTTTCCATCAACGATTCTGCATCGGGCGCGGCGTAGTGTTTGCCATAGGCATCGTCCAGCGTCGCACCGTTGGCATCACGATAGATGCGCGCGGCGGTATAACCCAACGGCCCGAGCAAGGTGATGTCGTCGTAGCCGCGATGCTGCCAATGGATGTCTGTCGCATCGTGGTGCATGCCGTATTTGACTGAAATACGGCCATTGAAAGAGAACGGAGCATCCACGAAAGGCGCACGTTGAACCGCGACGGGTGCAGTGGTACAGCCAGTCATCAACAACATCAAAGCGAGTAAGACAATACGCATAGATTGGCCTTATGGGATAAATCGTTTGATGACCGCTTGCAAGGTCTCGTTCTGCGGATTGGCTTTTGCGTTCTCATTCCACACTTGTTGCGCGCCCTCCTTATCGCCACTCACCCATAAGGCTTCGCCCAGATGCGCGGCGATCTCGGGATCAGGATTGGCCTTGTAGGCACGACGCAGGAACTCAATGCTCTTGTCGTATTGGCCCAAACGGAAGTAACCCCAGCCCATGCTGTCAACGATGGCGATGTCGTCCGGTGCCAGCTTGTAGGCCTTCTCTACCAGCTCCATCGCTTCGAGGACGCGCACGTTGCGCTCCAACCAACTGTAGCCCAGCGCGTTGTAAGGATGCGCGTTGTCCGGATCGACCTTGATGAGCTTGCGCAACAACTGCTCGAACGCATCCGGCTTGTTCAACTTGTCGGCGATGAGCGCACTCTGATAGAGCAACTCAGGTTCGTCGGGGAATTTCTCCAAGCCCTGAGCCAACACCTTAAAGCTCTCGTCGTATTTTTTCGCTTCGCGCAAGAACTGCGATTCGATCATCAATAATTGGATGCGCTGCGCATCATCCTTGGGCTTGGTTGATTTGAGTGCTTTGCGCGCATCCTCCAATTTGCCTGTCTTATTGAGCAAATAAGCGACGCGCAGGCGCGATGCATACAGATGTTCGCCGCCCTTGATCTGGCGATAGTGCTGTAGCGCCATCGCCTCGTCCTTCTTCGCCTCGCCCAACTGACCCAGGTAGTAGTTCAAGGTGTCGTCGTCTTTTTCCTTGCCTTTGCTCGCCAATGCCTGACGCAACTCTTGCTCTGCCCGGTCGAGTTCGCCCAACTGCAAAGAGATCATGGCGATGGCGAACGCCAACTCAGGAGAGCCAGGGCGTTGCTGCAACAAGCGACCGAACTCCTCACGTGCAGGCACGTATTTCTTCTGCTCCAACAACATACGCGCGTAGAACAGACGTACATCCTTCTTGTCGTCATGCGTCTCCAAAAATCTCTTCAGCAATGCAGCGCTGGCTTCTGGGTCTTTACGTTGCAACAGTTGCGCTTCCAACACTACCGCGATATCCCACTCGGGACGTAGTTCCACCGCTTCGTGCGCTTCGTGCAGGGCCAGCTCGTGCTTGTTCGCGACCGAGGCTGACTGCGCCAACGCCCAATGTGCTTCCGGCACATTGGGATAGGGATGCGCCACCTCGATCAGCCAATCCAGCGCCGCCGCCTTGTCCGGCACACGCGCCAACAGCCCGTAGAGGTTCATGAAAGAGCGTCCGATATTCTGTGGATCAGAAGCCAGCAACTCGGTCACATGAGGCTGCGCTTCTTTTAACTTGCCCCCGCTCAACAACAACGACACCAACATCTGCTTCGCCAAGGGCGAGGTCGGCTCCAGTTGTTGCCACAATTTGAAGGCCTCTACCGATTGGTCATATTGATGCGCTTCGAAAGTGAGTTGCGCGGCACGACGCGCCACGCGCGGATCGCGTGTGGTCTTGGCGAGGTCGAGGTAAGCCTGTGCCGCCAACTCGGGGCGCCCACGTTGGGCGGCAATGTCGCCCAACAAGAACTCGTACAACAACCTATCCGTCAGCGCGACATTGGGCAGGTCTAGCTTGGGCGGCTCCACGATCTGTTCGAGGTGTGATCTATCCGTATTCGCATCGACACTGGCGACTTGGACAGGGGCGGGAGCAGATGCCTTTTGGGGCGCCTGTGCGCACGCAGTGAAGACCGGCAGTAGTAGGAGCAGCAGATGCTGTTTTGTGAGGGTCATTTTGTAAGTGCGGCTTTGGTGCGAGGCGCTATATTAGGTTATATTCATCGCAACTCAAAACCCCAGACACAACCCCACGATGGCATCCCCGATCACCCTCTCTGCACACAACCTGACGCGCTTCCACGGCGGCCGCAGCGTGGTGACGGATGTATCTCTAGAACTCCATCGCGGCGAGGTGTTGGGCCTGCTAGGACACAACGGGGCGGGCAAGAGCACGACGCTGCAGATGTTGGCGGGTGCATTGACACCGAACAGCGGGCACGTCGAGGTGTGTGATTTCAACCTCTCCAAACAACCCGCCTTGGGCAAGGCCTGTCTTGGCTTTTTGCCGGAACATCCCCCACTCTACAAAGACATGCGCGTGGATGACTATCTGACATTCGCCGCAAAGCTGCATCGCGTCTTGCCCGCACAGCTCACCGAATATCTGAATCTAGCCAAGCAACGTTGCGGGCTCAGCGACTGCGGAAAAAAACTTATTGGCACCCTCTCCAAAGGCTATCAACAGCGCGTCGGTATCGCGCAGGCGATCATCCACCAACCTGCGGTGGTCATCCTTGATGAGCCGACCGTCGGACTCGACCCTACGCAGATACGCGACATCCGCGAACTCATTCGTGAGCTAGGCAACAGCAGCAGCGTGATCCTCTCCACCCATCTATTGCACGAGGTGGAGAACATCTGCGACCGCGCGCTGATACTGCAACAGGGCAAAGTCATCTTCAACGACACGACCGACGAGTTACGCCGCCACAGCGACATCGAATCGAGCTTCATCCGACTCACCGCTGTCCCAACAGAAGGGGCGACGACATGATCCGCACACTCGCCAAGAAAGAGTTGCACACCCTGTTCGTCGCACCATCGACCTGGTGGATGCTCGCCCTGCTGCAATTCATCTTCGCGTGGTTCTATCTGGCGCGCATGGACGACTACCTGCAAGTGCAGGCACAACTGGCACAGATGGACAGTGCACCCGGCGCCACCATCTCCATCGCCGCTCCCCTCGCCAGCGTGCTTGCCATTGTGCTGATGATGTTGATACCGCTGTTCACCATGCGCCTCATCGCCGAAGAGCGCCGCAACCAGACTTGGATATTGCTGACCACCGCCCCCATCTCAGCCACAGACATTGTATTGGGTAAGTTCTTCGGCCTGCTAGCCATGCTCTCCATCATCATCGCGGCCTGCGCCGTGATGGTGTGCTCTTTGGCACTGGGCACTCACGCCGACTTCGGTTTGATCGCGGGCAACATCCTAGGCGTGTGGTTGCTTGCCGCCAGCTATGCCGCACTCGGCCTCTTCTTCTCGTCGCTCACACGCCAACCTGTCGTCGCCGCATTCGGCGCACTGGCTGTGTCTTTCGGATTGTGGATGTTGGAGATGAGTAGCGGCGCAGTGCGTGTGCTCTCGCCCAACGTGCATTTCCAGAACTTGAACGTCGGTCTCATCAGCAGCGCCGACCTCATCTATTTCGTACTATTTATCGTTGGCTTCTTGTTGCTCACCATCGAACACATCCGACGCGAACGGGGAGGTGTGTGATGACCAAATCCAATATGCGCCACCTGCTTTTCTTCGTACTGCTCTGCGCCAGCATCGTTGGTATCTATCAGCTTGCCGCACGTTTCCCTGCACAGTGGGATGCCACACAGAACGCGCTGAACAGTTTGGAGCCGGGCAGTGCCGATGTGCTGAAGCAACTGGAGGGCCCGCTCAACATCACCGTGTATGTCACTGAACAAGATGCCAAGCAAGGCGACGTACGCAAACTGGTGCGCGAATTCATCGCGCTCTACCAACGCTACAAATCGGATATCAATCTCACCTTCGTCGACCCAGTGAAAGAACCGGAAGCCACTCGCAAGTCCGGCATCCAAGGCAACGGCGAGATGGTGGTGGAATTCGCAGGACGCAAAGAACACATCACCACGCTCAACGAACAGACGCTGACCAGCGCCCTGCTACGTTTGGCGCATGGCAAAGAGCAGATGTTGATGTACGTAAGCGGCCACGGCGAACGCAAGCTAGATGGCACTGCCAACCATGACCTCGGCGAGTTCGGTCGTCGTTTGGAGCAGAACGGCTACCGTATCGCATCGCTCAACCTCACCATCGCACAAGACGTACCAGACAACGTCGGCGTGCTAGTCATCACCCAACCGCAGACGAAGCTGTTCCCCGGTGAGACTACCAAGTTGCTGCGTCATATCGAACGCGGCGGCAATGTGTTGTGGTTGCTGGATGCCGAGCCTTTACGCGGGCTTGAGCCTATCGCAGAAAAGATGGACATCGTGCTCACACCCGGTGTCGTGCTCGACCCAGCCGCCCAACAGATGAACGCGCCAGCCGATTGGACTTTGGGAACGGGCTACGCACCGCACGCCATCACGCAGAACTTCGATCTCATCACCGTGTTCCCTTACGCACGCGCACTGGGTACGGAAGATGAATCGACATGGGAACGCCACATCTTGGTCGAGGGGGCGATGAACGGCTGGGTGAGCACGACCGGTGCGGCCCGCTTCGATAAGAAACGCGACATCCCCGGGCCAGTGAGCCTCGCCCTTGCATTGCAGCGCAACGTGGGGGAACGCGAGCAACGTATCGTCGTTGTGGGCAGTGGCAGCTTCCTCTCCAATGCCTACTCGGGCAACGGCGGCAATCTCGATCTCGGCATGAACATGATGAACTGGCTAGCAGGTGAAGAACGACTCATCACCCTCGCCCCGCACACCGCAAAAGATGGCGCACTCACTTTAAGCAAGCGTGAACTCACCGTATTGAGTAGCACTCTGCTGATCGTGATCCCACTACTTCTCATCGCCATGGGTGGCTGGCTGTGGTGGCGCAGAAGATAAATGCCTGAACTCCCCGAAGTAGAGACCACGCTGCGCGGCATCGCGCCGCATCTGCAAGGCGAAGTCGTCAGCGACATCATCATCCGCAACGCCAGCCTGCGTTGGCCTATCCCCAAAGACTTGTCCAAGCTGTTACGTGGACACACCGTGCGCAGCTTGCATCGCCGTGCCAAATACATCCTCGTCGCCTTCGATCACGGCACGCTCATCCTGCACCTCGGCATGAGCGGCAGCCTGCGTATCCTGCCGCACGGCACACCGCCCGAGAAACACGACCACTTCGATCTAGTCTTAGGCAATAGCGAGTTGATGCGCCTGCGTGATCCGCGTCGTTTCGGTGCTGTGTTGTGGCATGAGGGAGATGTTGCGGAACATGCCCTGCTATCTCACCTCGGCCCAGAACCACTCACGCCAGACTTACTCCTTCCCCCTCGCAGGGGGAAGGTTGGGATGGGGGTAGAGTCGAGGAATACCAACGTTTCTACCCCCTCCCTAGCCCTCCCCCTGCATGGGGGAGTGGATGTGGTGTTCGACACAAACTATCTCTACCAAGCCCTGCGCAAACGTAGCGCCCCGATCAAGCTCGCCATCATGGATAGTCAGTTGGTGGTCGGTGTAGGCAACATCTACGCCAACGAGGCACTGTTCCGCGCAGGGATCAAACCGCAACTCGCCGCGAACAAAGTGAGCCGAGCACGTTGCGAACGTCTGGTTCAAACCATCAAGGAAGTATTACGCGAGGCGATCGAACAAGGCGGCAGTAGCTTGCGTGACTTCATCCACAGCGATGGGTCGAGCGGCTATTTCCAACAACACTATTTTGTCTACGGCAGAAAAGACGAAGCGTGCAAACACTGCCCGCAGTGCCAGAAATAAAGGTCACTTGTACTTGCGCACCAAGCCCACCAGTATCCCGAATATCTCCAACGTACCTTGCGGATGGATCACGGGGTAATCTGGATTCTCAGGACGCAAGACGAACTTGCCACCTTCCTTGCCCAAGGTCTTCAGGGTGAAATCGCCATCCACGATAGCGACCACGATGTCGCCCACGTTGGCTAGGTTGCGCTTCTCCACCACCGCCAGATCTCCGTCATGGATGCCCGCACCGATCATCGAATCCCCCTTCACCGGGATCAAGGTGGTCTTGGAAGGCGTATCGATGAGCATGTCATCGATGACGTGATAGTCACCATGTGACGAACCCACCATGACTGGCATACCCGCTGGCACCGAGGCATCCGCCACGTGCCGCGCGAAGAAGTTGCTGGTCGGTATCCACATACCATCCGGCGTACGCTCGACGAATCCTGCTTTTTCCAGACGATCGAGAATCGCCTTCACCCATGACTTGGATGCGATGCCGAACACATCACACAACGAAGCATAGGAAGGGATGCTCTTCCAGTCGGCGTAATAGTCTTGCAGCTTGGAGAGATACTCGGCATCTCGCGTATTGGATGGATTGGAATCGGTCATGGCGACACCTTTAACAGAACGAACGTGCTGAGCATCGTAAAGAACGGACGTTCTGATGTCAAATACTATGTGACGCTTAACTTGCCTTGCGACAGTCTTCTCTTTTCCTGAGGCAGTAGGTCAGCAACTAGATCTCCCATGCTGACACCTAACGCGAAAGCAATACTCTCAATATTGCAAATTGAAATATTTCGCTCACCACGTTCAACCGAACTAATGTAATTCGGATGAAGCCCAGCGGCCTCCGCAACCTTCTCTTGGGTAAGTTTTCTTTCAAGTCGAATGCGGCGCATATTCGCCGCAAACAACTGCTGCGCTCTATGCTTTTGAGTTGGGTTCTGCATGTCGGGAGTTTTTCCGATTGCACAATCCAAAACAACACACTTTGAGTTTGGTTTGCTATCCAGTAAACTCGCGCCCCAACCAAACTCAAAGTGTTAAATATAAATTATGGGACTCAGCACATCATCCATTCACGACGCAGCAGTCCGTATGGTTTCCAAGCTACATTCAGAGTTTCCTTGTGAACATTTGGATATTGGCGCCGGGCACGGCGAGTTGATTGAGTTAATGCGGACTAAATTTGAACTTCAATCATCAGCATGCGACTACACGGATAGCCTGATGAAGCTATCCAATGTCAGCGTAAAAATCGCAGACCTGAGCAATGAAAGATTACCCTTCCCAGATGAATCATTTGACCTAGTGACCTGCACTGAGGTCATCGAACACCTTGAGCATTACCGTAGCACGTTGAGAGACATACACCGCGTACTAAAGCCGAATGGAACATTGGTTTTAACTACCCCCAACATTTTGAATCTTAAATCGCGAATTCGCTTTTTGATTTTTGGCTTCTACAACTTATTTGGCCCACTGCATGTAAGCGAAAGCGAACTACATACAACTGGCGGCCACATCAATCCAGTTTCGTATTTCTTTCTGTCCCATTCGTTACTTGATGCTGGATTTAAAAACATTGAGGTATCTATAGATAAGAAGCAGGGCTCATCGTTGGTGTGGCTGCTGCCGCTTTGGATTCCCATTCAATTATTTTCCAAACTCACTTTGCGCAAAGAGAAGCGTAAGTACAAGACAGTTGATGAACACAATGAGGGATTTGTTCTGCAAATGAACAGTCTCGATATTTTGCTCGGAAGAACAATCGTAGTGGGATGCAAGCGCGCATAGGAACAATAGGAGACGCTTCTTAGAGGACATAGGAAGTCGTCCTATGCAACAAAAAGCCCGCCAAACTCTGGCGGGCTTTTTGTTGAGTGGCGTTTAGCTTACTTACCTTTAGCCGCCATCAGCGCTTCGTACTTGGCTTGCAGCTGCGCGTTGGTCTCGACATGCGCCTCATCTTTAGGGATGCAATCGACCGGGCAGACTTCCACGCACTGCGGTGTGTCGTAGTGGCCTACGCACTCGGTGCATTTCTTAGGGTCGATGACGTAGATGGTGTCGCCTTGCGAGATGGCGTCGTTGGGGCACTCTGGCTCGCATACGTCGCAGTTGATGCATTCGTCGGTGATGATCAGTGACATTGTTACTCTCCTTTAGTTGATTTTTTGATCTTTAGCTTCGCCTCTACCGAGGGCGATACGAATTTGCTCACGTCGCCGCCGAAGCGCGCGATCTCGCGCACCATACTGGCTGAGATGAAGGTGTAACGCTCAGATGGGGTGAGAAACACGGTCTCCACATCGGGATGCAGGTTACGGTTCATGCCTGCCATCTGGAACTCGTATTCGAAATCGGACACGGCGCGCAATCCACGCAGCACCACACGCGCATCTTTCTCGCGCACGTAGTTCATCAGTAGTGCGTCGAAGCCTTCGACCTTGACGTTGTGGTAATCCGCGAACACTTCTTTCGCCATCGCTACACGTTCTTCCAAGCTGAACAGCGTCGCAGCGCGACTTGCCGCCACCGCCACGATGACCTCATCGAACAATCCTGCGGCACGCCGCACAACATCCTCATGCCCGCGCGTGATGGGATCGAAGGTACCCGGATAGACGACTCTGATCATGCTGGTTCTCGTTTTAATAATTGGTGGTGCACCGCACCGGCCTTGCCTTGCTTCAACACTTGCCATTCCGCCCCGGCATCGAATGCGCTACCGCTTTCCACATAGATGACGCCATCCTCAGCCAGTTTGTCCGCCAACTTTGGCAGCAATTGTGGCAAGTAGTCGCTTTGGAACGGGGGGTCCAGGAAGATGACATCGAATGCCATGTTCGCTTGGGAGGCGAATTTTAGCCCATCATCACAACGTAAGGCTATATTAGATAAACCTAATTTTTTGGCATTGTCCTGCAAAGCCTTGTAAACGGCGCGGTTGGATTCCACCATCACCACCTGCGCCGCCTCGCGCGAAGCGGCCTCAAAGCCCAGTGCCCCACTCCCAGCGAACAAGTCCAGACATCGCTTCCCATACAAGGTCTGCCCCAGCCAGTTGAACAAGGTCTCACGCACACGGTCGGGCGTAGGACGTAATCCTTCGGCATCGGGAAAGGTGATGATGCGGCTACGGTGGGTGCCGCCGATGATGCGAACTTTATTGATTTTTCTTCTCCGACTCAGGCGCTCCAACGATGATGGTTGCCATCGCATTAGGATCGATACGTCGCTTGAAGGCGTCGTGTATCTGTTTGGTGGTGACGGCATCGACTTGCTGGGTGAAGTCATCCAGATAGGTCAGCGGCATGTGGTAGAAACCGATGACACTGAGGTAGTCCAATATCTTTCTGTTGCTATCGATGCGTAGCGGGAAGCCACCGATGATATTGTCCTTGGCCGCTTGCAACTCTTTCTCGGTCACGCCCTTCGCCACGAAAGTATCCAAGGTCTGGCGCACCACCTTCAACGCTTCATCTGCTTGTTCTTTCTTGGTCTGCAAACCGATCTGGAACGCGCCCGGCTGCTGCATCGGCATGAAGTAGCTATAGACGCTGTAAGCCATACCACGCTTCTCGCGCACCTCGTTCATCAAGCGCGACACAAATCCACCGCCCCCCAAGATGTAGTTACCGACGTACAGTGGAAAGTAGTCCGCATCGTTGCGTGCGATACCCGGGGTGCCGATGAGGATGTGGCTCTGGCTGGCAGGATGGGCGATGCGTTGTTCACTCGCCGCGATCTTGGCGGCGACCGCTGGCAAGGTGGTGGACGAACCGCCTTGCGGCAGATTGGCGGTAAGTTGCTGTGCGATGGCTTCCGCTTGCTTCCGAGTCACGTCGCCCATCAAGGCGACGACCGCGTTCTTGGCGTTGTAATGCGCACGGTAGAAAGCTTCCAGATCGGCACGATTTATCTTTTCGACATCCGCCACTTCAGTCTGCCAACCGTAAGGATGGTTGCCGAACACGGCTTTGCCGAACGCTTTTTCGGACAGATGCTCGGGCTTGGTCTCCGCTTCTTTCAAACCCGCGATAAGGCTGGCCTTGTTGCGCACCAGCACGGCTTCAGGGAAAACGGGTTGCTGCAACACGCGCGCGACGATGTCGAGCGCAGCATCACGTTCTGCCGCACTGCTTAAAGTACGCAAGGAGATAGATGCTCTATCCGCATCGAAACTGCCACCCAACTGCGCGCCGATGTCCGCCATCTTGCGTGAGATGTCGTCTTCACTCAGCCCTTGAGCACCCGCATCGAGCAGGCCATGCGTCATACCTGCCACACCGATTTTGTCGACTGCGTCGTAGGCATCGCCAGCGGCAAAATTCACTGCCACATCAAGCATCGGCAAGTCGTGATCTTCCACAAAATAGACTTGTGCGCCGCTGGGAGCTTGCCAGTGCTGGATCTTGGGCGTGGCGTAGGCGCTGCTCGCCACGCAGCATAGCGCGAGGACTGCGATCAACTTAGTGCGCATGTGTGCCTCCCTTTGCCTGCTTGTTCTTTTCGGTTAGCGGTTGCGGGTCGAGCACCGCCACGGTCAGATGGTCATCCACCAACATCTCACGCGCCACGTCTTGTACTTGTTGCGTCGTAACCGCTTGCAATTTCTTCAACATGACGGGGATCGCTTGATGACCAAGGCCGATGCTTTCCATCTGGCCGATCTGCATCGCCTGGTAGAACACCGAATCCAATTTATAGACTTCGGATGCGGTGACTTGAGCGCGCACGCGCTTCAACTCTTCCTCACTCACCCCGTCACGCACCACGGCTTGCAACTGCTCGCGGATAGCCGTTTCCAATTCCGCAATGGTCTTGCCGGAAGCAGGCGTACCTTCGATGGTGAACTGCGAAGGACCGCGCGAGGTGCTGTCGTAACCCGCACCGACGCTGATTGCCACCTGTTGGTCGCGCACCAATGCTTTGTTCAAGCGTGCGGATTCGCTTCCATCCAACACGCCTGCCAATACTGACAAGGCGTAAGGTTTCCAATCCTTCTCCACATCGTGCATGGTTGGCGCGTGATATGCCATGATGAAGTAAGGCAGCTCTGCTGGTGCTTTGACGACGATACGCTTTATACCCAGCTGTGGCTGCTCACCCATCTCTTTACGTTTCGGCAACTTCGCTTTGGGTATCTTGCCGTAATGCTTTTGCGCTAGTGCGAACACCTCGGATGCCTTCACATCCCCTGCGATGACCAACGTGGCATTGTTGGGCGCGTACCAAGTCTTGTACCAATCCTGCGCATCGAGGTAGCTCATGTTCTCCAGATCGTTCATCCAACCGATGATGGGGTTGTGATACGGATGCTCTTGATACGCCGTCGCCATCAGACGTTCGCCCACGAGTGAGTGCGCATCGTCATCAGTGCGCCAACGACGCTCTTCCATCACCACCTTGATCTCTTTGCTGAATTCTTTCTCACTCAGCACGAGGTTGTGCATGCGGTCAGCTTCCAACTGCATCGCCAGCGGCAGTTTGGATTTATGCAGTTGTTGGAAATAAGCGGTGTAGTCGTAGCTGGTGAAGGCGTTCTCGCGTCCGCCCGCAGCAGCGATGCGACGGGAAAAGTCTCCTACCGGAACGGACTTGGTGCCCTTGAACATCATGTGTTCCAGCACGTGTGCGACACCTGTCGTGCCGGTCTTCTCGTCCATGCTGCCCGCGCGATACCAGATCTGCTGCACGACGGTCGGCGCGCGATGGTCTTCTTTCACGATGACCTTCAAGCCGTTGGAGAGTGTCTTCTCGAACACTTCTGCCTGCGCCAGTCCCGCCCACAAGACACAGCCTAAAATCCAATAAAATCTCATTCGATTCGTCCCTCGACGGGCATGACAAGGTCACCCCGATTGTTAATTTTCGGCCCGTCCCCTCACCTCAATCCTCTCCCGCAAGCGGGCGAGGAGGCGAACGAATCGCTGCGCGATTATTCTGTTTAACCGTTAAAATGCGCGCGCATTATCTGATAACTATTAAACATTGCCTAACCCCATGTTCAGCTTCCTGAAAAAGAATACGACAGCAACCGATGCCACTAGAACCAGCTGGGTCTCTCGACTGACCGCAGGACTGGCGCGTACGGGTGGACAGTTGGCGAGCTTGTTCGTTGCGGGTGGCAAGATCGACGATGAACTCTACGAAGAGTTGGAGACTATCCTCATCACCGCCGATGTGGGTATGGATGCGACACGCACGCTGCTGGCGGATGTACGCCGCCAAGTAAAGGAACAACACCTGACCGAGGCCAGCCAACTGAAAGAGGCGCTGGCACATGCATTGCTAAAACTATTGCAGCCGCTGGCGAAACCATTGGACGTCACACCACATAAACCTTTTGTCATCATGATGTGCGGGGTGAACGGTGCTGGCAAGACGACCTCTATCGGCAAGTTAGCCAAGCATTTCCAGAACCAAGGTAAATCCGTGTTGCTCGCAGCAGGCGACACCTTCCGTGCGGCCGCGCGTGAACAATTGATGGAATGGGGCAAGCGCAACGATGTGACTGTCATCGCGCAACAGAGTGGCGATGCCGCCGCCGTCATCTACGACGCCGTGCAAGCTGCCCAAGCGCGCGGCATCGATGTGGTGCTGGCTGACACAGCTGGTCGCCTCACCACTCAAGCGCATCTGATGGAAGAGATCAAGAAGGTGAAACGCGTCATCGCCAAGGTGATGCCTGAGGCACCACATGAAGTGCTGCTGGTGCTAGATGCCAACACGGGCCAGAACGCGCTGTCGCAAGTCAAAGCTTTTGATGAATCGCTAGGTGTGACGGGGCTGGTGCTGACCAAGTTAGACGGCACCGCCAAAGGTGGCGTCATCGCCGCCATCGCCAAGGCTCATCCCATCCCCGTGCGCTTCATCGGCGTGGGTGAAGGACTGGATGATCTGCGTCCCTTCGTAGCAGAAGACTTCATCTCTGCACTGCTTGGAATCAACGAATGATCCAGTTCAACCAAGTCTATAAGCGCTATCCCGGCGGGCATGAAGCACTGAAAGATTTGAGCTTCGAGATCACTGAAGGCGAGATGGTTTATCTCACGGGCCACTCCGGTGCAGGCAAAAGCACCTTGCTCAAACTCATCGCCGCCATCGAGCGTCCTACCAGCGGTAGTGTGTTGGTGAAGGGGCAGAACATCCGCTCCATCAAGCGTGAAGCCATCCCCGCACTACGCCGCAACATCGGCCTCATCTTCCAAGACCACAAACTCCTGTTCGATCGTAGTGCATTTGATAACGTGATGCTGCCATTACAGATCGGCGGCTTCGATCACCGTGAATCGGCCAAGCGTGCACGTGCCGCACTGGACAAGGTCGGGCTGCTGGCGCGTGAAAAAGCCAATCCCATCTCGCTCTCAGGCGGTGAACAGCAACGCCTTTGCATCGCACGTGCCATCGTGAATCGCCCCGCCATCCTGTTGGCCGACGAACCGACAGGCAATCTGGATAGCGACTACGCCAACGAGATCATGCACATCTTCAAATCGTTCCATCAGGTGGGTGTGACGCTGGTGATCGCTACCCATGCCGAGAACGTACTGACACAATTCCCAGCACGCGAGTTGCATCTGAAACAGGGAGCGTTGCTGTGAGTTCACTCATCGAACATCTGCGCGTGTTGCGTACCACCTTGTTGCGACTGTTGCTGACACCCAATGCGACGCTGTTGAACGTGCTCATCATCGGCATCGCCTTGAGCCTGCCTGTGGGTGGTTACGTGATTCTGAAAAGTGTGCAGAGCCTGACCGGACAGCTCACCAGCACACCGCAGATCAGCGTGTTCATCAAAGTCGGGACGGGTACTGGCGAAGTCACTCGCATCGGCGATAAGCTGAAGCAGAACGCCAATATCGAACGTGTCGATTTCGTTCCTCGCGATGTCGCTTTCAAGAAGCTACAGCAAAGCACCGAACTCGCCGAAGTGATGGGTGACTTGTCGCAGAATCCCTTGCCCGATGCCTACATCGTCTATCCCAAAGCCACCGATGCAACGGCGATGGAATCCTTACGCGATGAGTTGAAGTCTTGGTCTCAATTCGACCATGTGCAGCTCGATTCTGCTTGGGTGCATCGGCTAGAAGCAGTTTTGGGATTCGGCAGATTAGCTGTCGCCATCTTGGCCGGATTGTTGAGCTTCGCCCTCATCGCCATCACCTTCAACACCATCCGCTTGCAGATACTGACGCGACGCGACGAGATCGAGGTCGCCAAGCTGATCGGGGCAACCGATTCCTTCATCCGCCGCCCCTTCCTCTACTTCGGCCTTACCCAAGGACTACTTGGTGGCATCGCCGCTTGGCTCATCGTATCTGGCAGCGTATTACTGCTAAACCATTACTTTGGTGACCTCACCTCGGTCTACGCCAGCGAATTCAGCCTACTCCCCCTATCCCTCGCTGACAGCGTCACCCTGCTCGGTTTCTCCGCCTATCTGGGCTGGCTGGGCGCATGGTTCTCGGTGTCGCAACATCTGTGGCAGATCGAGCCACGCTGAACTTTCCAGACTCTTGGCACTCTCAGTCGCCGAGTGCTAATATGAAGGCATGAGGAGGGAAAACCCATGAATGCAAGTATGAATCTACCGATACCGTCTGCCGTTGGCAGCTTGGAATCGTACGTTCAATCGGTCAATCGTTTCCCTGTGTTGTCGCAAGAGGAAGAAGTTGCTTTGGCGACACGCTTCAGAAACGAGAATGACCTTGATGCCGCGCGCCAGTTGGTGCTATCTCACTTGCGCGTGGTAGTCAGCGTTGCGCGCGGTTACAACGGCTACGGCCTGCCCCAAGCGGACCTGATCCAAGAGGGCAACATCGGACTGATGAAGGCAGTGAAACGCTACGACCCTGAGCGTGGCGTGCGCTTGGTGTCTTTCGCTTTGCACTGGATCCGTGCCGAGATACACGAATACGTGGTGCGCAATTGGCGCATGGTGAAAATCGCCACTACCAAGGCTCAACGCAAGTTGTTCTTTAATCTGCGCAGCATGAAACAAGGCTTGGAGTCACTTAAACCTCAACAGGTAAAAGAGATCGCCCAGCAGCTCAATGTGAGCGAGCAGGACGTGGTAGAGATGGAAGCACGCTTTGCCGGACACGAGATGGCGCTCGACCCTCTTGCGGCCGAAGACGACGAAAGCTATGCCCCCATCCAATATTTAGCTGACAGTGAAGAGCATGAGCCTTCGACGATTTTGGAGACCTCTGAGCGTGAGCGCCTGCAAACGGCGGGGCTTGCCAAGGCACTAGGCAGCCTAGATGAACGCAGCCGCCGCATCGTGGAAGCACGTTGGCTACGTGAAGATGACTCTGCGACATTGCATGAGTTGGCCGCCGAGTTCAAGGTATCCGCCGAGCGCATCCGTCAGATCGAGCAAAAGGCCATGAGCAAGATGCAAGGGTTGTTGGCGTTACCTGCATCACGCTAATTCATTAAGCACAAACCAAAGAAGCCGCAGATCACTCTGCGGCTTCTTTGGTTTTGCAGCTCGTTATTTCACAACGGTGAGTTTTGGCTTGCTCGGTGTTGGCGGAGTCTCATCCGGCTCGCTATCTTGTATCGCAGCGACGGGGGATGACTCTTGCCCTTGGAACACCAAGCCCTGCCCCGTTTCCTTGGCAAAGATACCGATTACCGATGAAACAGGGACGATGATCTGGTGAGCCACACCACCGAAACGCCCCCCACAAGTGATGTCTTCATTGCCTAGGTGCAGATTCTTCACCGCATCCACACCGATGTTGAGGACGATTTTGCCATCCTTCACATAAGCCAGCGGCACTTGCGTGTAGTCATCCACCTGCACCGCCAGATAAGGCGTGTAGCCAGCATCACCGCACCACTCGTGGATAGCACGGATCAGGTACGGCTTGGTGGAGGGTTCGCTCTTCGCCATGAATTACTTACGCATGGCCTTTTCGGCTGGCGTCATCGCCTCGATGAAGCCAGGACGAGAAAAAATACGTTCCGCATATTTCATCAGAGGGGTCGCATCTTTATCCAAGTGGATACCGTAGTGATCCAGGCGCCACAGCAACGGTGCGATCGCCACGTCAAGCATGGAGAACTCGTCACCCAGCATAAACTTCTGTTTGGCGAACACAGGTGCTATCTGAGTCAAGTTTGCCTGCACAGCTGCCCTAGCTTTCTCTGCGATCTTGGCGTTATTGCTCTCAAGTCCTGAGATGTGGCAAAACAACTCTTGTTCGAAACGATGTAGGAACAAGCGCGCGCGCGCGCGCATGACAGGGTCAGGCGGCATCAATTGAGGATGAGGGAAACGCTCATCGATGTATTCGTTGATGATGTTGGCTTCGTACAGGATGAGGTCGCGCTCAACGAGCACGGGAACCTTGTTATACGGATTCATCACGGCCAAGTCTTCCGGCATGTTGAGCACATCAACGTCGATGACTTGGAAGTCCATGCCCTTTTCGAACAGCACGAAACGACAACGATGGCTGTAGGGATCTGTCGTCCCAGAATAGAGTGTCATCATAATAAAAAGCACCTAAAATCAAATTACTGGGATAAAAAACCAAAAAGGCGGAGCAATCTGCTCCGCCATTTAGGAACTTATTGAAACGGTGCGGAAATTACCACAAACCCGCCACCAATTTCAATCCGCTTAGTGGATATCTTTCCAGATTTCCTTCTTCAGCGCATAAACCAGCACTAACAGTACCGATAGGAAGGCTAAAACGATCCAACCAATCTGTTGGCGCACCAGCTTGGATGGCTCACTCATAAATACCAGATAGTTGGTCAGATCACCGACTGCGGCATCGTATTCAGCGGGTTGCATCGAGCCAGGCGTCTTCAAAATCAGCTTCTTGACGTCGTGACCTTCATGCTGCTCCACCTCTATCGCTTGCTCACCTTGCAAGTCAGCCAATACGAACGGCATGCCAACGCTTGGGAACGCTGTGTTGTTCCAACCGCTGGTACGTGTGGTATCCACATAGAAACTACGCATGTAGGTGTACAGCCAGTCCGGACTACGTGAACGTGCGATGACGCTCAAGTCAGGTGGTGCCACGCCATAGGCCAGCTTTGCAGAGTTGGAGTCCATCGCCGCTTGCATGGTGGAACCGATCTTGACGTCTTCCGGCAGCTCCAGTTCCTTTTTGATCTGCTCTTCCGACATCCCGATATCAGTTAAACGGTTGTAACGCATGTAACTTGCTGCGTGACAAGCCAAGCAGCGAGAAGTAAACAACTTCGCACCCCGTTGCAGTGAAGCCTGATCTTTCAGATTGACCGGCGCTGTATCCAAATGAACGCCAGCACCGCTGGCGATGGCCATTGCCGGTACTGCGCACAGCAGTACCAACATCCCTATTTTTTTGATTGCATTCATGTCAACGAACCTCTCTCAATTATTTGGACGTCACACGATCAGGCTCTGGCTTGCACTTATCGATCTTGGTATACCAAGGCATCAAGAAGAAGAAGGCAAAATAGACGACCGCCAACACACGCGAGATCCATGTGTACAACTCAGTAGCAGGCATCAAACCCAGATAACCCAAACCAACGAAGCTCACCACGAAGGCAGCCAAGAAAGCTTTGTAAATCGGACCACGATAACGGATCGACTTCACTTGCCCGCGATCAAGCCAAGGCAATGCAAAGAAGATCACAGTCGCCACGCCCATCGCCACAACGCCAGGGAACTGTGAGCCAAACAGCGGAGGCACAGCACGCAAGATCGCGTAATACGGTGTGAAGTACCACACTGGAGCGATGTGCTCAGGTGTCTTCATCGGGTTAGCAGGGACGAAGTTGTTGTACTCCAAGAAGTAGCCACCCATGTCCGGCGCGAAAAAGATGATCGCTACGAACACGATCAAGAACGCAACCGCTGCCACCGCATCTTTAACCACCATGTAGGGGAAGAATGGGATGCCATCCACCGGATGACCGTCCGGACCTTTGTGCTTTTTGATCTCGACACCGTCTGGGTTGTTGGAACCCACTTCATGCAAAGCAACCAAGTGAGCCACGATGATCAACACCAAGATCAGCGGGATGGCAACCACGTGCAATGCGAAGAAACGGTTCAAGGTGATGTCGGACACCACGAAGTCACCACGGATCAGGATTGCCAAGTCTGGGCCAACGAAGGGCACGGACGAGAACAGATTCACGATCACTTGAGCCCCCCAGAACGACATCTGCCCCCATGGCAACAAATAGCCCATGAAAGCTTCGCCCATCAGTGCGAGGTAAATGATCATGCCGATGATCCACAACAATTCACGTGGTTTGCGGTACGAGCCGTACATCAAGCCACGGAACATATGCAGATAGATCACGATGAAGAACATCGATGCGCCCGTCGAGTGGATATTGCGAAGAATCCAACCCAACTGGACGTCGCGCATGATGTATTCGACAGAGGCAAAAGCGAATAGCGCATCCGGCTTGTAGTTCATCGTCAGGAAGATACCGCTGACGATCTGGATGACCAACACCAGTAGTGCTAGACCACCGAAGAAATACCAGAAGTTGAAGTTCTTCGGTGCGTAGTATTCGGAAGCGTGTGCCTTCCAAGTGGACGTTAGCGGGAAACGTTCATCGACCCAAGCAAGTAGATTTTTAAGTAAATTCATCATGCTGTTGCCCCCTTATCAGCCGGCTGACCACCCTTGAGCTTACTTTTGTCATCATCCCCAATCAATAAGCGTGTCTCACTCAAATACTGGTGGGGCGGGATAATCAGATTAGTAGGTGCTGGAACGCCCTTGAATACACGAGCGGCCAAGTCGAAGCGGGAACCATGGCAAGGACAGAACCAACCGCCTGCCCAGTTTGCTCCCAAATCGGCCGGGGAAACTTCAGGACGGAAAGTCGGCGAACAACCCAAATGCGTACAAACCCCAAGAACCACCAACACCTCAGGCTTGATAGAACGAGTTGCGTTGTTACAGTATTCTGGCTGTTGCGGTATTGACGAAGTTGGGTCGGCCAAATCACCGTCATGCTTGGCTAACAGCTCCAGCATCTCCGGAGTACGGCGCACGATCCAGACCGGCTTACCTTGCCACTCGATGCTGATCATCGTGCCCGGTTCGATCGCACCAATGTCTACTTCGACTGGTGCACCTGCTGCCTTTGCGCGTTCGCTTGGCATCAAGCTCATTACGAACGGCGCTCCCGCTCCCGCTGCCGCCACACCACCCGCCGCTGCTGTTGCGACAAATAGCATTCGTCGCTTACTTTGATCTACATTCTCGGTCATATCCCTCATCCCTTCTGAAATACGTCACACAAAAAAACGACCTGCACTAGAGCTGCTATGCACAGAGATATCGTTTGGTAATAGAGGATGGCACTGCTTGTCTTACGAATAGTAATTTGACAAACTGAAGTCCGACTCCCCAATCAGAACTTCATGCCGACAACGGCACTACAAGAAAATCAATTGTTCTTCGCGCCCTGCTTGACCCACTTGCGAATGGCCAAGATGTATTGACGATCCAAAGTACCTGCGGCGTTCAAGCCCATGGGCATCTTCAAACCTTTGTTGGTGCCGGTCAGTAACTTGGAAAGGGTGCTTGCTTCGCTATTTCCTGGGATGACCACTTTGCCAAATTTAGTGCCCTTCATCAGGTTCTCGTATGAAGTCAAATCAAGGCCGCTCTTGGCAAAGCCCTTGCCGCCAGGCTTGTGACAACTGACACAATAATCATCCATAATCGGCTGAATGTCTTTTTTGTAGCTCACATCCGCCGAACGCAGGACATTCATCGCATCATGTGCAGGATCATCCGCTCTGTATTCCGCCATCGCATTAAACGAGAGCGCGCTCAAAATGATACCGCCCACTAACATCATTTTATTCATAACAACCTCCCCAAGGTGACTTCTGTGCGGAAATCCAGTCCGTCTTAAAGTCACAACCCTCACAGCTGAATGGCGCTGCCCCACCACAATCAAGACTCAATCCAAGCTGTTTGACTAACCCGAACGGGTTATATCAAAAACAGGCCCGAATACTACGCAACGTGCTTCCAGAATGCAACGCGCGGCAATCACAAATGCCACAGATTAAATCGGATTAAATTGATCAAAAAATCGGTGCTCCAAACCAAATCTGGCAACAAGGCGCTCCCCAAGCATATGAATTCCATAGCGTTCTGTCGCATGATGACCTGCCGCAATGAAGGCCACCCCCGTTTCTTGGGCTAGATGAAAACATTGCTCAGAAGCCTCACCTGTCAAAAAAACTTCGACTCCTAGGGCGATGGCTTGCTCAAAATAGCTCTGCCCTCCACCACTGCACCAGGCCACTCGAGTGATATTCATCCCTAGGTCTCCGATGACTTGCGGTTCTCGCTGCAAGCTTTCTGCGATACTCCGCTTCAAATCATCCAGCGACTTAGGGGCAAGCAATCTTCCACGGCAAGCGATTTCTTGTTCTCCAAATCTCCCCTCTTCGACAAAACCCAAACGTATACCCAATTGCGCGTTGTTGCCCAATTCTGAGTGCGCGTCAAGAGGCAAGTGATAGGCCAACAGGCTGACATCGTGCTGCAATAGGTGGGCGATGCGACGTTTTTTGATACCCGTGATACTGGCATCTTCGCTGCGCCAAAAATAACCATGGTGGACGAGGATGGCATCAGCCCCCCACGCTGTAGCGGCTTCCAAGACCGCTTGCGATGCGGTCACCGCAGTAGCGATACGTCGCACCTCTGGCCTACCCTCGACTTGCACCCCGTTCGGGCAATAGTCATGAAATCGACTGACCGCCAGCTCGCTTCCGATATAATCCCGCAACTCGATTAACTGCATCACAATCACCCTTCTTCATTGGTTGTTCGGATCATAACATGCGTAAATTCTGGCTTTTGTTCGCCCAAGCCACCACCATCGGACTGGCGGTGCTCTTTGTCATCAACACACTAAAACCCACGCTACTCCCCACTGCAGCTCGCGGCGGTATCGTCACACTTTATGAGGATGAAAAAGTAGAGACCGTAAGCGACCTCCCCAACGTAGGCTTCAGCCGCGCTGCAAAAAAAGTGATGCCTGCCGTGGTGAATATCTTCACTACAAGCGAGGTGAAACAACAGGCCCATCCCTTCATGGATGATCCGCGCTTCCGCTTCTTTTTTGGCGATGAGTTCAATGACAACGCAGCGCAACAGAATTCCAGCCTAGGATCCGGTGTTCTCGTCAGCCATGACGGCTACATCCTCACCAATCATCACGTGGTGGAATCCGCCGACCAAATCGAGGTCGCGTTTGCCGATGGACGCAAGGCCAAGGGACATATTGTTGGCACCGATCCAGACACAGACCTCGCCGTCATCAAAGTGGATATCGGCAACGATCTTCCAGCCGTCACCTTTGCCGGTCCCGAGGCGGCACATGTAGGCGATATCGTGCTAGCTGTGGGCAATCCATTCGGCGTGGGGCAGACCGTCACCATGGGTATCGTCAGCGCACTCAAGCGCAATCACCTTGGCCTGAACACGTTTGAGAACTTCATCCAGACCGATGCTGCGATCAACCCCGGCAACTCAGGTGGTGCACTGGCCGATGTGGAAGGAAACTTGCTGGGCATCAACAGCGCTATCTATTCACCTAACGGCGGTTCGCTGGGTATTGGCTTCGCAATACCAGTGAGCACCGCGAAGAAGATCATGGAGCAAATCATTCAGAACGGCTCAGTGACTCGAGGCTGGATCGGAGTAGCCGTTCAAGACATGACGCCAGAATTGGCCGAATCTTTTAAATTGAAAGACACTCAAGGCGTACTCATTTCAGAAGTGGTACGCGGTAGCCCAGCGGACAAAGCAGGCATCAAACCGGGAGATATCTTGGTGAGCATCGCTGACAGTGCATTGTCAGATTCCACTGTCATGCTAGAGACCATCTCAGCGCTCGTACCCGGCAACACTGTGTCACTCAAGCTACTGCGGAATCAAACCGATGTCGTCGTACAGGTCAAGGTCGGCAAACGCCCGAAACCAAAAGTGGCTGAGTAGTATCAGGAGGGCTTGCTTGGTGCACCCGTCCAAGCAGCCACCACGATGCCTGCCTCGTAAAGTAGCCACAACGGTATCGCCAACATGAATTGCGACACGATATCGGGCGGGGTGAAGATGGCACCGATGACGAACGCCGCGACAATCACATAAGAACGTATCTCGCGCAGCTTCTGCACTGTCACAAATCCTATGCGTACCAGCAACACGACCGCCACCGGCACTTGAAATGCGATGCCAAAGGCCATGAACATGCCGATTACAAAACTCAGATACTTGTCGATGTCCGTCATCACCGCCACCCCTTGTGGCGCAGATGCAGTGATGAATCCGAACACCACTGGGAACACTGCGAAATAGGCAAAAGCCATACCGCTATAGAACAGCAAGGTACTGGCGACCACCAACGGTAACACCATGCGTTTTTCCTGCGTATACAACCCGGGCGCGACGAAGCGCCATATCTGGTAAAGCATGTAAGGTAACGCGATGAGGAAGGCTGCCATCATCGCCACTTTGAGCGGGACGAAAAACGGCGTGGTGACATCGGTGGCAATCATCTGCCCACCTTGTGGCAACTTAGCCAACATGGGTTGTGCTAATAATGAATACAGATCAGCTGCCCAAGGAAAGAGACAGAGGAAGATCAACAACAGTGCGAGCGCGGAATTCAACAAGCGCGAACGTAGCTCGATAAGATGCCCAACTAAGGTTTCACTGATACCGATCACTGTGGATTATTTTTGACGTCGTTATGGGGTGAGACCTCGATCGGGTCTATTGGGGGAGATTGGCTATATTGTGCTTGGAGTATCTGCTGTTCCAGCGTAAGTTGCGCAGCCTTAACTTCTTGCTCCACTTCACCAACTTGCTGCACGAAGTCCCGCTTCATCTTACTCGCCGCTTCAAGATCCATCTCGTTAGAGATGTCGTTCTTGACCGTACTCACATAGCGTTGTAAGCGCCCCCACATATGCCCGGCTGTGCGAGCCACTTGCGGCAATCTCTCCGGACCTACAACGATGAGCGCCACCAAGGCGACCACCACCAGCTCGGAAAAAGCCACGTCGAACATGGTCTACTTCTCCTTCACTTCGCCTTCGATGGTCTTGCTGTCGGTCTTTTTGACGGACTCGTCTTCGCCCTTCATGCCGTCTTTGAATCCCTTCACCGCACCCCCCAGGTCACTACCGACGTTACGCAATTTCTTGGTGCCGAAAACAAGAACAACGACCAATAATACGATCAACCAATGCCAGATGCTGAATGAACCCATGATGTCTCCTTGATGAATTAGCTACGCTTTACCATCGGCGGGATATTGCCTCCGCCGATGATGTGGATATGCAGGTGAAACACTTCTTGTCCGCCACCTTTGCCAGAATTGATGACGGTACGGAATCCATTTTCCAAACCCTGCTCGCGCGCCAATTTCGGTGCGAGCGTAAGCATCTTACCCAACAATTCCGCATGACTGTCATCGGTCTCCATCAAGGAGGCTAGGTGACGCTTGGGGATGATCATGAGATGCACGGGCGCAACGGGATTGATATCGTGGAAAGCAAACACTTCATCATCCTCATACACCTTGCGGCTCGGTATCTCGCCGTGCGCGATCTTGCAGAAGAGGCAGTTGTCGCTCATTTTCGGCTTGCTTTCTCGGCGATACCGGAGACACCTTCACGCCGCGCCAACTCTTTCAGCACATCGTCCGCACTCAATCCTTTTTGCGCAAGCAACACCATGGTGTGAAACCACAGATCAGCGACTTCATAAGTCAGATGTTGCTTATCGCCATCCTTGGCCGCCAACAAGACCTCGCCCGCCTCTTCGATCACCTTCTTCAAAATAGCATCGTCGCCCTTGCTGAACAGCTTGGCGACGTAAGAAGACTCAGGCGCTGCTTGTTTGCGCGCCGCTATGGTCTCTGTCAGTTTTTGTAAGATGTCGTTGCTCATTCGTTTGTCATTCCCGCGCCGGCGGGAATCCAGTTATTTTTTATAAATCTCGTCGGGTGATTTCAGTACCGCATCAATCTCGACCCATTCGCCCTTTTCCAGTTTGCTGAAAAAGCAGCTCTGGCGTCCTGTGTGGCATGCAATGCCGCCCTGTTGTTCTACTTGTAGCAGCACCACATCACCATCGCAGTCTAGCCGAATCTCTTTCACCTTCTGGATATGTCCAGACTCCTCACCCTTATGCCACAATTTCTTACGCGAACGCGACCAGTATATCGCCTCACTCTTTTGCCAAGTCAGCAACAAAGCCTCGCGATTCATCCACGCTACCATCAGCACGCGCCCAGTGTCTGCGTCTTGCGCGATGGCGGGAACCAAGCCGTCAGCCGACCAGTTGATCTTATTCAACCAAACTTCGCTCATTTAATCCCCAAATCAGCCATAGAGTACACAGAGAATTTCAGGCACTCGAAGCCCAACTGGTTTCCCTGTGAGCTCCGTGTTCTCTGTGGCAAATTGTTGTTAAGAATTTAAAGTCTTACTTCTATACCTTGCGCCGCCATGTGCAGCTTGGCCTGTTGCACGGTGTATTCGCCAAAGTGGAAGATGCTGGCTGCCAACACCGCATCGGCACCACCCAGCTTCACCCCGTCGGCAAGATGTTGCAAATTACCCACGCCGCCACTGGCGATGACAGGAATCTCCAAGGCATCCGTCACTGCACGCGTCAGTGCCAAGTCGAAGCCGCGCTTCTGACCATCCTGATCCATGCTGGTCAGCAGAATCTCGCCCGCGCCCAATTTCTGCATCTTCTTTGCCCATTGGATGACATCAAAGCCGGTGGCCTTGCGACCACCGTGGGTGAACACTTCCCATTTGTTGGGTGCAGTCTGTTTTGCGTCGATCGCCACAACGATGCATTGCGAACCGTAACGCGATGCGGCATCTGCCACCAGTTGAGGATTCACCACTGCAGAGGTGTTGATGCTGACTTTGTCGGCACCTGCGTTGAGCAGATTGCGCACGTCTTGCACTTCGCGCACGCCACCACCAACCGTCAATGGAATGAACACCTGCTCAGCCACTTGCTCGATGATGCGGAAGATGATGCCGCGATCATCAGAGCTGGCTGTGATGTCTAGGAATGTGAGTTCGTCTGCACCTTGATCGTCATAGCGTTTGGCGATCTCGACTGGATCTCCCGCATCACGCAACTCAACGAAACTGACACCTTTGACCACGCGACCGGCGGTCACATCCAAACAGGGAATGATTCGTTTTGCCAGCATCAGAGTTGGGGTGATAGTTCGTCCGCCAATGCTTGCGCAGCGCGGAAATCCAGTGTGCCTTCGTAAATGGCACGGCCTGTGATCGCGCCCGTGATACCTTCGGAACGCACAGCACACAGTTTGCGGACATCATCCAGATTGGTGATGCCACCGCTGGCGATGACCGGCACATGCAAGGGACGCGCCAATTCAACTGTCGCTTCGATGTTAACCCCACTCATCATGCCGTCGCGGCCGATATCGGTGTAGATGATGGCTTCCACGCCATAGTCTTCAAAGCGCTTTGCCAAATCGGCGACATCATGGCCTGTGAGCTTGGACCAACCATCCACCGCCACTTTGCCCCCTTTGGCATCAAGGCCCACCATCACATGTCCGGGGAAAGCATCACACGCCTCATGCAGGAAACCCGGTACTTTGACCGCAGCCGTACCAATGATGACGTAAGTGACACCCAGATCGAGATAACGCTCGATGGTCTCCAGATCGCGAATGCCGCCACCCAGTTGCACCGGCACGTCAGTTCCAACCGCTTCGATGATGCTGCGTACCGCCGCTTCGTTCTTGGGTTTGCCGGCGAAGGCACCGTTCAGGTCGACCAGATGCAGGCGGCGCGCACCTTGCGCCAGCCAGTGTTTCGCCATCGCGGCGGGATCGTCAGAGAACACGGTCGCGCCCTCCATCTCACCTTGACGCAGACGTACACACTGGCCGTCTTTCAAATCGATTGCAGGGATGATCAGTGTTTTAGTATCCATGATTTAACAGTCAGGCAGGATTCCAGTTAATAAAATTTTGTAGCAACTTCAATCCGGCGGCAGCGCTCTTCTCTGGGTGAAATTGCACTGCGAACAAATTATCTTTCGCCACCGCACACACAAAAGGAGTCGGATAATCACTCGTAGCTTGCGCCAAAGCAGCATCGCTTGGCTGCACATGATAACTATGCACGAAATAAAAACGAGCGTCTTGCTCGATGCCATTCCAAAGCGCGTGATCCGCATGGTGTACGCGGTTCCAGCCCATGTGCGGTACTTTGAGTTTCCCGCCCTGCTCATCCGTCAGTCCAGAGGCAAAGCGAACCACCTCACCCGGCAACACCCCCAATCCTGGCACATCGCCTTCCGAGCTATGTTCGAACAGCATTTGCAAGCCGATGCAGATACCCAAGAAAGGCTTGGTGCGTGCCGCATCGAGAACTGTTTGACGCAGACCGCGCGCCTCTAGCTCGCGCATGCAGTCACGCATCGCTCCCTGCCCGGGAAACACCACACGTTTGGCGGCGGCAATGATCTTGGCATCATCGGTCACGCACACAGAAGCATCCGGTGCCACCTTGTGCACGGCCTGATGCACCGAGCGCAAGTTACCCATGCCGTAGTCAACGATCGCTACATCAACCATGTTTATTTAAAGCGTGCCCTTGGTGGATGGCATCACGCCAGACATGCGTGGGTCTTGCTCCAACGCGACACGTAGGGCGCGACCGAAGGCCTTGAAGATGGTCTCAGCCTGATGGTGGGCATTATCGCCCGCCAAGTTATCGATATGTAGAGTCACCAAAGCGTGATTGACGAAGCCCTGGAAGAACTCGCGAATAAGGTCCACATCGAATTCGCCAATGTTGGAACGGGTGAATTCGCAGTTGAAAACCAAGCCGGGGCGGCCGGAGATGTCGAGCACCACACGCGACAATGCCTCATCCAGAGGCACATAGGCGTGACCGTAACGGCGCAGACCTTTTTTGTCACCGACGGCCTGATTGAAAGCTTGACCCAGCGTGATGCCGATGTCTTCCACCGTGTGGTGGGCATCGATATGCAGATCACCCTTTGCCAATATTTCCAGATCGACTAAGCCATGCCGAGCTACCTGATCCAACATGTGCTCAAGGAAGTGCAAACCGGTGTCCAGCCTGACCTTGCCCGTACCATCGAGATTCAACTCGACGGCGATTTTGGTTTCCAGGGTGTTGCGTGTGACTTTTGCGCTGCGCATCTTTTTTCCTATGCGAGTTGGTTGATCGAGTTTTGCAATGCTGCAAGGAACTTAGCATCTTCCTCCGGCGAGCCCACCGTGACGCGCAGACAATCTGCCAAAGCTGGATGCCCCCCGTTTAGGTTCTTTATCAATACGCCCCGTTGTTTCAAGCCTTCGAATATCTGAGTGGCTTTTGCCACACGGAACAGGATGAAGTTAGCTTCGCTTGGAAAAGCCTTCACACCACGGATTGTACTCAAGACAGACATCAGCCTTGTCCGTTCTTGCTTGATACTTTCCGCCTGCGCCAACAACACATCATGGTGTTGCAGTAATTTTGAAGCGACCAATTGCGGCAGGACGCCGACATTATACGGTAAGCGCAGCTTTTCCAACTGCTCAAGCCAAGCCTTGGAGCCCGCCAGAAAACCCAAACGCAAGCCTGCCATCCCCAGCTTAGAAAAAGTGCGCATCACTAATAGATTGTCGTAGCGCGCCAAATGCGGGATGAAGCTGTCACTGGCGAAGGCATAATACGCCTCATCCACCACAACCAATCCGGGGGTTGCTTCGATGATCCGCCTGACGGCCTCCGCATCAAACAAGTTGCCCGTGGGATTGTTAGGGTAAGCAAGGAACACCAGTGCTGGCTGCTCACGCTTGATAGCGTCCAACGTCGCTTGCAGATCCAGCGAAAAATCCTGAGTCAGCGGCACGCCGACATATCTCATGCCCGTGAAGGCGGCGATCATCTTATACATCACGAAGGAAGGCTCGACGCTCAGCAACACCGCCCCAGGTTTCGCCAATGCCAACGCCAACACTTGGATGATCTCATCCGACCCATTGCCTAACAGCAAATCCATGCCAGACGGCAGATTAGTGACCGAGCGAATGTGCAATTTCAAATCATATGCCCCAGCGTCCGGATAACGATTGATGGCTGCGTCCGCCGTCAGTTGCGCGAGCTCCTGCCGCAAACTCTGCGGCAAAAAGTAGGGGTTCTCCATCGCATCTAACTTGACGAAACCAACACTCGGCGGCACGTGATAAGCATGGAGCGCCTGTATCTCAGGACGAATCAGACTCTGCGGGGTGACAATAGTTGGAACGGAAGACATGGCTAGGGGGTGTTTCAATGATGTCGGGCATTCTACCGTAATCTGGCGAATAAGCAGAAACGCCGCTTATAATCCCCGCATCGTAAAAAGGCCTAGCCATGACTGCCAAGAGACTCCGCGTACTACTGGTCGAGACTTCCGACACGGACGCACAAGAAACGTTAGCCAAACTAAGTTCTTCCGGATACACCCTTGATCATCATCGGGTGGCGAGCGCGAGCGCCATGCAGTCTGCTCTTTCCGATGCCACCTTCGATGTCGTCCTATGTAGTGACGACCCAGACGGATTCGGCGGATTGGAAGCGTTTAGACTCCTGCAACAACTCGAGCTAGACATCCCGTTCCTGCTTCTGGCACGCGACCTGAGGGAAGAGACCATCATCCGCACCATGCAGGATGGGGCTGACGACTACATCCTCAAAGGCAGTTTGAATCGCCTCATTCCTTCAATCGAACACAATCTGCGCGAAGCGCGTATCCGTGCCGAGCATCGCGTCGCCCAACTGGAATTGATCGAGAACCAGACGCGGATGCATGCCTTCATCGCCGACTTACCCGGCATGGCTTACCAGATCCTGTTACACAAAGATGGGCGAGTGAGCTTCCCCTACGTGAGCGAAGGTTGCCAAGCTTTGCTAGGACTGGAGCCACAGGAACTCATCGCCGACACACAACTGTTCGAGGCCATGCTGCATCCAGATGATCGCGCCGGCCATCAGCAGAGTATGCACACCTCGGCACAAAATCTGACCTTCTGGAATTGGGAAGGTCGCATACTCACCATGCCGAATAATGAGATCAAATGGGTCAATCTGCGCTGCAGCCCACGCCAGACCTTCGAAGGGGTCCAGTGGGAAGGCATCATGCTCAATATCACCCAGAGCAAGACGGCAGAAGCGGAACTGAACCGTTCACAAGAACAGCTGCGTGAACTCTCATCCCACATCCAGGATGTGCGCGAACAAGAACGCATCGCCATCGCGCGTGAGGTGCATGACGACCTAGGTAGCCTACTTACCGCCACCAAGCTCGATATCGCTTGGCTCATCGGACGACTGAAAGAGCAGCCCGAACTGGCAGCAAAAGCAAAAATGATCGAGGAGTTGGTGGATAAATGCGTGCGTTCCGCCAGCACCATCTCACGCAATCTGCGTCCTAGCGCCCTAGACACCTTCGGCCTTGTCGCCGCCATTGAGAACGAAGCATACGAATTCGCACAACGTACTGGCGTCACCTGCACCTTTGACAATATGGATGAAGGCATCACTGTCTCGCCCCACATCGCCATCACCCTCTTCCGCATTTTCCAAGAGGCGCTGGCCAATATCACCAAACATGCTGCTGCCAGCAAAGTCTCCATCTCGGTCATCAATAAGGCCGAATGTGTGGATCTAGTGGTACATGACAATGGGCGTGGAATACGCGATGCAGATCGCGCCAAACCTCGCTCTTTCGGTTTGCGTGGCATCTTCGAGCGAGTCGCCCATTTTGGCGGAGACGTCAAACTGGAAAGTGCGCCCGGTAAGGGTACAACCCTTTCGGTATGCATCCCGCATCAATCAACCAGCAATACTGCGCCATCTTTATCACCCGAATCGCAGCAAGCCCTTTTCGAATGAATCCAACTAGGGATACCGAATGATCAAAGTACTCATCGCTGACGACCACGCTTTGATCCGCAAGGGATTGAAACAACTGCTAGATGACACCGAAGAGTTGCGCGTAACAGGTGAGGCGGAAAGCGGGAACGAAGCCATTAAGATGGTGCAAACAGGGGCATTCGATGTGGTCCTGTTGGATATCAGCATGCCCGATAAACATGGGATTGATGTGCTCAAGCAGATCAAAGATTGCCAACCGCAGCTGCCTGTATTGATGCTGAGCATGCACCCCGAAGAACAATATGCACTGCGCTCCATGAAAGCAGGAGCGGCTGGATATCTCAACAAACAAAGTGCACCAGCACAATTGGTGACGGCGATACGTCAAGTCGCCAAAGGCAAGAAATACATCAGCAGCGAACTGGCCGAACAATTGGCCGAAGGATTGTCACGGGGTTACCAGGAGCTACTTCACCAGACACTCTCCAACCGTGAATATCAGACCTTGTGCTTGATGGCTCAGGGGAAAAAATTGAGTGACATGGCCGAAATCATGTCACTCAGCCCCAAGACCATCAGCGTTTACCGCTCCCGCTTGCTTGAGAAGATGAAACTCAAGACCAACGCCGAAGCTATCCACTACGCGATCAACAACCACCTGATTGAATAGCGCCCCTAAAGGTCGCTTCTAACAATTCAAAGTTCTCAGCAAGACAAAGCGTGAACGGAAAATCGCGACGCGGTATCTGTTTGATATGTAAGGAGTGATTTTTTGTGAGCAACTCCGTATTGCGACGAAATTTGGATTATTAGAGGTGCCCTTAAAGTAGCGGCGATTTCTGCCGCTATTCAAGGCTTAAGGGTTGCAACTGAAACACATAATGCGTGACATGCCCATTGCCCCAAGAGCCTACCCATGAGCCATCAACATACGTCGTCGGATACTGCACGCGAGACACTAAAGCTACTTGCCTCCCGCAAATTAGCGCCTACACCGGACAACTATGCGCAGGTCTATCGCGAATTGAGCGGCGAGACCTCTCCCCCTACAGGTTCGAATGACACCCAATTGATGCTCAATTGGTCTGATTTGATCCGCGACCTATTGAAACAACTGGAGACACCCCATAAGGGCATCACCATCAGCCGCAAGAAAGAAGGGGTGGATACAGTTTTAAGCCGCTTCGGGGCAAAGCCAGACGCGTTATTCGAAAAGATGCAGAGTTTGGTGCGTTCATGGGGAAGCGCCACATCCGCAGTCAGCGAATTCGCACCCGCTGCAATGCCAGACATTACCACTGCACAAACGAACATCACCCCACCTTCCGCATCCACTGGTGGCAATGAACTGCTCAACCAACTGCGCGAATTATTGGCGCAATCTTTGGAAAACACCCAACCGTCCCATCCAGAGCTAGGCGACGAGATCAAAAGACTGGTCGCCGTCGTACGCGCCACCAACGACCCCAGCCGCATCAGCGAGCTTGCCAAGCAGTTGCGCCAATTCTGGCTAAAGCTCGAATTGCGCGGCGGTGACAAAGTCAAGATACAAGAAGGGCTATTGCGCTTGCTACGCTTGCTGGTGGAGAACGTTAGCGAACTGGTCGCTGACGATGAATGGATACATGGCCAGATCACAGTCTTGCAAGAGATCATCGCGCAGCCGATGGATAAGCATGCCATCGCCGATGCCGAGCGCAATCTGCGTGATGCCATCATCAAACAAAGCTCCCTCAAGCAAAGCCTCACCGATGCCAAGACTACATTGAAGAGTCTGATGACCAATTTTATCGACCGTCTGGGCAACCTCACCGAAAGCACTGGCGAATATCACCAGAAGATCGAGGGATATAGCCAAAAGATCAGCAAAACCAACAATCTGACCGATCTTAGCCATCTGCTGGACGACATCATGCAAGATACCCGCGTCATCCAAGCCAGTGCATTGCGTTCACATGAAGAGCTGTTGATCACCAAGAAGCAGGCAGATGAAGCGGAAAACCGTATCAAAGAGTTGGAACACGAACTCATGCAGGTCAGCGAACTGGTGCGCGAAGACCAACTCACCGGCGCTCTGAACCGACGCGGACTCGATGAAGCGGTGGATGTCGAACTCAAACGCGCAGAACGCAACAAGAGCGCTTTCAGTGTAGCCCTCATTGACATCGACAACTTCAAGAAACTGAACGACACCCTCGGTCATCAAGCAGGGGACCGCGCACTCACTCATCTGACCCAAGTCATCAAAGAGACCTTACGTCCCACCGATGCAGTCGGACGTTACGGCGGCGAAGAATTCCTCATCCTGCTCCCAGGCACCAACTTGGAGGCCGCAGTAGAGACCATCCAACGCCTGCAACGCGACCTGACCAAGAAATTCTTCCTGCACAACAACGACAAGATACTGGTGACATTCAGCGCGGGTGTCGCCCTACGAGCAGAGGGTGAGGACCAAGAAGACCTGATCGGACGTGCCGACAAAGCCATGTATCACGCCAAACAGACCGGCAAGAACCGTGTCGTTGCGGCTAACTGATGGAATCCATGAAAATTTACCCTAAAGTTTTGCCCAGACACTCCGATAACAGGTTCAACGGCGGTTGCTAAGCATCACAAAACAGCAAACCAAAGTGAGCGACCAAAAGGTCGTAGCGGTGAACCAAGTTAAGGAGAATTAAAATGGCACAAGTCATCAACACAAACGTAGCAGCCCTCTTCGCTGGTGCAGCATTGAACAAATCAGCGATTGCTCTGCAAACAGCCCAACAACGTCTATCTTCTGGCCTGCGTATCAACAGCGCCAAAGACGACATCACAGGCTTGGGCATCGCAACGGGTTATGACACTCAGATCCGCGCCGCTAATGTAAACATCCGCATCCAAAACGATGCGATCTCCACAGCGCAGACCAAAGATGGCTACATGGGCATCATCACTGAGAACTTGCAACGTATGTCTGAGATTTACGTTCAGGTTTCTGGTGGCAACGCCGAAACAACTGCGCTAGTAGCTGAAAATACTCGTTTGGCAGGTGCCACATTCGCCAACATCACCCTATCCGCCACAGGCAGCGGAACGGCAGCAGCAGCAACTGCTGACCTTGCTACTGTTGCAACAGCACGTGCAACACAGGGTGCTGCAATGGCGACCGCAGCCTCTCAAGTGGCTTCCCTGCAGATCGGTTCCGTTAACCTGTCCGCTGCTTATAGCCGCATCATGGATACAGACTATGCATCGGAGACCACTGCGATGACCCGCAACAACATCTTGCAACAAGCGGGTACGGCGGTGTTGGCTCAAGCGAACCAAACACCAAATACGGTTCTGACTCTGTTGCGTTAAGTGATATGGATTGACTAGGCCCCAACTGGGAAACCAGTTGGGCACTTAGATAAAGGAGAAGCAAAATGCTCATCCAAAATGTAAATAGTGCGCTGCCTACTCCGCAGCCTGTAAGGCTCCCTAGCGATGGGGCGCCGAAAGTCGTTGAGGCTGTTGAGGCTGTTGAGGCTACCGTTCAAGCGCTCCCTCAACAACCATCTGCTCAACAGCTCAAAAATGCTGTAAGTCACATCAATCAAGCGTTGCAAAAGGCAAATATGAGCATGGAGTTGAGTGTGGATTCAAGCACTAAGAAGCCAGTTGTGAAGATGATGGATGCTGAAACGGGAGAGTTGATTCGGCAATTTCCCTCAGAAGAAGTATTGGCGATCGCAAGTTCGATAGACCAATTTCTAGAATTTCAGCAAGGGATGTTGTTGAAGACGAAAGCCTAGATCAGGAGGCGGACCATGGCAGCCACATCATCAGTAGCATCTTCGAGCGCGGGCACACTGGATGTAGCCTCGCTCGTCTCTCAATTGATGACCGTTGAGCGTCAACCCATCGACAAACTCAACACCAAGATCGAGAGCTACCAGACCAAGATATCTTCGTTCGGGACGATCAAGGGCTTAGTATCGGGTTTTCAAACCGCACTGCAAAGTTTGAGCACTAGCTTGCAGGCCTACAGTGCGACGCCTACAGATACCAGCATCCTTTCTGCCTCCGCCACCAGCACGGCAGCAGCAGGCACCTATTCACTGAGCGTCACCACCTTAGCTCAAGCACACAAGTTAGCGGCTGCGGGACAAGTAAGTGATACCAGCGCAATCGCAACAGGTGCTTCGACCGCCACTTTCACAGTAGGCACCACCAGCACCGACATCACGATCGCGGCAGGTGCTACGTTGCAAGATATTCGCGCAGCGATCAACGCAGCCAACATCGGCGTGACTGCGACCATCGTCAACGACGGCAGTGGATCACCCTATCGGCTTGCTCTCTCTTCCGACAACTCTGGAACGAGCAATGCCATCAGCAGTATCACCGTCCAAGCGGGCGGAGATGCAGCGGTTAATAATCTGCTGGCCTACAATCCGACCACGAACGCACCCGCACCAGCTCCGCTCGTGCCCATGGTGCAAACGGTTGCCGCACAAAATGCCGACTTCACGGTGAACGGAATTCAAGTCATCAAATCTTCAAATACAGTGACTGACGCCATTCAAGGCGTGACGCTGAATTTGAGCAAGAGTGGCGTTACAAACTTGAAGGTGGCGCGCGATACGGGCGCGATAAGCACCGCAGCAGCCAGCATCGTGGATACCTACAACGCCATGGCCAATCAACTCAAGAGCCGCTCGGCCTATGGTAGCGCTACCAAAGCGACACCCGAACTGGCTGGCGATGGAACGGTGCGCATGATGTTGGATCAATTGCGCGGCATCTTGGGGACGCCAGCCACACCCGCAAGCGGTGGCTCATTGACCTCGCTATCGCAAGTCGGCATCAACATCCAGTCAAACGGTTCTCTAAAGCTGGATAGCAGCAAACTGAACAGCGCGATGGCGACCAACTTCAGTGATGTGACCAATCTGTTTTCTTCCGCGACAGGCTTCGTCACACGCCTAAGCACTTGGACTGATTCTGTCGTGCAAACGGGCGGCTTGATTGATGTTCGCACGCAAAACATCAGCAACTCCATCAAGGGCTACAACGAACAAGTTATTCAACTGGAAAGCAAGATGACGGTGATCCAAAAACGCTACACCACTCAGTACAGCAACCTTAATCTGATGCTCAATAAGATGAACAGTACCAGCGCTTATCTGACACAACAATTCAACAAGACTGGAGCGTGATCATGAATGCACATACTGCAACGAATGCCTATACCAAGATCGGCGTTGAATCAGGAGTGATCGGCGCCGACCCGCACAAGCTCATCGCCATGTTGTTTCAGGGGGCGTTGTTAGCAATTGCGAATGCGAAGAACGCGATGTTGCGCAAAGACATCCCCACCAAAGGAGCCGCCATTTCAAAAGCCATGCTCATCATCGACGAGGGCTTAAAGGCAAGCTTGGACAAGAAAGTGGGCGGAGAACTTGCGCATAGCCTAGATCAGTTGTACGACTACATGTTGTCGAAACTATTGACTGCTAATCTGAACAACGATGCTGAGATTCTCGATGAAGTCTCGCGTTTACTCGGCGAATTGAAAGGGGCTTGGGACGCTATTCGTCAAACTGCTTTGACCAATGCGCCTGTACAGTCTCAACAGATCGCAAGTCCAAATAAACAGCCAGCTTTGGTTTACGGAAGGATGTAAGTGATGAACATGATCATTGAGGACTATCAACGTCTATCCAAAATCACAGAGCAGATGCGCAACGCCGCTGCCACGGGAGAATGGGATAACTTGATCGAGCTAGAGAAACGTTGCTCGCTTGAAGTCGAAGCCATCAAACCACACGATGGCGTGCCGACCGAAGAATCCGAACGCAAGCAGAAAGCCGCTCTCATCCTCAAGATGTTGGCCGATGACAAGGCGATACGTTCTTACACCGAACCTTGGATGCGCCAACTGGAACGCATCATGCAAAGTGCGCGTAGTGAACAACGCGTGCAACAAGCCTATCTCGCTCAGGGATGAGCGTTGCGAAGCGATGAGCCATGCCTGTCAATCCGCTCGCCGCTGCACTCACTAAACTCGCCCTGAACGACAAGCCGCTGATCGCAGCGGCTACCGACAAACCCAATCCCAAGCCGGGGCTAAAACTCGAGATCGGCCAACAGGTTCAAGGAACGGTGCAGGCGCAGACTGCTCCGGGTCAATTCCAAGTCCGCATCGCAGACCATGTCGTACAGTTACAATTGCCTGCCTTCGTGCGCAGTGGTGATCTCATCTCACTGCAAGTCACCTCCTTGCAACCGCGTCTGGCATTCTCGCTCTCCTCGGCCACCAATCCTGTTTCCACGTCGGAACAACTCAGTTCTGCCTCACGCATGCTGTCTTCCATGACGCAACAACCGCTGGAACAGCCTTACGTGAAATCCCTACAGCGCGCACCGCTATGGATCGCCAGCCAAGCCTCCGCGCCCGACACCACCGTACTGGCGGACAAACTGCATAACGCATTGAGCCACAGCGGACTGTTCTACGAATCACATCAAGCGCAGTGGATCGCAGGGATGCGTAGCACACCACAACTGATGCAAGAACCGCAGAACCAACTACCTCAACAAACCACCGCGACGCCGAGTGACACCGTAGTAAAGCCGAGTGTGAGCACTTCACTCAACACCATTCCCGAGCATCTGCAAAATCTGGTGCAACAGCAACTACACACGCTAGAGACTCGACAAGTGTTGTGGCAAGGCGTGGCATGGCAAGGTCAAGAGATGCGCTGGGAAGTGCGTGAAGAATCTCCACGGCGTGGTGCCACAGGCGAACAGGATGGCCAATGGGTCACCGAGATACATCTCGACCTGCCGCATCTGGGTAGCTTGACGGCGCGATTGAGCCTCAACGGTGGTGCAGTCAACCTGACCCTCAATGCACGCGAGGAAAAGACACGCGAGCTATTGGGTAGCGCAAGCTCCCAACTCGTCTCCGCACTGAACGAACGCGACATCCCAGTATTGCAGACTCGCATTAAACAGATGGAGGCTGCGCCGCTATGAACGCCTCCAACAAACGCCAAATGGCGGTCGCCCTCGCCTACCAAAGTGGTGACGCCGCACCCAAAGTCGTGGCCAGTGGTCGCGGCCTCATCGCTCAAGCCATCATTGAGCGCGCCAAGGAGCACGGCGTGTATGTGCATGAGTCTGAGGAATTGGTCGGCATGCTGATGCAAGTGGAGTTGGACCAGCACATCCCGCCGCAACTCTACCTGGCTGTCGCCGAGCTATTGGCATGGTTATATCGTTTGGAGCGAGGGGAAATCCCCGCTATTCCACGTACGAAGCCCTCCCTTACCCCTTTAGAATCAAAATAAGACAAATCCCAATATAGGCGGCATCATGCGTAGCAAAGAAGTTCCGCTCAAGATCGAAGTGTTCGCCAACGATGAAGAGAACGACTTCATCATCCACGACCCCAGAGAGATCGCCTCCGTCCTGCGCGATATCGCCACCCATCGCAGCCGTGTCGCCCTCTATTTCAACGACGCCAACAGCATGGTACTCACCCTACTACTGGCGGTGGACGAGACCGGTGTGTGGGTGGATGCGGCCGCCAATCCGCTGGACAACCGCCATATCGAACGCAGCAGCCGCATCGTATTCGTCAGCACGCACAATCAAGCTAAAGTGCAATGGGTCTCCACCGAGACCTCACAATGCATCTTCGAGAATTCGGCAGCGTTCTTTCTCCCCTTGCCCAGAAAGCTACTGCGCCTGCAGCGGCGCGATTTCTACCGCCTGATGACACGCGAGCCGGAAGCGCTTAAATGCCTGATCCGCCCCACACCCGGGCAAGCACACCTCCGCCATGAAGTGACCGTGATGGACATCAGCATCGGCGGTGTGGCGCTCGTTTGCAAAGAAGACACCGTCGACCTGCAGCCCGGCATGACCTATGAAAATTGCGAGATCGACCTTCCTGATATCGGCACCATCAACGCCACCATCGAAGTCAAGAACACCTTCGAAGTGACCGCGCGCAATGGCAATATTTCACGGCGCGCGGGATGTGTGTTCGTCAAGCCGAATGGGGAGACTTCAAGATTGCTGCAACGCTATGTGGCATTGAAGCAACAACAGATAGCCAGCTTGAAACGCTGACCGAATTTTCACTTGATTTACCCGCTTACTCCATCAGTCTGCAATTGAATGTACAGCTTGCTTCCCCTACAAGAGCTGTTGCGGCCACAGATTGGCCACTTTGGAGGAATTCATACCCCGCATTTATTGACCCCATCATTTTCGCACCTCCTTCATCGCATCAAGTGCTTGCTGCTGGGTCACCGCAAATGAGACCGCAGGCAAATCTGCACACCAGCGCCGCCACGTCATGCGTAGCGCATAGACCAGCCCTGCTGCGATCAATTCTGGACGCCCCGCCGCAGAACTAGAGAAACGTTCCCGCAAGTTCACCCTGATCTCCGCCAAAGCATTGTGCTCGCGCGCCCATTCCGTTCCTTTACGAACGAATTCCTCTTCGTCATAGGCAATGAACGCTTGTAACCCAGCATGACTCAACACTCCAGCCCCCGTCCTCCCAGCCACGGTACTCCCCGCAAAGGTTAGAGTCGGCACGCCCATCCAAACCGAATGCAGGGTCGTCGTTCCGCCGTTGTAGGGGAAAGTATCGAAACAGACATCCACCTTGTGATGTAGCTTCAGATAGTTCGCCATATTGCTGCGCTGGAAAAAATCCAATCGCTCACGCGCGATCTCTTCCTCAAGGAACCATTCGATCAGGTTGTCGTATTTCCCATCTTCTGGCATCCCACCCAACACCATTCGTGCATCAGGTACTGCACGCAGGATCTTTGACCATACAGCCACAACCGATCGACTGATCTTGCTCGTTCGATTGAAACTGCCAAAGGTCACATAGCCATTCGCAAGTGCGGGCAAATCGTTTAGGGGAGGCGCATCCTGACTAGGCAGGAATGGAGCGCTCGCAGGAAGATGCACGAGTTTCTCGGTGAACTGATCATCGAATTCACTGGGCGGCAGGAGGTAGTGATCGGTAAAGTAGTAATCCATAGAACGCATGCCGGTCGTACCTGGATACCCCATCCAACTCGCCTGCAACGGAGCAGGCTTTCTGGCGAAGGTCAGCAACCTGTTCTTCGCCGTATGCCCAGACAGATCAATCAAGATATCTATCCGATCCGCGCGTAATTTTTTATCCAAGGCTGCATCCGAAAGACTGTATACGACATTCCAGTGGGCGAAGTAACTTCGTATGCGCTGAGTGATGTCGTCATCGAGACTGTGGTTGGAATAGGCATGCATGACGATCTGCGTATGCCCGGCCAAATGCTCAAAGATCGGCTCGATGAAATAGGCCATCGCATGATTACGCAAATCGCCCGATACGAAACCGATATTCAAAATACGATCCGGATCGCGCGTATTCTCGTATCGCTTAAGGGCATCAATATAGGGAGCTTCGAACCGTTCACCGAACTGGCTGTGCTCTGCGAACAAGGTGGCAGCATCGACGGTCGGATTATGTGAACGACAAAAGAGCAGGTTGCTGAACGCAGCATCTGATGCTGGATTGATCTGAAGCGCACGGGTGAAACTGTGTTCCGCCTCTTCTAATTCACCGATATCCTTGAGGACTGCACCCAGATTCATATGAGCATCGGAAAAATCTGGTTTGAGCTCGATAGCTCTACGTAAAGAGCCTTCCGCCTCGACCAAGCGACCTGTCTCTCTGAGAGTCACCCCTAGATTGCTATGTGCCTCGGCATATTCAGATTTAAGCTTGATCGCACGTCGATGGCATGCCTCAGCCTCGTCACGTCGCCCCATGCTCTGCAAGATGGTACCCAGATTGTTATGCGCCTGCGCATAGTCTGGATTGATCATTAACGCTCGCAAGCAACTCGCCTCCGCTTCAATCAGCCTCCCGCTACCCAGCAAGATGACTGCCAAATTATTGTGTGCCTGTTCATAGTCGGGCTCGATATCTATCGCACACCGGCAACTCGCTTCCGCTTCCGCCCTCCGATCTTGTCCCATCAGAATCGCACCCAGATTGTTGTATGCATCGGCATAGTCGGGTTTGATCTCCAAGACCCGCCTGCAGCATTCTTCGGCCTCTTCCAACCTTCCAAGTCTCTCAAGGATGGAGCTCAGGTGATGGAATGCCGCGACAAGATCCGGCGTGATTTCCAAAGCTTTTCGACAACAAACTTCCGCCTCGTCTGCCTTCCTTAGCACAAGCAAGACGCCACCAAGGTTGCTATAGGCTTCGGCATAGTTTGGAGTGATCTCCAATGCACGTCTGAAGCAGGACTCTGCCTCCTCCAATCTCTCTTGCCCCTGCAAGATGCTACCCAGCGTGTTATACCCTTCGGCATATTCGGGCTTGGCGATTAATACGTCCCGAATGACTGACTCCGCCTCATCCAATCGCTCCAAAGATTGAAGCGTGACGCCCAAGTTGTATTGCGTATCGATATGGAAAGGATCGAGTTGCAGCGCGTGCCTGAAGCTCGCCTCGGCCTCATCCCAGCGCTTTTGTTGTTGCAGTGTGATACCTAAATTACTAAGGATAGCCACGCCCTCAGGTTTGATCCTAAGGGCACGGCGAAGCAGCGATTCCGCCATATCCAACTGCTCTAAATCCTTATAGACGACACCAAGGCTGCTAAGTGCTTCTGCATTGTTCGGATGTATCTTGATCGCTCTTTCAAGGATGGCCTTAGCTTCATCTAGGCGATCTTGATTCCTAAGTAGGATACCCAGATTGATGTATGCATCGATATATCGAGGGTCTGCCTTCAATGCTCGCCGATAACTCGCTTCTGCATCAGTTGATCGACCGACCTCTTGCAAAGTGACACCTAGGTTGTACTGCGCTTCGACATCATCTGGCGACAAGGCGGCCGCCTTTTCCATGGGGGGTAGCGCCTCAGCACTACGCCCCAGCTGTTTGAAGATCGCCCCCAAAGCCTTCCATCCGAACTCATGCGAAGGAAAGCGTGACGTCATCGACTCTGCCATCGACAAGGCTTCTTCCAACCTGCCCGATGAAAACAAGGTGATCAGCGTGTTGATCTCATGAGCACTGGGAATCTTCCCCTTTCGCGCCGGCTTAATCGGAACAACTAGCGACGCCTCGGGAATAGCTGCCTCTTCGATCTGCTCTTGTTCTAGCGATCCCTCATTCAGCCTAAACGCTAGGGCATCGACCTCATCTCCTTGCAGCCCCTGTTGTTGTGCGAACACCAATATTTGCCTGGCATCCTCGACCTGTCCGGCTTGAAACAACGCATCGATATAACTGACCCAATACTGCCCGCGTGCAGGATCGGCATCCAACGCCACATTGAAATAAGGGATCGCGTCGCTCGGTCGCGCCGTCTGAACTAACAATACCCCCAGATTATGGTTAGCTATCGCGTGGCTGGGATATGACTGCAAGATAGCGCGATAGCGCTCTTCGGCTTGTTGGAACTCTCCCACCTGCTGGTGAGCAACAGCCTCAGCAAGGTTCTGCTCGATTGCCTGAGGATCAAGGATTATCAAAGATTCGCTGGTCATTGCTCCGCCGCCGAGTAGTTCACTTCAAATGGTTGGTGCCCCAAGCACATGGGAGAAGCCCAAGACACCCGACTTAAACCTGCATGTTCATGATGTCGTTATAGGCCGCCACCATCTTGTTGCGCACTTGGACTGCGGTCTTGAACGAAATATCCGCCTTCTGCATGGCGATCATAGTATCGCTCAAACTCACCTTATCATCCCCAAGGACGAAGGCTTTTTGCATATCTTCGGCTTGGTGTTGCGCTTGATTGACCCCATCCAGGGAATTTTTCAGCACATTGGCAAAATCTGCCCCGCTGGTCGCTTTTGCCGCTGGGGCCGGCTGGCCTTGGGCAACGGCCACTGCCGCCCGCATCTGAGCTAACAGATTGTCTACATTGCTTACGTTCATACTCATCTCATCTCTCCTCGCACTACTCCATGGCCGCTACTGTACGCGCGCGCGCAAGCTGTTTAGCACCGGAAAAGCACCCTATTTCCCCTCCTTTTCCAAACATCGCCCTTGATTCACAAGCAGATAATTTGCACCGTGCAGTAGTGACTCAAGATCCCAGCAGGTGATAAAAATGGCTGATACAGACATCAATACGAACCCCTCCATGGCGCAACTGATGCTCGGCATGCCCAGCCAGCAGAAGTTGGGGCTGATGGTGGCCATCGCGACCACAGTCGCCTTACTCGCCGGCTTATGGATGTGGGGGCAGACCCCGGATTTCCGTGTGCTCTACGCCAACATGTCCGAGCGTGAGGGCGGGACTGTCATCGAGGCTCTGCAACAACAGAACATCCCTTACAAATTTTCCGAAGGTGGCACGCTGATGGTGCCTGCCGACAAGGTGCATGAAGTGCGCCTGAACATGGCGGCACAGGGACTCCCCAAAGGTGGTGCGGTCGGTTTCGAGCTGATGGAGAACCAGAAATTCGGCACCAGCCAGTTCCTGGAGCAGATCAATTACCAGCGCGCCTTGGAAGGTGAATTGGCGCGTTCAGTACAAACCATGGCCGCCGTGGCGAACGCTCGCGTCCATCTCGCCATTCCCAAACCTACCGTATTCGTCAAAGAAAAACAGAAACCCAGCGCCTCTGTGGTGTTGGCGCTGAATGCTGGCCGCTCATTGGACGAAGGCCAAGTGAACGCCATCGTGCATCTCATTTCCAGCAGCGTGCCCGACATGCCGGCGCAGAACGTCACCGTGGTCGATCAGAGCGGGTCGCTGCTCTCCATCGCACGCGACGGCACCGGACAGATGTTGGATGCGACGCAGTTGAAATACGTACGTCAGGTCGAGACCGATTACGTCAAACGCATCGAAGATATCTTGTCGCCTATCACAGGCATCCAAAATATCCGCGCCCAAGTGACCGCCAGTTTGGATTTCGCAGTGAGCGAGCAGACCTCGGAGAGCTACAAACCTAACCAACCCCCCAACGAAGGAGCTGTGCGTAGCCTGCAAAGTTCTGAGGTATTGGATGGCATCAAGACCGCAGGAGGGGTGCCTGGCGCGCTGTCCAACCAACCTCCCGTGCCTGCGACTGTTCCATTGGTCACCCCCACCACTGCGGTTCCCGCAGCAAATGGCGGCACGACGGCGAACAACTCGCACAAAGAGATGACCACCAACTACGAAGTGGATCGCACCATCCAGCACGTCAAGATGCCCACAGGCAATATCAAACGTATTGCCGTTGCAGTGGTCTTGAACAATCGCAGCGTCACCGACAAAGATGGCAAAGTCGTCTCCACGCCCTACACCGATGAAGAGAAAGCGCAGATCACTTCACTCGTGAAAGAGGCGGTCGGCTTCGAAGAGAAGCGCGGCGACACACTCAATCTGCTCAACAGCGCCTTCAACGACACCACAGAGATACTGCCGGATATCCCCATTTGGAAGCAGCCAGACATGATCGCATTGGCTAAGGAAATCTTTAAGTATCTACTCATCGGCGGTGGCATCTTCTTCCTGCTGTTCGGCATCATCAAACCCGCTTTCAAGAGCGTCGCCGAGATATCCGCCGCGCAACAAGAAGCTATGGAATCAGCAGCAGCACATAACGGAGGCATCCATCACGCCGTGGGTGGCGGGGAATACACAGGGAAATCGCCTAGCGCCTCCTATGAAAACAATCTTCAGATCGCCAAACAACTTGCCAAAGATGACCCCAAGATCGTAGCGACAGTGGTCAAGGAATGGGTGAACAAAGATGAGTGAAATCGGCATCAATAAAAGTGCCATCCTGCTCATGACCTTGGGTGAGGATGAAGCGGCTGAAGTCATGAAGTATCTGGAGCCGAAAGAAGTGCAGAAGATCAGCACCGCGATGGTGGCGCTGAACAACCTTTCACGCGACCAGATCGCCGATGTGTTCGAAGAGTTCCATCTCAGCGCCTCCGAGAAGACCACTATCGGTATGGATTCCAGCGACTACATCCGCAACATGCTGAACAAAGCTTTGGGCGATGACAAAGCCGCAGGATTACTCGACCGCATCCTGCACAACAGCGACACCAGCGGTATCGAAAGCTTGAAGTGGATGGATGCCGGTTCGATAGCAGACCTCGTCACCAATGAACATCCGCAGATCATCGCCACCATCATGGTGCATCTGGAGCCAGATCAAGCATCGGCAGTCTTAGGGAAACTCACTGAACGTTTACGCAACGACGTGCTGTTGCGCATCGCCACGCTGGATAGCGTACAACCGACTGCGTTGAAAGAGCTCAACGATGTATTGACCAAGCTGTTGTCAGGTAACGCCATCGCCAAGAAGAGCATACGTGGCGGGATAAAGACCGCCGCCGAGATCCTCAACTATATCGGCAGCACACAAGAAGCCGTGATCGAATCAGTGCGCACACACGACCCTGAGCTGGCGCAAAAAATCATGGACGAGATGTTCGTGTTCGAAGACATCCTCGAAGTGGACGACCGTGGAATCCAGTTGGTGATGCGCGAAGTACAGTCGGAATCGCTCATCGTCGCTCTCAAAGGCGCAAGCGTGGAGATGCGCGAGAAGATCTTCAAGAACATGTCGTCGCGTGCGGCAGAAATGTTGCGCGAAGACCTGGAATCGAAAGGTCCAGTCAAACTCAGCGAAGTGGAAGCAGAACAGAAAGAGATCCTCAAGATCGTGCGTCGCCTGGCGGACGAAGGCCAGATCGTGCTAGGCGGAAAGGGCGAGGACGCTTATGTCTGATGCCGATATCTTCGCGAGCACACCAGGCTCCGCCACACCCGAAAAACTCTCGGCATGGCAGCGCTGGGAGTTGCCCGCTTTTGAAGCCGGCAGTGCGCTCGCACGCAACGTCGGATTGCCTACCGCGTCGCAACTCGAAAAGATGCAGCAACTGGCGCGCGATGAAGCTTACCAAGCGGGCTATACAGAAGGTCAGCAACGCGGCTATGCAGAAGGCTTGCAGCAAGCCCTCGCGGAGAAAGAGCGTCTCGCCGAATTGACGAAGTTGCTTGAATCGCAGATAGACGAAAAGGTCACTCAAGAGTTGATGGGGCTGTCACTCGATATCGCACAGCAAGTGTTGCAACAATCGCTCAAAGTGCAACCCGAATTGTTGCTCATCATGGTGCGCGAAGCCATCGGCAGTCTGCCCGTATTCAATCAAGCGGCACACCTCATCCTCAACCCGGAAGATGCGGCAATGGTGCGAGAACACATGGGAGAACAACTCAACCATTCAGGTTGGAAAATATTGGAAGACCCGCGCATGGCGCGTGGTGATGCACGTTTGGAGACGGCCAACAGCCAAGTCGATGCCACCTTAGAAGCGCGTTGGAATCGCGTGGTGACCGCCATGGGGCAAGAAGCACAATGGTTGGTGAAACCATGAGCACCGCAGTACACAATCAACGCTGGCAAGAAGTATTGCAGATGAATCGCGACATCGTGATGCAGAGCAGTCCGTTGCTGGTGAGTGGACGTCTCACCAAGGTGACCGGCTTGGTAATGGAAGCCGTTGGCTTGCGCATGGCAGTCGGCAGTACTTGCCTGATCGAACTTCCAAACAATCGCATCGAAGCTGAAGTGGTCGGCTTCTCGGGTGACAGACTTTTCCTGATGCCCGAGAACGATGTGCATGGTCTGGTCCCTGGCGCCCGTGTCGTCCCTTCCGAGCAACAACGTGTCCCCGTCAAAGTGGGGCAACAGTTGCGTTTCCGCCGTCGCACCGCCGACTTGGCGCGCCACCTTCCCGTCGGCGAACATCTACTCGGGCGCGTTCTCGACGGTGCGGGTCGCCCACTCGACCAACTCGGTGCGTTAATAGAGAGTCGTACCGCGCCTTTGCAGAGTCGCCCCATCAATCCTTTGGATCGCGCCGCCATCGACCAGTCGTTAGATGTCGGCGTGCGCGCCATCAATACATTGCTCACCGTTGGCCGCGGCCAGCGCATGGGCTTATTCGCAGGTTCCGGTGTGGGTAAGAGCGTGTTGCTCGGCATGATGGCGCGTTACACCAACGCCGATGTCATCGTGGTCGGGCTCATCGGTGAACGCGGACGCGAAGTGAAAGAATTCATCACCGACATCCTGGGCAAGGAGGGCTTGGCGCGTTCCGTGGTCGTTGCCGCTCCCGCCGACACCAGCCCGCTGATGCGTATGCAAGGCGCAGCCTATGCCACCACCATCGCTGAGTATTTCCGCGACCAGGGCAAGAACGTGTTGCTCATCATGGACTCGCTCACTCGCTATGCCATGGCGCAACGCGAAATCGCGCTCGCCATCGGCGAACCCCCGGCCACAAAAGGTTATCCGCCTTCCGTGTTCGCCAAGTTGCCACAACTGGTGGAACGTGCAGGCAATGGCGTGGAAGGCGGCGGCTCTATCACTGCGTTCTACACCGTACTCACCGAGGGCGATGACCAACAAGACCCTATCGCAGATGCCGCACGTGCCATCTTGGATGGCCACATCGTGCTGTCGCGTCGTCTGGCCGAATCGGGGCACTACCCTGCCATCGACATCGAAGCCTCGATCAGTCGCGCCATGAACCATTTGGTCAGTGCCCAGCACTTTCAACAGGTGCAAAGTTTCAAACACATGTACGCACACTACCAACGCAACCACGATCTGATCAGCGTCGGCGCATACGTGCCCGGCAGCGACTCTTTCTTGGATCAAGCCATCGTGCTGCATCCCCACATGGATAGGTTCCTGCAACAGAATATGTATCAGTCGGAACCCTTTAGCGCGAGCATGGATCAGTTTTCCACCCTATTCCAGAACGCCGCCTGATAAACGATCATGACCAAACCCTTCCCACTCCAGCCCTTGGTTCAACTGGCACATCAAAAGAACGATGCCGCTACGCGCAAACTCGGGCAGCTCAACCAACAACAGCAGAGTGCACAAGACAAGCTGGATGCGTTGCAACAATATCGTCGCGACTACCAATTGAAGTTCCAGGAAGCAGCACAGCTAGGGATGGAGCCTACCGATCTGCGCAACTTCCAAGACTTCATCGATCGCCTGGACCAAGCTATCCGTCAACAACAACACGTGATCGAAAAAGCCAAAACGGGCGTACAGACAGGACGCAATGAACTGATGGACAGCACACGCAAGATGAAGTCGTTCGACACCCTGGCTCATCGTCATGTCGAATCCGAGATGAAGTTGGAAGCCAAATCAGAACAACGCTTGCAAGACGAACAGACGGGCCGTTTTGCGGCACAACATGCCGCTGATAAGCGCGGCGAGAAATAAACAGGAGTAAACATCATGAGTAATATGCCTATCTTGTCCAACAACGCACTCGTACCTGGCAAGGCTGCCGCGCAGGCAAACCAAAATCCCAATGAAGTGGCCACTCAAGATGCGCAACCCTTCGGGGATGTATTAGCACGCCAAATATCCGACAAGGCGGGTACAGACACCAAAGCAATAGATATCCCCACACCAGATGCGCCGCTACTGATCGCGACCGAATCGGTGAAGACCGAGAATATCGTCGATGCGACCAGTGCCTCCCTCCCCGCGGATATGCTAGCAACGCTGATACCGGTTGCGGCAGTCGTGGCACAGATGTCATCCACCACTCAAAACACCGCTGTAGATGACAGCCCAACGAGTGCCCTAGAACAATTGAAGAGCGCAACGAGCAAAGGCACAGCGGCAATACCTACAAGCGCATCGAGCACCACATTGAATGCGAACGATTCCTCCATAAGAACCACCGTCCCCACCTTGGCCGCACCAGAGAATGGCAACACCTTTAAAGCTGCCTCAGCCACATCGTCCGCCAAAGAGAGTGCTCCCGTCTTAGCGCTCAGCGCTGATGTGATGGTTTTCGCCAAAGAAGTGGAGTTGCGCAACAAGCTCGACGCCTCGGTGATCGCATCTACCCCCCAAGCCTCTATCGTGCAAACAGCTCCCTTACAAGCGATGACAAACGTATCGCCTATCGCGGCTCAAGCGACTCAACTGGTGATCGACACCCCAGTCACCCAAAAACAATGGGGTAACGACTTTAGCCAGAAGATCACGTGGATGGCGACACAGCAAGACCAGCATGCCGAATTGCATCTGAATCCCGCCCAACTCGGGCCGGTCGATGTGGTCATCAAAGTCAGCGGCGACCAAGCAACAGCACAATTCACTTCAGCCCACGCTGCCGTGCGCGAGGTGATCGAGCAATCCATCCCTAAACTTCGCGAGATGTTGGCCGATAACGGGATCATGTTGGGTAACACCACGGTCAGCGACCAAGCACCGCGTGAGCACCGCGGCGGCGAGTTTGGCAACCAGCGTCAGACCGCACCGAATGGTCGTCTGCTGGAGTCTGTCCCCTCCAACATGAGTGATACACGTGTGGTCACCCCGTTGAGCCGTCATAACGGCATGGTGGACACCTTCGCCTGACATTCAAAATAAGGCTGGAAACCCCACCTTTTCCTTGGATGCCGGGCGTTGACCACGCGGGATAATTCAAACCAATCGAAAGGAAACAGAAATGTCCAAGCCCGCAAAACCCGCTGCTCCTGCCGCTCCCGCTGAGGGGGCTGCACCTCCCAAGAGTAAGAAGATGCTGTTCATCATCATCGGTGTAGTGGTGTTGGCCATCGCGGGCGGTGCTGGCTGGTATTTCACCAAAGGTCATGCCCCTGAAGGTGAACATGCCGCCGAGGTGAAAGCAGAACCCGTGCACGAGCCCAAGTACATCGCACTCGGCGAGAACTTCACCGTTAATCTGTTACATGAAGACGGCGACCAATACCTGCAAGCGGGCATCACACTCAAGATCGTAGATCCTGCGCTGGAAGAGAAGATCAAAGCACGCATGCCTGAGATCAAGAGCAAATTGCTGTTCTTGCTCGCCAATAAACTACCTTCCGAATTGCAGACCGCCGCTGGCAAACAGCAATTGGTCAGCGACATCATCGCCGAGACCGATGCCGTGTTGGGCCTAGGTGAAGCACCTGCTCATGCGGCACCCGCTGCCGATGCGCATGCCGCAGCACCTGCTGCTAATGCACATGCTGCACCTCCCGCCGTCGATGCACATGCCGCCGCCCCTGCTGCAGATGCCCATGCTGCGCCTCCCGCTGCCGCTCCTGCGGCAAGCGGTGTGGTAGCACCTCTGCCACATAAGACGACAGGTATCGTGGACGTGTTGTTCACCGCCTTCATCATTCAATGATATCGAACTGATGCCATGAGCGAATTCTTATCCCAAGACGAAGTCGACTCGCTACTGCGAGGGGTCACGGGCGAGGTCGAAGAAGTCAAGGAAGACACCTCCGCTGGGAGCGTGAAATCCTACAACATGGCGACGCAAGAACGCATCGTGCGCGGGCGCATGCCCACCATGGAGATCATCAACGAGCGCTTCGCGCGTTTGTTTCGCATCGCGCTCTATAACTTCATCCACCGCAGCTCGGAGGTCTCCGTCGGCCCCGTGAAGGTGGTGAAGTTCTCCGAATTCATCCGCAACCTCCCTGTTCCGGCCAACCTCAATCTGGTCGCGGTCAAACCACTACGCGGCACGGCATTGTTCATCTTCGACCCAAACTTGGTGTTCATGGTGGTGGATAGTCTGTTCGGTGGTGATGGTCGATTCCATACGCGGGTCGAGGGACGCGAGTTCACCCAGACCGAACACCGCATCATCCAAAAATTGCTGGCAGTCGTGTTCGAGACCTACACGAAGTCTTGGGAATCGGTGCAAAAACTCGAGTTCGAGTTCCAACGTTCCGAAGTGAACCCCCAGTTCGCCAATATCGCCACCCCGAACGAAGTGGTGGTGGTCACCACCTTCGAAGTGGAATTCACCGGTGTCGGCGGTTCTATCCATATCTGCATGCCCTACGCGATGATCGAGCCGATCCGCGAGTTGCTCTACAGCACCATGCAGGGCGACCACGTCATCGCCGATAAGCGCTGGCTGCACATGCTGGCAAAACAGATCCAATCGGCAGACATCGAACTCACTGCCGTACTGGGTCATGCCAATGTCACATTGGATGACGTATTGAAGATGCGCAACAACGACATCATCCCGCTGGAAGTACCCGAGAACGTCAATGTGATGGTGGATGGTGTGCCGGTGATGGAATGCAAATACGGCGTAGCCAATACGCATTACGCACTGAAGGTTGAAAAGATGCTCGCGACGGAAACGGGCGAGGCGATCAATGGAGGAAAAAATGGCTGAAGAAACCGCAGAACAAATCAGTGCTGACGACTGGGGCGCCGCCATGGCGGAACAAGCCGCCGTACCCGAGCCCGCCGCACAACCCCATGTGTTCGAGCAACTGGGGGGCACAGCAAGCGCGACCGCCCACAACGATCTGGACATGATCCTCGACATCCCCGTGCAACTGACGGTGGAGCTGGGACGCACCAAGATGCCGATCAAGAACCTATTGCAACTCGCCCAAGGTTCAGTGGTGGAATTGGCGGGTATGGCGGGCGAACCGTTGGATGTCCTCATCAACGGTTTCCTCATCGCCCAGGGTGAGGTGGTGGTGGTGAACGACAAACTAGGTATCCGACTCACCGACATCATTACACCGTCGGAGCGCCTGCGCCGCATCAACAAATAGAAAACTACTGCGCTCGACATGGCGGCGTTGCTCGATGGCTCAAGATGCTCATTTACACCAACGTAAATTCCGCTCTTTCGCCATCTCCCGCCTTGCCCTGCCTTCGCTCGCTACGTTTTCTGCGCTGTATTCAGGAGTCGTTATAAATGCTCAAACCAATCATTTTAGCCATCGCAGCATCCTTCTCCCCGCTCGTCCTAGCCGCCGAGACCGTGCGCCCCATCTTCACGCCCCCGCCTACTGCGGCGGTATCCACAGGTAGCGTGCTGCAAGTCATCGTGAGTCTGCTGTTGGTGCTGGCTGCCGTGGTGATGGTGGCTTGGGTATTGAAACGCATCAACCTGCCACAACAAGGTGGTGTCAACGCGCTCAAAGTCATCAGCGGTGTCGCAGTCGGCCAACGCGAACGTGTCGTGCTGGTGGAAGTGAATGACACATGGCTCGTCGTCGGCGTGGCCCCCGGCCAAGTGAACGCCTTGCACAGCATGCCCAAAGGCAGCATTCCCATGCAAGCCAACACTACGGGTAATTCAAGCAACGATTTCCAGAATTGGTTGAGGAAGATGATGGAGAAGCGCAATGCTTAGTCTGTCTGTGAGCCGAGGACGCAGATCGACTGGATTGGTATATCGGTCTGACCTGCCCCTGATCGCAACAAAGAAGATGCAACGGCTGTCGACTGCGTTCATCAACCTCAGCCCCTTGCTAATACTTTTTCTGTTGTTTGCCTTCGCCACGCCTTTATATGCCGCCGAACCAGGCTTGATCTCAGTGACGAGCTCACCCACTTCTGGCGGCGGACAGACCTACACGCTGAGCCTGCAGACGCTGATTCTGATTTCGTCACTCACCTTCCTGCCCGCCATCCTGTTGATGATGACGGGCTTCACTCGCATCATCATCGTGCTGTCTCTGTTGCGCTCGGCTATCGGCACACCCTCATCACCGCCCAACCAAGTGTTGATCGGCTTGGCCTTGTTCCTCACTTTCTTCGTGATGTCGCCCGTGCTCGACAAGATCTACGTGGATGCCTACCTGCCATACAGCCAGAACAAGATGTCGCTGGAACAGGCCTATGAGAAAGGCAGTGCGCCGCTCAAGACCTTCATGTTGCGCCAGACACGCGAGGCCGACCTTGCCCTGTTCGTGCGCATCTCCAACAGCGAAGCACTACAGACGCCCGAAGACGTGCCGCTGCGCATCCTCGTCCCCGCTTACGTCACCAGTGAATTGAAGACCGCGTTCCAGATTGGATTCGTCATCTTCATCCCCTTCCTCATCATCGACATGGTGGTGGCGAGTGTGCTGATGTCGATGGGTATGATGATGGTGTCGCCCTCCATCATCTCGCTCCCTTTCAAGATCATGCTCTTCGTACTGGCCGATGGTTGGAATCTACTCATAGGCTCTTTAGTGCAGAGCTTTTATACGTGAGGTGAAATCATGACTCCCGAATCGGTAATGACATTAGGTCAACAAGCTGTCGAACTCACCCTGCTCGTATCCGCACCGTTGCTGCTCACCGCACTGGTCATCGGTCTTGCGGTGAGCATCTTCCAGGCGGCGACGCAGATCAACGAGATGACACTATCCTTCATCCCAAAACTACTGGGCATCTTCGTTGCCTTGCTGTTTGCCGGGCACTGGATGATCGGGCTGTTGCTGGATTACATGACACGTCTGTATAGCAGCATCCCCTACCTAGTGGGGTGATGTCGTGAACAACCTACTGCGCGATCAATCTGCTGCGTTGCGCGGTGTTGGCTCCGGCATCACGCGCTTCGCGCATGAGCCTTCACCGAAACTGCGTTTTCGCAATCCGGGGGCGCGTAGCGACAGACTGCATGTACATTCCGGTTACTGCGCGCCGTGCGCCTTGCATCTTGATCTGCTCGTCACGGTTCTTCATCAACATCGCGCGAGATTAAAGTCATGATCAGTTTCACCAGTTCGCAACTCTCCCTCTGGCTTGCCACGCTGATATTCCCACTGGCACGTATCCTGGCGCTCCTCGCCAGCGCACCCGTTTTCGGCAACCGGCAAGTCCCGGCACGACTCAAAGTCGGATTCGCAGTCATCCTCACCATAGTCATCGCGCCGACTATCGCCATTCCACCCGATCTCGACCCCGCTTCTGCGCAGGGTGTTTTCGTGTTGGGGCAACAGATCATCGCGGGGCTGATGATGGGCTTCACTTTACGCATGGTGTTCAGCGCGATCGAGATGGCAGGCGATCTGGCGGGGATGCAGATGGGTTTGGGATTCGCCAGCTTCTTCGATCCCGTGAATGCTTCTTTCACCCCGGTGATCGCTCAGTTCCTTGGCATCCTCACGGCATTGGCGTTTCTAGCGCTGGACTTGCATCTCTACATGCTGGCAGCATTGGCGGATAGCTTCCAATCCTTCCCCATTAGCACGGCGCAACCATCCGCGCTGGGTTTCAGAACGCTTGCAGAATGGGGCGGCAGCATCTTTGCTTTCGCATTGCAGTTAGCTTTGCCGCTCATCGCAGCCCTGCTCATCACCAACTTGGCACTCGGCATCCTCACCCGCAGCGCACCACAACTCAACATCTTCGCGGTCGGCTTCCCCATCACGTTGGCGGTCGGCTTCGGCGCCCTCGCATTGATTCTCCCCTTCCTCGCTCCGCTACTCGACTTCTTCACCCATCAGGCGTTGGATACGGTCGGGCGTATCATGTCGCAACTGGCAAGTCCTTAAGCGATCAGCACGCCGACGAGTATCACGATAATAAATATTCAGGGGGAAATAAAAATGTCTGCTCAAGTAACGAAACAAAAAGTATTGGTGATCGGTGCCGGACGTGGTGGCACAGCGATGTTGGAGTTGTTTAGCGAAGATCCATCGATCCAGATCGCGGGCGTCGTCGATAGCAACAGTGCCGCGCCCGCATTGCTCATCGCCACCCAGCTAGGTGTCCCACACTTTACCGATGTCGCGACCGCCATCAAAGCCTGTAAGCCTTGCCTCGCATTCAATCTAACGGGTAATGACACTGTCTCCGTCTATGCCGAGTCGCAATTAGGCGCTGAGAACGTAGTCGGAGGATTCCAGGCACGTTTTTTGTGGACGCTGTTGACGCGCTTGAAGCAGACCAATGAACAAGTCACCCACCTTGCCCACCACGACGGACTGACCGGACTTCCCAACCGTATCCTGTTCTACGACAGGCTCAACCAAGCTATTGCCAGGGCCAGACGCGACAAAGAATCGGTCGCTGTGCTATTCCTCGATCTCGATGGATTCAAAAAGATCAATGACACACTAGGACACGATATCGGCGATGCGCTTCTCATCGAAGCCGCAAAACGTATCCAGGCATGTGTACGTGATTCAGACACGGTGGCGCGCATGGGCGGTGACGAGTTCACCGCCATCTTATGCAACGTGGGCACAGAGAACGGCAAAGACATCGTCGCGCAGAAGATGTTAGACACAATACGACAGCCATTCATACTGCACGATCAGTCCTGTACCGTTGGAGTCAGTATCGGTATCGCCGTCTACCCCAACAGTGGCGGCAATGCCGAGGAATTGGTCAAGGTAGCCGACACTGCGATGTATCTCGCCAAGGATGGCGGCAAGAATTGTTATCGTTTCGTTGGCTAATAACCAAGCCCTCCCGACTCCGTCACACTGGCTGGCATCCCGAGTCAACAAGCGAACAGATTCTCCTGCACCGGCTCGCGCCCTGATTTAGCCAAGCCTTCCAGCGCGACACGCGCCGCTTCGGTGATGCCATGCTGCTTGCCCAACTCAAGCAACTTCGCAACGGCCTGATCGAAGGGATAGTCCGCATCCAGCCATTCATCCACCAACTGCCTAGCGGTGAGCTTGGTCAGTTTCAGCATGCCCGATTTGACCTGTATCAAATGCGCACTCGACCTGCCTCGCTTCGCCACAATGGCGATATGGCGCTGCCTATCCATCAACACCTGACCGCAAGTGACATGCAGTGCAGGCGCGATGAGATCGAGGGTATGAAAATCGGTGAGGTCTTTGGACACGCGTGTTCTCTTTATGGTTTTGATACGGGCTATGCCGTAGTTGCAGATTCGACGCGCACCCTAACCACACAGAACCGCTTCGTCAATAAGCCAAGCCTTATTTGTGGCGTATCAGGGAATACAAAATAAAACGGCACACAAACTGTGTGCCGTTGAAGGGGAAGTGCTTCCTACTTTTATAGGTAATCGAACAGCGACATCTTCGAAACCTGCGAGAACGATTTTTGCGCGGCCGTCAGCACCATCTGTTGTTGAGTAAGTTCGCTGATAGCTTTGTTGTAGTCGGTGTCTTGTATCTTCGACAGGGTGGCCTTGTATTCCAGGCCCAGATTATCCCCCGTCACGTTCAGTGCATCCAACTCTTTGAGTCTGGCGCCCATGGTGGCACGCACCCCCAAGACTGAACTCAAACTTTGATCCAACGTATTGAACGCGTCACTCAGTCCTTGCCGATAAGTTGCAACATTCATCGGACTGCCTGTTGGAATATTGGTATTCAATGTCGCCACTAGTTTAGTGAGGGTATCAAAGATAGTTTGGTTTTTGCTTGGGGCTACATCAAATTTGTCGTTGTTGGCAGGCGTGCCTTTGATCTCGAATTGGATGCCGTTGAAGCTAATGGCTTGTCCGCTCAAATAGTTGGTCGCAGGGACGACAACCACTGGTGTTGCTGGAACGGTGACATCAGTCACGGTGTACTGAGTGACACCTGCAGCCACGGTGAAGGCAACTTGATAGCTTTGACCTGCATAGGAGGCAACGTCGGTAACGATGCCCTGACTGATCGTACTGTCGCCCACGTTAGCAAGCGCAGGCGCGGCATTGAATGTGCCGTTGCCATTGCGGATGCGCATGAAGATGTCGGCACCAGAATCAGTGATGGGGATCTGACGTCCGGGTGCTGCTTGCACCTTTCGCTGCACATCATCGCCTTGATACACCACGCCAGCCGCTGTGTCGGCGAATGGCTGAACCTTTCCTTGAGCGCCGGCAAATATAAAGTTGCCGGTACCGTCACTGCTGTTGGCGAGGCCAAGTAATTCTTGCAAGCGGCCTTGAATATCAGCTGCCATCGATTTTCGAGCCGCGGGATTTAGCATGCCATTGGCCGCTGCCGCACTTACATCCTTAGCATCCAGGAGCAAGTTGGTCACGCTTTCTAAGACGCCGTCCGCCAGCGAGAGTACGTTGGTCGCTGCAATGCGATTAGATCCGAACTGTGTGTTTGCCGAATCGGTTTGGGTCAGCTCAGAAGCCCTCGCCGCAGCCGCAGGATCGTCTGCTGGAGAAAGTATCTTACGTCCCGTGGCAAGTTGCTGAGTCGTCTGCGCGATATTGACTTGCAACTGATTCATCGAGGTGACGCTCTCGTTGTAAAAAGTACTAGTACTGATACGCATGATGATTAACCTCCCAGTTGCAGCAGTGAATCAAACATAGTCTGCGAGATAGCCATGGCCTTTGCTGCCGCCTGATAGGCTTGCTGATACTTCAATAGATTGGCGGCTTCCTCGTCAAGATTGACACCTGAAGTAGATTGCTGGGCTTTGACCACCTGCGCCAACATGTTCGATTGGGCTTTGCTGGTGACATCAAGTTCCCGCGTTTGAGTGCCCACCTGACTGATCAACTGTCCGTATGCCCCCTGATAACTTGTGGTGCCGTTGGCCATGGTGTTGGCGGTTTGCAACTCGGCCATCTTGAGCACGTTGGTGCCGTCACTGCTGGCATTGGTGTTTCTTTGAATCGTAAAAGTATCGTTAACTGATGGTGCGCCAGTGAGCTTGGCCGTCCATCCATTAAAAGAAAGGGTCGCTCCAACAGCCGGGTTATAAAGTGTTCCAACCGCCAAATTAGTCGCCGTCGTGTTATCCGTCACCGTAAAGTGCGTAGCATCGGTAAACGTCACCGTCACAGAGTTCTGCAAATTTGCATTCAGCGGCAACAGGGGCACCACTGTGGAATCAACTGTAGCGCCACCGATAACACCCGAACCTGCATTGGCTATCGGCGCATTCGAGCGAACCGGAGAGGCCGCAGCAATCTTGGTTGGGTCAGTGATATTGAGCGTGATCCCTTTTGCGGCATCCGCTGTGGGACGAACCAAGAATGAATCCCCGACAGAAGCAGTTCCAGTCAATTGCAAGGTGATACCCGTGCCCACGACGACTTGCCCCGCGGTAAGTTGAGCTGCTGTGAATGACTGCACCAACGTGTTACTTGTCGTATCGAAAATATTGTAATTAACCCCATCGAACTGGACGCTGTAATCACTCGCGGTCAACGCTGACGCATTACTGATAGTCGCGGTCAGCGCCCCAGATCCGAGATTGCTGGAGGCAGGTGTTGCTCGGGGTGCCGCACTAGCGAAGAAAGCAGTGCCGAGCGCACCTTTAAGATCCATCCCTTGCTGATGCTGCTGGTTTAATGTCTCCGCCAAGCCTATAGCAATGCGCCCAAGCGAGTTGACTGCCGGATCAAGGATGTTCTGACGGAAGTCCAGATACCCGCCGAGATTGCCCCCTTGTAATTCGCTCTGTTGGATTTTCGCAGATTTGCCATTATTCAAATAAGCCACATCGAGTGCAGTTGGGTCGGTAGTGGATGTCACCGTGTGCAAGGAAGATATCGTATTACCGACCACCAACGATTGCCCATTACCAATGAACACATCCACTGAGCCCTCAGGCTGACTTACCGTGGTCACGCGGATCTCTTGGCTGAGCTGACTGATCAAAAGGTCACGTTGATCCAACAAATCATTCGGAGCTTGGCCTGGAGTCTTGGCCTGAAGCTGAACGATATTGTCATTCAAGGCGGCGATTTGCTTTGCGTAACTGTTGATCAACGTCACGCTACTCGTCATCCGTCCGTTCAGGCTCTCACGAATCTGGCTAAGACGCTGATCGAAGGTGTCGAGCCGATTCACCAAAGACTGAGCACTGCCAATCATGGTTTGTCTTGCGGATATAGATTCCGGAGCATTCGACACGGTATTAACCGAACCAAAAAAGTCCTGCAATGCCGGCGTTAGCCCGCCATTGGGATCGCCAAACAGATTGCTCACCTGCTGTGCAAGGTCGAACTGGGCAGTCAGATTGCTCGTTTGCGTCTGCGCCTCTAAAACTTGTACACCCAGGAATTGATCGTAACGACGCAACACCGAAGTCACGTTGGCGCCTTGGCCAAAATAGCCTGCGCCCGTGTTCTGCGGCATCTCCGCCGTCTGCATAACCTCTTGTCGAGAATATCCGGGTGTGTTGGCGTTAGCGATATTGTGCGTAGTCGCGGCGATACCTGCCTGCGCTGCTTTTAGTGCACTGACTCCGATACCATAGATTCCTGCCATTTGATTCTCCTTGCGCCATCACCCCGTTTCCCCTACCCAGCGGCAAGAAGATGAACGAGGAAGGCGATTTCCAAACTGACCCCTACGGCTGGTGTATCGGCA